>CAZHNG010000040.1:0-28277 GCA_964533785.1 uncultured Saprospiraceae bacterium | reverse complement strand
GCCGGTTCTGGATTAATTACCATTAATTCTTATACCATTACTCAACCATCTTCCCGGTTGACCATAAATAACGTCAATATCACCGACATCAGTTGTTTTGGTGAAACAGACGGCGAGATTGATATCGATGCGAACGGCGGAACAGGAAGCCTTTCGTACGCCTGGAGTGCAGGCTTGCCTGCTGATCCGACTCAAACCAACCTGGGCGGAGGTAATTACAGCGTCACCGTAACCGATGCGAACGGCTGTGAAGTAACTTCTAATGGAATTACCGTCCAGGAGCCCGGAGATCTGGAACTGGAAATTGACGCTACTGATGTTTCTTGCTTCGGTGAAACAGATGGAAGTATAGCAATTGTCGTCAACGGCGGAACTCCTGACTTTAACTTTAGTTGGGGCGGATCATTGACCGGAAACACTAATACACAGACGGGACTTGACCGTGGAACTTACAATGTCACGGTTACCGACCGGAACGGTTGTACCACCAGTGAAAGAAATATTGAGATCAATCGTCCTTCCCAATTGCAAGTATTCAGCATCAATGCCAGAGATATCGATACGGGTAACGACGGCCGGATTACTTTAACCGTTAATGGAGGTAACCCTGATTATTCTTATTCCTGGGAAGGTCCTAATGACTTTACCAGTAATACCAAAGACCTGGTTAACCTTTCTGTTGGAGGAGAGTATTGTGTAACCATTACGGATGCCAATAATTGTTCCATTACCGAATGTGCCTTCGTAGCACAGCAGCTTCAGATTCAAACCGCTGTTATCGAATCAACCTGTGCCGGCGAGGCGAATGGTAGTATTGAAGTAGAATTTGCAGGTGGTCGTCCAGGTTACACCTTCTTATGGAGTAATAACGAGACAACAGCGATGATCTCTAACCTTGCCAGAGGAAATTATAGCGTAACCATTACAGACAGCGAAGGGGAGCAGGTAACCGGGAACTTCGAGGTTGCTGAACTGGAAGAAATAGTGATTACCCCGAATATTACGACCAATACCCCCGGGATGAACGATGGCGTGATCGATTTGACTATTGATGGCGGTCAGGCCCCTTATTCTTTCCTTTGGGAAAATGGTGCCACTACGGAAGACATAGGCGGCCTTTCCAGAGGAGAATACTGTGTTACTATCACGGATAACCAGGGATGTTTCAAAGAAGCCTGTTATGCCATAGCCGCACCTCTGGCTGTCGCAGCGACATCCTCTGATGTTTCTTGTTTTGGAGCCGCGGACGGTGAGATACAGCTCAATATACAGGGGGGGAATCCACCCTTTATGATCAACTTCAGCGATGGGGTTGTTTTGGAAGGCATCGAAGGGCCAACGGCTATGCGAAACGATGTTCCTGCAGGTGATATAACCTATACCGTTATTGACGAAAACACCTCAGAATTTGAAGGGCAGGTCATGATAACAGAACCCGATCCAATTGTGATGAGCAATGTGGATATTTTGCATGATACAGAAGAGACAGGATGTAGTGGTGTCATCAATATTGAATTGAGCGGTGGCAGTGGTTCTGGCTACCAGGTCAGTTGGAATACTACTGGTTCTGGAACACAGCTAACCAACCTATGTGAATCGGCAGACGGCTTTGTTCCCACCGTAACGGATGGCAACGGCTGTGTACAAGTTTTAGACACTATAAGGCTAAACACTTTTACCGTACAGGGAGAGCCGCAGCTTGCCACTTGTCCCGGAGATCAGGATGGCGGCGTGAATTTGGAAGTTAGCGGAGGCGAAATGCCTTATACTTTCGAATGGCTTAATGATCAGGGTGAAGTGGTTTCACAAGATGAAGACCCTACAAGCCTGCAAACCGGCACTTATACAGTGAGGGTTTCTGAGGAATCAGGCAATACGCTTAGCAAAATATTTACGGTAGATGCCGTTTCGAAATTAAGAGTGGATATTGATATCCTTTCTGACTTTAATGGTTTTGAAGTGAGTTGTAGTGGTGCAAATGACGGTATTATCCGTGCTACCGGCTTGAATAGTGACAACCCGTTAACTTACGAATGGACAAGAGACGAAGTGTTGGTTTCAATGGACCAAACCATTGAAAATGCAGAAGCCGGTACTTATCTGGTATCTGTTTTTGATGATGAAACCGGTTGTATGGTCAGTTCAGAAGTAGTCTTGGAAGCACCCGAAGAAGCTGAGTTAGTCGCTACTATCACTGACGTAAGCTGTCCGGGTGATAGTGATGGAGAAATAAGGGTAGAAGTGGAAGGAGGAAATTCCGGATTTTCCTATAGTTACGAATGGGAGCACGATCCTCAGTTAGGAGGTGCACGTGCCGCATTTTTAGCTCCGGGAACCTATGGTGTAACGGCAACGGATGCGAATAATTGCGGAGCATCCGGTACCTTCGAAATCCGTAACCCCGACTCACTGCAAGTGACCATAGAGACTCAACCGGCCACCGAACGCAAAGGACAAACCTGTAACGGTGTAGCAAGGGCGATCGTAACCGGGGGATCAGCACCCTACGATTTCAATTGGCAGCAGCGTCCTGGTGTCAATGCTCAAGAATTGGCGGATGAATGCCCCGGCGATTATATCGTAGAAGTGGTCGATGCGAATGGTTGCAGTACGACGGCGGAAGGCAATATTGAAAACCGGTTATTCCCTTGTCTTGAAGACCGGAACGTCATCTCTCCGAATGGTGACGGTTCTAACGATCAGTTCATTCTCTTCTGTAGTGATGATCTGGTAGATAATAGAATAGAAATATTCAACCGTTGGGGAGAATTGGTATACGATGTAGAAAATTACGACTGCTCCGATGGAGGAGGCTTCAATTGTTGGGAGGGAGAATCCAATAGCGGTGAGATCCTTCCCGAAGGAGCTTATTATTATGTACTCGAGTATACAGACCCTCAAACAGGGATGTTAGTACAACTCAAAGGTTCAATTAGCTTGATTAGAGAATAACATTCAAAATTAACCAACGGATAGATCTGGCAGCTATGGTAAATTTTTGTCAGATCTAACCGTTTTAAAATATTGATCATGAAAAAGATTCTACTTCATATATTGTTTTTTACAGGTTTGATTTCCGGTTTAAATGCTCAGGAAGAAGCCGTTTTTACCCAATATCATATTTCACCGATCCTGATCAATCCAGCAGCGGCGGGATTTTCAGAGGAGCATCAATTTCAGGTGAATGCCCGTGGTTCCTGGACCGGCTTTGTTGATGCCCCGCAAAATATAGCAGGTATATATAACGGCCCGGTCGGAAATAGCTTTGGGTTTGGATTGGCCGTTATGTCGGAATCGGCTGCACAGATTAACCGTTTGAGAGCCAGAATGAACTTTGCACTTCGTTTTCCTCTAAATGACAAAATTAAACTCGCGGCCGGCGTAGGAGCGGAGTATCAACAAATGAACCTGGGCAGTGAATTTACTTTGAATAACTTTTTCCAGGCCGGAGACAGAGTGTTGGAAGAAGCTATGAACGGTAGGGGAGATTTTGATGCTGCTTTATCGGTTTATGGAACACATAATAAACGGACTTTCGCGGGTTTAGTCTTTACTGACTTGGTTGAGTCGAGGTTGGATGACATCGTGACCACAAGCAGTAGTAGTTCCTTGTTAAGACATTTTATCTTCCATGTAGGGCATGAATTTGAAATTTATGACCTTAATTTCACCCTAACGCCTTCTTTAATGGTGCGTCAGATTAAAGATGCGCCTAACCAGGTTGATGTAAACTTGAAAGCTGGCTTTATTGACGATCAGCTCATTGCCGGTCTTTCTTACCGCTCTTTCGGCGGAATGGGCATTTTAATGGGAACGAAGTTGAGTAACTTCTATTTATATTATACCTATGATATGTCCTTCCAGCAATTTCAAGAGTATAATTCCGGATCACACGAAATTATGGTGGCGTTCTCTTTCAAAAAGAAAAAAGTTGTGAAAACGGAAGGTGGGGTAAAGATCAATTCAAATCAATAGATTTTTCCTTGCAACAATTGATCTGTTTTTTAGTATAAATAGTAAGTATTGAGCAATACAGGAGTAAAATCCTCTCAAGACGTTGCCCAATGCTGACGTAGGAAATTAGGCGCGGGTTTCATAAAACGATACGGGTTTAATATCAACGGTCTCTAGAAAAAATGAAATTCCGTTTAATTTCCTACCTAATTTCAAAAAAATCACCTTTTTTTAGTATTTAAAAAATAGATATATTATATTTGTACTGCATTTGAGGAGCTTTAGAATAACAAATTATAATCCGAGTCAAATCTTTTTGTAGTATAATCATTCTTGGATTATATTTCCTAACTACTTTTTCCCACTTAGAGCTTTTAAATCTATCATGCCTGTAATTATCCTCTGAATTTCGGGGGGTTGATCCTGAAAATTACACATTTAGATATTCACGATTTCTAATGTTTTAATCACCTGTTTTTCAGTTGATTAAGGCGATTGGATTGTATGTGATTCACAAGGACCGTTTTCAAGTTTTATACTTAAATCGGTTTTTGGGATGGCCTCTCTCCTAGGCAGACTGGAGGGGGGCTTTTTTTGTTCCTCAACTTTTTCTCTTCCAATTCAATTTAGTCTGAACACTCTCCTTTTTTGATATGTTTTTGAATAGACAAGTTTAATATTAATGGTACTTTTGACCGGTTTCAGAACATTCTAAAATTTAGTTACTATCAATTTCAAATGCACGTTTTTAGGGACAGGGACATCCCAGGGTGTACCTGTTATAGGGTGTGACTGCTATGTTTGTAGGTCTACGGATCAGAAAGATAAAAGATTAAGATCCTCCTTGCTCGTTCAATCAGAAACAGAAACGGTAGTTATCGATTGCGGCCCCGATTTCAGACAACAAATGTTGCGGGCATTCGTTAATTCAATCGATGCTATTGTATTCACCCATGAGCATAACGACCATATTATCGGGTTGGATGATGTCCGCCCGTTCAATTTTAAATACGGCAAAGAGATGCAAGCCTTTGCAAGCGAGCAAGTCCAGGTAGCCCTTAGGAAAAGATTCGATTATGTGTTTGCAGAGGAACGTTATCCTGGTGCTCCTATGGTAAATGTAACTACTATTGATAAGGATAATTCGTTTCAAATCGGTAGCCTCGAATTTCATCCCATTGAGGCCATGCACGGCCGGCTACCCGTTTTGGGTTTTAGGATAAAGAACTTTGTATATCTTACTGATGTAAAGACGATTAGAGAAGAAGAGCTCAAAAAGCTGAGCGGAGTGGAAATACTGGTCCTTAATGCCTTGCATCAGGACCATCATTATACTCACCTGAATTTATCGGAGGCCTTGGATTTAATTCAATTTTTGGAACCCAAACAGGCCTATTTGACACATATAAGTCACCGGATGGGCAAACATGCAGAGGTCTCTCGTATATTGCCCGAAAATGTTTCGATAGCATACGATGGGTTAAACTTCACAGTTGGCTAAAATAATATTGTTCTTTCCAACAAATTGCAATTCTGCGGATATTTGATCCGCATTTTTTACGTTTGTCAAATTATAGTTTTTAATATTCTAAAAATCACACTGTCTATGAAGTTTGTAAAAAATGGTTTATGGATTCCCCTCCTGGTGATCCTGTTCATCAGTTCCTTAAACATTGCAGCACAAAGTAAACGCCCTATGGAAATTGAGGATGTGTTGGAATTGCGTAGTGTTAAAGAAGCAAAAATTAGTCCGGATGGACGATGGGTAGCTTTTGTCGTAGAGGAAAATGATTTTGAAGAGAATAAATTGAATACAGACGTTTGGCTCGTCAACCCCAATGGCCCGACAACTAAGCAATTAACAAAAGATCTGGCACCAGATTACGGCATACAGTGGTCGCCTAACGGAGAGTTTATTGCCTTTATTTCAGAAAGAGAAGATGATAAAAAACAAGTCTTTAAAATTTCGCCCGAGGGCGGAGCGGCTTCTAAAATTACGGATGCTCCCAACGGTATCAGTACCTTTAAGATCTCTCCGGATGGAAAAAAGATTGCTTACACGGCTAAACCCGAAAAAAGTGAAGAAGAAAAAGAGCTGGAAGAAGAAAAAGGCAGACCCATCATTTGGGGAGAATATTACGAGGATGATTGGCATCATCTATGGGTAACAACGGTAGACGGTGGCGGTAATGCTGAAAAATGGTCTGCGGATGAACAATTTGTAACTGAGATCCAATGGTCTCCTGACTCAGAAATTATCGCCTACAGTGCACGTAAAGATCCTTCCTGGAGAGCTTACGGAGAAACGGCTATTTACCTGGTTAGTGAACCCCAGGAATCTCGTCAATTGACGGATATGCTTGGATACGAAACACCCGTAGCCTGGACGGAAGATCATGGATTGATCGTGTCGGGTAGCAACAAAAGGCTCATGGCTTTTAACCGTCAGATTTGGGCGGTTGATACAGATAATGGTGTACCTACCTCGCTAACAAGCAGTATTGATGAACATGCTGATTTTGTCGCCATTTTTTCTGATTTTCTCTACGTAGAAGTGGCGTATAAAACGATGCGCCGCTTGTACAAAATACCAGTTGCCAATGGTGGTGCAAAAGGGGCTCCGAGGATTATCAGTGATGATAAGATGTATTACCGGCAATTCTCCATTTCAGACGACGGTAAGAAAGTGGCCTTTATTGGAGAAAGCAATGAAAAAGGGCCGGATATTTATCAGACCTTAACCGAAGATTTTAACCCTCAGGTAGCTACTGATATGAATCCCGCTATAGAAACATTTGACCTTGGCGAACAGCGTGTCGTTCAATGGACTTCTGAAGCTGACGGAGAAGTGATTGAAGGGGTTTTGACATTACCGGTAGGTTACGAAAAAGGAGATCGGGTACCTTTGCTGCTTGTTATTCACGGGGGGCCTGCGAGTATTTCTCCTGGCCGATTTAATGCCAGGCATAGTGTTTATCCTATTCAAGTATTTGCCGCGAACGGATACGCGGTACTCCAACCCAATTACCGTGGATCGACCGGTTACGGCGAAAGATTTCGCGGTTTAAATCGCGGAGATATTTCCGGAAGAGATTGGATAGACATTAACTCTGGAATAGATGAAATGATAAAGCAAGGGTACGCTGATGCCGAACGGCTTGGTATTATGGGCTGGAGCTTCGGCGGGCATCATACTTTTTGGGGAGTCACCCAAACTAACCGTTTCAAAGCAGCTAGTGCTGGTGCTGGTGCGGTGGACCTGATCTCCATGTACTCGCAAACGGATCTTCCCGAGTTTTATCATACTTATTTGGGGCCAAAACCCTGGGAAGATTTTGACCTATATGAAAACCGTTCTTCCTATCGCAATGTAAATAATGTAACTACACCGTTATTAATACAGGTTGGGGAGAACGACCAAAGGGTTCCGGCGGAGCAAAGCATTCAATTCTACGAAGCCTTAAAAGGTATTGGAAAAGCGGAAACTCAACTAGTCGTTTATCCGGAGCAAGGTCATCAAATTAAAGACCCCGCTCTGATGCGCGATGCACTCACCCGTAACCTGGAGTGGTTCAAAAAATGGGTTCCGGCAGAATAAGTAGTAAGCATAGAAGTCGTCTAGTGAGGCGAGGCTATATCATCAAAAGTTAAGTTAGAACAATGCTGGCAAACCCTACCTGGTGTGTTTAAAACAAAATTTTCTCTATTTCCTTTGTGCTTAACTGATGATACGGCCTCGCCTTACTCTAAATAACATCGAAAAGGGAATTCCTATTTATCCGCGATCAACCTTGTTTGATCAAATAAGAATGATCTTTCTGCTCGAGGGTGCTGCTGCCCATGAGGTATTCATCAACAGCACGGGCCGCTTCTCTTCCTTCAGATATAGCCCAGACAACCAAGGATTGACCACGGCGAACGTCTCCGGCAGCAAAGATCTTGTCGATATTGGTTTGATAATTCTCTGTATGCACATTGCCTCTGTCATCAAGTGAAACACCTAATTGTTGCAAAAGGCCTTCCTTTTCCGGACCCACGAAACCAATTGCAATGAGTGCTAAGTCACAAGGTATGATGCGCGAGGTGTCAGGTATTTCTTGAAACTCATAACGTTCGGTCTGAGGATTCTTTTTCCATTCAATGTTCACCAATTCGATACCTTTAACATGATTACCTGCACCGACGAATGATTTGGTGAGCAGAGCCCACTGCCGGTCACAGCCTTCTTCGTGGGAAGTAGATGTCCGGAGGATCATTGGCCAATTGGGCCAGGTATAATCATCTCGCTCGGCAGGAGGCTTAGTTAACAATTCAATTTGGGTCACCGATGCTGCGCCGTGACGATTTGAAGTGCCTACACAATCAGCTCCGGTATCCCCTCCTCCAATGACAACTACGTGTTTATCCTTTGCAGAAATAAAGCCTCCCTCCGGTAAATCATCACCTGCAACCTTTTTATTGTTTTTTTCCAAAAATTCCATTGCAAAATGGATGCCCCGCAATTCCCGGCCTGGAATATTCAGGTTCCTCGCCTTGGTGGCCCCGCCACAAAGCACGACAGCATCGTATTGTTCCATGATCTCCGAAACGGGAGTATTGCCGCCAACATTAGCGTTGGTGAAAAATCTAATGCCTTCCGCTTGCATCAAATGAATGCGCCGGTCTACTACATTCTTGCTGAGCTTAAAGTCGGGAATGCCGTAACGTAGTAATCCGCCAATGCGGTCGCTGCGTTCGTAAACGGTCACCAAATGTCCGGCTTTATTTAGTTGGGCGGCTGCCGCTAACCCTGCTGGTCCGGAACCAATAACGGCAACTTGCCGGCCAGAACGAAGGATAGGGGGATTGGGCTTGATATAGCCTTTTTCAAATGCTACTTCTGCAATCGTTTTTTCGATATGTTCAATAGCCACCGGAGGTTGATTGATGCCTAAAACACAAGCTGCTTCGCACGGGGCCGGACATATTCTGCCCGTAAATTCAGGAAAATTGTTCGTACTGCTCAAAATGCGGAAAGCTTCCTCCCAGTCTTCTTCGTAAACCGCATCATTAAAATCTGGAATAATATTTCCCAACGGACAACCGGAATGGCAAAATGGAATGCCGCAGTCCATGCAGCGCGCCGCTTGTTCTACGGTTTGTTTTTCCTCAAATGGCTGGTATAATTCCCCGTAATCTTTAATCCTTTCTTCAACAGGACGCGTATTTGGCAGCTTTCTATCGTATTTCAAAAATCCTTTTGGATCCGCCATATTTTTTCATTTTCGTGTTGATCAATTAAATTTAGTTAATGAGCTTGCTAAAACAAGTACTTTAAGCTCTGGCTTCCTGACTTAACAATGCCTCTTTTTGGGCCTGCTCCTCCAAGATCCGCTTATAATCCAGAGGCATGACTTTTTGAAACCGTAATTTGTGGTCTTCCCAGTTCAGTAAGATCTTCATCGCCAATTCGCTGTGGGTGTATTGAATATGCTTTTGTATCATTTGTTTAACAAAAGCATATTCTTCTTCGCTCATTTGGTCGTCGAGCGTGACCATTCCCATATTACAATTTTGTTTGAAATTGCGGTTAGCATCGAAAATGTAGGCGATGCCGCCACTCATTCCGGCAGCAAAATTGTCACCGGTTTCTCCGAGAATGATCACCCGTCCTCCGGTCATGTATTCACAACCATGGTCGCCGATACCCTCAACGACGGCGTGAACGCCCGAATTCCTGACGCAAAAACGCTCGCCGGCTTTACCATTGATGTAGGCTTCGCCGGAAGTGGCTCCGTAAAAGGCAACGTTTCCGATGATGATATTTTTACTGGCCTGAAATTTGGCTGATCGATCGGGGACGATGATCAATCGGGCTCCGGAGAGTCCTTTTCCACAGTAATCATTGGCTTCCCCTTCTAATTTGAATTTCAGCCCGTGGGCACCAAAAGCAGCGAAAGACTGGCCGGCCGAACCCCTAAATTCAAAATCGATAGTATCTTCGGGTAATCCTTGGCTGCCGTATTTTCGTGCTACTTCATTGGATAACATCGTGCCTACGGCTCTGTCAGTATTCGCGATGGGGAAAATATGTGATACTTTTTGCTGGTGTTCGAAGGCAGGTTGTGCTTCTTTGATCAATTGCCAATCGAGCACATTGTCAATTTCATGATCTTGCTCGATACTTTTATGAATACCTACAAAAGGATCAGTTGGTTCTTTGTAAAGGATAGGTCCCAGGTCAACGTTTTTGTATTTCCAGTGCTTGATCCCTGGTTTCTGCCGGAGCATTTCCACTTTACCGACCATTTCCTTGACCGTTCTAAAGCCAAGTTGGGCCATAATCTCTCTGAGGTCTTGTGCCAGAAAGTGGAAAAAGTTGATGACGAATTGCGGATCCCCCTTGAATTTCTTGCGCAACTCCGGATCCTGTGTAGCCACTCCCACCGGGCAAGTGTTCATATGGCATTTTCGCATTAAAATACAACCTTCTACTACCAATGCTGCGGTAGCTACTCCCCACTCTTCTGCTCCCAGCAGGGTAGCTATTGCTAAATCGCGGCCCGTTCTTATTTGTCCGTCAGTTTGTAAGACTACCCGGTCCCGTAGTTTGTTTTTGACAAGCGTTTGTTGTGTTTCGGCTAAACCGAGCTCCCAGGGAAGGCCTGCATGCCGGATTGACGTTAAGGGAGAAGCCCCCGTACCGCCGTCGTGCCCGGAGATCAGGATGACATCAGCGTGCGCCTTGGCTACCCCTGAGGCAATGATGCCGACCCCTGCTTTTGATACGAGCTTAACGTTGATCCGGGCCCGGCGATTGGCATTTTTCAAATCAAAAATGAGTTGTTTAAGATCTTCAATGGAATAAATGTCATGGTGCGGCGGTGGAGAAATGAGTCCTACCCCTGGTGTTGAGTGGCGAACCCTGGCGATCCATTCGTCTACTTTGTGGCCGGGGAGTTGTCCGCCTTCTCCTGGTTTAGCCCCTTGTGCCATTTTGATCTGTAACTCATCGGCATTGGTCAGGTAATTAATGGTAACACCGAAACGGCCGGAAGCCACTTGTTTGATGGCCGACCGTTCCCAATCACCGTTTTCTTTTACTTTGTATCTCATTTCATCTTCTCCTCCTTCTCCGCTATTACTTTTCGCTCCAATACGGTTCATCGCTACTGCTAGAGTTGAATGAGCTTCATGCGAAAGACTGCCAAAAGACATGGCACCGGTTGCAAACCGCTTTACAATGGATTCTACGGGCTCTACTTCTTCAATCGGTATCGGTTTGCCTTTTCTGAAGCCAAGAAGGCCTCGTAAGGTGCAGACTTGCTCGTTCTGGTCGTTGATCAGTGCGGCGTATTTTTTATAGGCTTTGTAATCATTTTTCCGGGTAGAATATTGAAGTAAGTGGATAGTTTGTGGATTGAACAAATGATACTCTCCCCTTCTTTTCCATTGATAAACTCCGCCTTCTGGCAGTTTCTTGCGAATTTCCGTTGATTTTATATATATTTCACGATGGCGGATCAATACTTCTTCTGCGATTTCGTCAAATCCTATGCCCTTAATCCTGGATATGCTGCCATTGAAGCAAAGTTCAACAACGTCGGGTTGTAATCCCAGGATTTCGAATATTTGTGCACCGTGGTACGATTGCAGGGTAGAGATGCCTACTTTGGAAAATATTTTTAACAGCCCTTTCCCAGTGGCTTTGATATATCTCTGAATCAATTCTTCGTCCTGAAATCTTTGGTTTAATGCGCCCTTCTCATTCAACGACCTTAAGGTATCGAAAGTTAAATAGGGGTTGAATGCATTGGCACCAAATCCGATCAAAGTAGCCATGTGGTGGGTTTCCCTGATATCTCCTCCTTCGACCACGATAGACGTTTTATTGCGCAATCCATTGCGGATGAGATGATGGTGGATGGCTCCGGTTGCCAACAAAGTAGGAATAGGGGCTAATTTTTCACTTGTTTTTCTATCGGAAAGGATAATAATATTGAAACCATTGCGAACCAGGTCTTCTGCAGTAGCGCAAATATGGTCTAAAGCTGCCCGTAGCCGCCCTTTTTGCCCATCGGCCCTGAATAGAACATCTATTGTATTGGCTTTGAAATCAGGGTGGTGCCAGGACCGTAAGCGGGCAATATCTTCATTTTTGAGAATGGGTTGATCCAAATGGACAAAGGTTGCATTCTCTGGTTTGACCTCAAGAATGTCACCTTTTGCCCCTAATGTTGTGAACAGTGACATAACGGAGCGTTCCCTGATGGGGTCGATCGGTGGATTAGTAACTTGGGCAAAGAGTTGTTTGAAATAATTAGCCAGGTGTTGGGTTTGACTGGATAACACCGCCAGCGGCGTGTCAGCCCCCATTGATCCGATAGGGTCCTTTCCAACTTTTACGGTTTCGGTAAGGAGAAATTTAAGGTCTTCTTTTGTAAAACCAAAAAGTTTTTGCTGACGAACCAGTTGAGCACCGTTGATGGAGAATATGTATCGGTTCGGTTCGGGTAAGTCCTCCAGTTTAACTTTATGTTGCTCCAGCCAACTAGAGTAGGGTAACTCCTGGCAGATTTTCCTTTTGAGTTCTTCGTCGCCGATAATACGTTGTTCTTCAAGATCGGCCAAAAGCATTCGGCCTGCTTTTAAGCGGCCTTTTTTGGTGATCTTTTCGGGAGAGTAGGGGACCACACCTGCTTCCGAGGCAACAATAAGAACATTGTCGTCGGTCAATTGATAGCGCAACGGCCGAAGTCCGTTACGATCCAGCGTAGCACCGATAATTTTTCCGTCGGTAAAGCAAATGGCTGCCGGACCATCCCACGGTTCCATCAATAACTTGTGATATTCGTAAAAAGCTCTTTTGAACCCTGCCATCCAGGTGCGTTCTTGCCACGCTTCAGGGATCATCATCATCAAAGCATGTGGTAATGAGCGGCCACTGAGATACAGAAATTCCAGTACATTGTCAAAGTTGGCTGAATCCGATTGGGTGTCATTGGCGATCGGGAGTAAATATTCCAGTTCTTCTTTTGTAAAGATCTTGGATCTTAAAGTGCTTTCTCTCGACCTCCACCAGTTCATATTACCCAGGATGGTATTAATCTCACCATTGTGGGCAATAAACCTGAATGGTTGAGCCAATTGCCATTGGGGAAAGGTATTGGTAGCAAAACGGGAATGGACGAGTGCAATCGAAGACTCAAGACGTTTGTCTATTAAGTCTGGATAGTAATTTTTCAACTGGTAGGTAGTCAGTTGACCTTTATAGACTACCGTGCGCCCGGAAAAAGAAGCAATGTAAAAGGAGCTTTTTGTCTGAGGGAAAGTATGGTGAATGGTATGAGTGACTATTTGTCTTAGAACGAATAATTTGCGTTCAAGCTCAATGGGGCTTAGCCGTTTTTTAGGTTGGACAAAAATTTGCTGAATGTGTGGCTCTGTTCTCTTGGCAGAATGGCCGATTGTGGTATTATCAGTAGGTACGTCTCGGTAACCTAGGAAATCAAATCCTAACTCCTCTAAATAATCGTTGATCGTTACTTTACATTCGTTTTCCATCTTTTGATCCGAAGGAAAGAAAACCATTCCAAGCCCGTATTCACCAGGTTTAGGTAACGAAATATCAATTGACTGGCACTCTTCCCTTAAAAAGTTATGCGGGATTTTTATGAGAATTCCTGCGCCGTCGCCGGTGTTAGGTTCGCACCCGCAGGCGCCTCTGTGTTCCATATTCTCTAACATCTTGATCGCTTTGGCGACAAGGTTGTGCGAGGGAATGTTGTCCAATCGAGCTATCAATCCTGTTCCACAAGCGTCACTTTCTAACTGAGGCGTATATAAGCCCTCATTTACTTTATGCATGATCTCAATAGTAATTTAATTTGAATGAATGTTTTGGAGTAAATTGGCTAGGGAATTGAATGAAAAACTTATAAAGTGGTCATCTATTTGGTGTAAACAGGGATGATTCTTCTTTTAGCGTACTTCTATATTTGATTTCAAATAAAAGGATTAAATTTGCTTTTTATAGCAAAAAAAGCACAACTTTATCCAATGTTTTTGTAAGCGTATTTGTAGTTGTTTTGGATATGGTCTTATTTTGGCGAATTAGAAAAATAAGTTTTTTTTAACTTGGTTTTAATTGATGTTTTGAAAATAGTACGACCGCCAAAACAGTTTTCCAGCATTTTCTTTCTAAGGAAAAGAAACTTTATTCGTTATTAAATCTATTTTGAGGGGTATTCGTCAATTAATTTGGTTAACTTGGGATAGTTTAAAATTTAAACAAAGCTCAATAAATAAACGCGGAGGGCTGATTTTTGTTTAATTACGATCTCCAAACCTTGGATTTTGCGAATAAGTCAACTACAGATTAACTTTTAATACTATTTTTTAGAAGTCCGCGGTCGAAATAAAAGCAACACCGAAAAATTTTTGTAACCACAGATAAACATGTCAATTGTATAAGCAATTTGTGTGAATTAACTTGTTAGGAATGTTCAATAGTATTGGTTATATTGGCATACAGAAAAACGATCCATAATATCGCTCATAAAAACCGTAAAAACTGTCTGATATGTCAAGACTTGATTTTGTAACGATTGCAATAGTCGCTGTCTGTGTTTTAGCATTGGGTTTGCTGATCTTCAGGGTAGTCAATTTGACGGGAGAAGGAGATTCGGAGCCCATAGCAGAGGGTGAAGATCCGTACGATGAATATTTTGAAGATACGCCGACGTCATCGGATGAAGAAACTTATGATCCTGCTAGCACAGCCGATGAATCGGCTACCAATGAAGCAGACGAATATGATGAAGATGCAGGCATTGCAGAAGGAGCGTCCGCAACAACAGAAGATGAAACAATTGCCGATGAAGAACTGGACAATGAAGAGGCCGTTCCCGAGTCTTATTCTCCGGCAACGTTGGGGGATAATGTTGGGCAATACCTTTTAATTGCGGGGAACTTTACTTCCAAAGCTAATGCGGAAAGTCATGCAGAAAAATTAAGAGGATTGGGGTATTCTAACACAACCGTGGAGCCGTTTGACCGCGGTACGATAAATGTAGTGCTGGTAGACCGTTATGAAGATCTAAGTCGCGCCAGAACTGCCGCCCGGGAATTAGAAGATAATCATGGCATTGCGGCTTACGTACAGCAGAAAAAGCCCGTTGTTAATAAAGAATAATTGCACTTTAATTTTTTATATGCGCTCATGTAGATTTGCGTCTCATGAGCGTTTTTTTTAGTTTTAAGGGATAACAAAGGAAAATTAATTAGACAAGTCTAATAGTTCCTTCCATTCTCTTGCACCTTTATACCTTTCTTCCCTACCAAAAAAACACTTTATGCTTTGGAATAAAGTCGTATACTGGTACCACCACTACCGTCCGATTCAATTGAAGGGGTCCGAACGATTGATCTTAGAAAGTTATTCCAGTTACTATCGGAAATTGGACGAT
This sequence comes from uncultured Saprospiraceae bacterium, assembly GCA_964533785.1. GTDB lineage: Bacteria > Bacteroidota > Bacteroidia > Chitinophagales > Saprospiraceae > JANQRV01. The sequence continues at coordinate 12,876 of CAZHNG010000040.1, read as the reverse complement.
CCTTTAAAACTGCGGTTTGAACAACGCCTGGCGGTTTTGTTGAAGATCATTCGGTTCATCCCCGACGGGATAGATGTTGTGACAGAAGATATGAAAATAGCCATCGGAAGTGCTATTGTTCAGATCACTTTCGGTTACCGCTATTTTTATTTCAATCATTTTAATACTGTTCTTATAGCTCCCAGGCCCTATACCTACCGTGGAAAAAATTACCTGCTTATTGGAGATGTGAACCCGAATACCAGAAAGGTAAGCCTATCCTGGCCGCACGTACAGGCAGGATTTAAGGTAGACGATGATGCCTTTAATGTTGCTTTACATGAATTGGCCCATTGCCTGGAATTTGAGTACATGCTCGAAGCCAATTTTTTCAATAAAAGAAGGTGGAAAGATTGGCAAACGCAGGCTAATATGGAATTACAACTTATTCATGCAAATAAACACAAGCTTTTTCACAACTATGCCGGACGCAATATCCGCGAATTGTTCGCCGTGAGCATTGAGTATTTCTTCGAACGCCCGCATCAATTCAAAGACCAATTACCGGAGTTGTATCAAAAATTAGCGGTGTTAATGAGGCAAGATCCTACCGATGAACAAAACCCTTTGGTGCTTAAGTGAATTGGATCGCTATGCAGCTCATGTCTCTATTGTTCGGCGCCTTATTTGGAATAAAAATTATTTTTCTATCTTTAGCAAAACCTGTGAGTACCATCTTACCTACTTTTAGAAAGCAACTTATTGTTATTTTTCTAAAAAGATCTCTTTGCTGGATAAGGCTATTTTTTTAGAATAAGAAGTCATGTGAAAAGATAGATTCGCGATTTAGTGTCAATCGATCGCTTAACGTGCAGGTCGATAAATGACCTGGGATACATCTATTAATACCTTCAATAAACCCTAGAACTATGCGATTTTTAATTAGTGTAATGCTATTGTTTTTTGTAGCTTTTCTTCAGGCCCAAAATAGGGATTCCATTCGTGCGATCGCTCCAACGGGAACTTTCTTATTTGATCCCGATTCCACCTTAACATTTCAATGGGCAACCAATTTTGATTACGAAGGTGATTACCGGCTAAAAATCCTTCCGCTGGATTCTACAGCAATGGTGCCGGATGAGCTTCCCGATACTAGTCTGTACTTCCTACAGGAGGGCATTGCCGGCGATCAGTTCTCTTACCCCAGAGAAGCACCGCCTTTAATGCCTGATAACCGATATGTGTGGCAGATAGAAACAGCAGAACAAGTGAATGGAAGGATAGTAAAGGGACCTGTTATTGAAATAGCACCGCTTCCTATTTTGTCAAATAACTGTGAGGTGAGCTATACCGGTTTCCCAACGGAAAGCCTGTGCCCGGGTGATTGCTTTACCCTACAAGCAACTTTATCTGTTCCGCCATTTTTTTTGGTGGACCATCAATTTACGCTTTTTGTTGATTATCCTGAAATGCCGGCGGGAGTTATTACCCTGAATGATGTAGATGCCTACGACCAGGGCTTGTTATGTAGTAGTCCTCAGCAACCCCAGGTAAGTAATACCGGCGGAAGCGAAATTGCTCTTACCATTTGTGTAAATGAATCCGTACCTGCTCCATTAGAACTCGATCTGTATTATAATCGTCCCAGTTCTTTTTGTAACGACGAACCATGCGGTGAAAATTGCTGCCACCATATTACTTCGTTTTCAGTAGAAGTAGCGGATCTGGAAGATTTTTCCGATGTCGCACTTGAAATTAAAGACCCTCTGGCCATTAATACACTTAACGAGATCTGCAGCGGAGAACAAGTACTTTTTTCTCTGCTCAACCTTCCAACTACGGCAAACACGACCATAAATTGGCAGTATAGCGATGATGGCGGGCAGGAGTGGCAAAATGTTGAAGGGGCACCTTTTGTGCAAGATGATGGTTCTATGCCTTACACATTCCCCGTTTTTTCGGGCAACGAGGTTTTAGAGATCGACTGCTTAAATAGTACCACCGGTTTCGTCGACCGGCTTTTTCGCGCGCAGATCATTGCTTCCAATACTACTGATACTTGTGAATATCTTACGGCAGAATATTCCCTCCGCATCTGCTGCCCGCTTTCTCCGTCAATGATTGAAATGAGTACGGAAGATGATTTTGATCTGGATGTCGGCCTCTGCGAAGGGGATGAACTGACTTTAATGGTAGCGTTACAGTCAGCGGATTTATTTGTCAGTATTCCGGGAGAATTTGTAGACATTCAATGGAGTGTTAACGATGTTGTTGTGTCCAATCAAATGAATCAAACTAGCTGGGATCTGCCGGTTACCATTAACACTGAAGACCTATGTGTCGAGGCCGTTGTTTCAAACTGTGGAGGAAAAAGCCAAACAGTTACTCGATGCATTTCTGTTGACCCCCAGCCTGTCTGTGGAACGATCACTTTGCAAGATGCTCCCATGAACGGGGTAATGCAAAATAACGCTTTGGTGTATACGGTTTGTCCGGATTGTTCCGGCACCTTACTCGCAGAAGGCTTTGATCCTACCACCTGCAAGATCAACTGGGAGTTTGCTTATGATGTCAACGGGCCCTGGTTCCCGATGGGGATGACAAATACTACCCAAAATACCAATATTATTATTGAAGGCAATAACACCATTATTTACTACCGCGTACAATGCCAACCATTGAGTGACCCTTCGGGATGTGTACCCTGCTTTAGCAACATAATTGGTATTATGGAAGACTTACAGGAACCTGTTGAACCTTTTATTGATTGTACCCCATTGCAATTTTGCGCGGGAACGGTAGTGGAGCCTTTTGTAACGACCATAGAAGAAAATACGACCTATACCTGGTTTGTCAATGGTGTGGAATACAGCAACGAGGAGATCCTGAATTACACCCTGGAAGAAAATACCTGTTTTCAATATACTGCTACGAATGCCTGTTATTCTCGTACTTCTGAGCCTTGTTGTTTGCAAGTTTGTAAGGTGGATGCGTTGATCAGTTGCCCCTTGCCGCCCAATGAATGTGCTTGCCTGGGCGATCCTATTATTCTATTTGCCGGGGATTCTCAATCCAGTTGCGGTAATGAGCTGTCCTATGAATGGTCCTGGTTAGATGCCGGAGGCAATCCGCAAACAGCGACAACTGTTACCGTTTCGGATGTTCCGCCCGCCAATGGTACTACTTACACGCTTACCGTAACGGATGAAGAGCTGGGTTGTTCCGACGTAACTACATTAACCATCATTCCCTGTAACAAACAATAAACACCAATTCCGATGAAAAAACTTTTGCTATATATATTATTTGGTTTTACTATTTCTAATGTTTATGCCCAATTCAATATTTCTGGTAATATCAGTCGTGCAAGCGGTGAACCGATCCAGGGCGTGACCGTCGATCTGAATGGAGGGCAACAAGCCACTACGACTACTGATGCCGATGGTAATTACCTGTTCTCCAACCTTACTGTAGGGCTCGATTATACGGTTACTCCCGGAAAAGATACTGATCCGCTGGAATGTGTTTCCGTCAGGGATATGGTATTGACAGGTAAGCACGTACTTGGGGTCGACCCATTGACCAGTCCTTACGCATTAATTGCTTCCGATATTAATAATTCGGGGTCACTGAACAGCCAGGATCTGTTAGCGTTACAAGATCTCATTTTGAATATTGTTCCAACATTTAGCAATAACACGAGCTGGCAGTTTGTAAATGCGGCTTATTCTTTTCCGGATCCTGCCAATCCCTGGGTTGAGGATATTCCGGGATCTGGTAGTATTAATGACCTGCAACAAGATGTAGTTTTGAATTTTATCGGGGCTAAAACGGGAGATGCCTGTGATTGTGTCGATGACGCACATAACCCTGCTTTTCTCTCTTTAATGGCCTCCAGTTTGAATGCAGAACCCGGGCAGACGGCAACGGTAGAAATTACCTGCTCCGGGTTTACGGATGTGAGCGGCCTGCAGTTTTCATTAGCCTGGGACCCTGCTGTTTTAGAAATTATGGGGGGGAACGGATCAAATTTGCCGGGTTTCAATGAAGAGACTCTTAATATCGGCGAGCAGGGCCTATCTGTTTGCTGGATTAACATTTCAGGGGTTGATCTACCAGATAACACCGTAGTACTGAGTTTGCAGTTTAACGTATTGGGGGCAGCAGGCAGTAGTACCGCGGTTAGTTTCGTAGAGGAGCCGACTCCTTCAGAGGTAGTAGATGAAAATTGCCTGCCGTACGCTTTAAATACCAACGATGGGGAGGTAAAAGTCAACGAAGAACCTACCGAAACGGCCCTTTTTGCCAAAGTATACGGCGATACGGCCCGTAATGCTCCCACTAAAATCAAAGCATTTCCCAACCACGATGGTATCATGGTAGCGGGAACCCGTATCGATGCAGGGGTTAAGTTTGCGACCTTCAGTAAGTTTGATCGTTTTACGGGAGAATTGTTGTGGGATTTTCAACTCAATGAAGGCTCCATCATTCACGATTTTGAATTTGTGGAAGAAACCCGTGAATTTTTATTAATTGGAGCAACGGAACCGTTTCAAATTGACGGAGCAGCGCAGGATAATGAGTCGATATTAATGAAAGTGGATGACAGCGGCCAACTGGTCTTTGGCCGCAAATACCAGCAACTTGGGCGGGAGCACTTTAACCGTATTATCCGGCATCCTGATCCCTACGATCCTCAGTTCCCTTATTATATCGTAGGGACGATCAACCCGGCGGCTAATCCACCGTTCTATCCCGAACCTCCTTCGGCTACTGACCGTGTCATCGGGTTGAATATCAGCGCGGATGGAATGGTAAACTGGGCGAATTATTACGACTATGACGGTACCAATGTACCGGATGATGAATTCCACCGGGGGCTTTTCCCAATTGATGTCTTTGATGGCGGCATTCCCAATAATGGCGATATTGTGATTACGGGTAATGATTCTCCCACCAATGATGGTATCGTGGTGGAGATCAACGGGCAAACGGGAGTAGTGGATACTGCTTTTCGTCTACCTACAGGCTATGATGTATACGACGGTATGGAGTTACCTGGGAACCAGCGGTTGCTCGTCGGATCAGATTTTGCCAATTCCAGGGCTTTTATTTACCGTTTTAATGACCAGTACACCAACATCCACGGGCTGCTTTTTGAAGAGGTGGACGTATTCCGTGAGGTGGGTATGGATGCACAATTTAGGTTTTACGCTGTTGGAACGCAGAACCTGGGAGCTCCCAGTACAAATTACAATGTTCTGCATCGGATTGGTTTTGCCAATAGTGAGCACCAGGTGGAATACGCTCGTTTTCACGAAAACGGTGAAACCCAGTTTTTAGACCCCAGAATGGGAGTAACCTTTAATTATAATCAAATATTTTACGCAGATAGTCGGCAGAGAACAGCGCAGGGAGGAACTGAAAACTGGGACATGATGGTCGGTGCTTTCGATCTGGATTTTTCTTCCGGTTGTCAAAATGAAGTGGATCCGGTGGTGGCCTCATTTGATATGAATGCCATGCCGATAATGGTAAGAACTTTCCCTCATACCCTGCCGGAACCGACTGCAATCGGGATGCAGGATTTAGATTACTTCTGTGAGGACTTCTGTGCACCCGATACTTGCCAAATTGCTTACACCTGGGAGGAACTTGATTGTGGTGCTGTACAATTTACGGCCCAACCGCAAGTGGGTAATACGGTGCTAAGCTATACTTGGGATGTGGGTTGCGATGATAATACGGAATCAGAGGAAGCTAATCCTTTGCTACAATTTGATGTTTGTGGAGATACCTTACCAGTCTGTTTAACCGTAGTCTATGACAATCAAGATACTTGTTCCTTCCGGGATACGGTGATCATTTCCGGTGATTTGACTCCTCCCATGATAACACCTATAGATAACATCACTGTGATGGGGGTTGATGCTGATGTCGATGGTGTCTGCGAAGCCAATGTTATGGTGCCGTTGCCCGTGGTCGTGGATGACTGTACCAATGTGGATATTGTGAATGATTACACAGGAACTGAAGATGCCAGTGGCGTTTATCCGGAAGGTATTACCACTGTAAATTATACGGCAACCGATGGTTGTGGGAATGTATCTATGCTACAATTTACCGTTAATGTATTCTGCGAAGAACTGGATACTTGTGACGTAACGTTTGCTGTACAACCCCAGGATTGCGGGACTGCTTTGTTTACGATCGAGCAAACTACTGATCTCGTGATTAATAGCTATTCCTGGGATGTCAATTGTGATGGGATCATAGAATCAACCGAAGCTGCTCCGGAGTTGATCCTAAACGCCTGCGGGGAGGCTACGACAGTATGCGTCGCACTTGAATACGAAGACGGGAGTATCTGTGCTTACGAAGAAATGGTGACGCTCCCGGCTGATGATATGCCGCCGGCTATTAACTGCCCGGATACGATCACTGTCAACACAGATCCTGGACTTTGTACCTACACCCCAAGCCTTGATCTTTTTATTTTGGACGATTGCGATCCCGAACCCGAACTTTCCTACGAATGGACTTTACCAGACGGAACCCAAGGAATGGGAAGTATGCTGCCAGACCTTGCCGTGGGGACGACACAAGTGACCATCACTGCTACTGATCAATGTGGTAATGTCAGTGAGGCTTGCACCTTCGAATTAGTCATAACGGATGAAGAGCCGCCAGTACTGGAATGTATGGATGTGGTAGAGGAGGTATTGGGTTGTTCGGATGGGACAATAGTCAATTTTCCTGATGTGACAGCAATGGATAATTGTGAGGTGGAAAGTATTACTTACGATATTGAAAGCGGAAGCTTTTTCCCTTGTGGAGAGACCGTAGTTACGGCTACGGCTACTGATATTTACGGTAATTCTGCTACGTGTACGTTTTCGGTATTTGTTGAAGGTTGTGATAATTGTGCTGGGATTACCGATGCGGAATTGACTTGTGGGATGGTACCCGGCGAATATAGCTTTACTATTTCTACGGAAAATTTAACTGCGTTGCCCAATGAAGAAGCGGTAGTAGAGGTGACCAGCTCAGCAGGAACAGTTACAATTACGGATAATACCCTGACGGAGCTTTCCGGTACTTTGACCCTGGACCCACCCTTGGTCAATGAAGTGACGCTTTACGTGGATTTTGAATTTCCGACTTGTGAGTTTGGGGTCATTTCGTGTACGGATTCCATTCAAATGATCAGGCCTTGCTGTGAATCTATATCTCTTTCTGATCAGACCATTTGTTCTGAAGTGGCAATGCATACCGTTTCTCTGGAAGGTGACCTGGATTACCTTACCGGAGTAGACTACATCAGGTGGTATTTAGCCGATGAACCCTGTGACTCGTATAACCTCGCCGGGCAGTTTGCAGGCATAGAAGACTTTATTTTTTCACCACCGGCAAATTCGGATTCGGTTTGCGTGTATGCAGAAGTGGTCTTTTTATCCGGACAGCCATGTGATCAACTGGTTTCCGATACGGCTACCATTTATTTATGTGATGCTCCTCAAGGAAGTCTAACAAATCCAAACGGACCTTATTGTTCGGACAACCTGCCAATGGTCTTTGAACCCATCACTTTTAATTCGAACCATCCACTTGCTTGTCCTTCTACTATCCAATGGTATCAGGACGGCGAACCAGTGGAGGGAGCAACAGGAATGTCTTACGTGCCTACTAACCTTTCTTTCACAGGGAGCACGGTGGATTGTAACTCGGAACACATCATTAAGGCGGTTGTAACCGGACTTTGTGGGACCCTTGAGGTAGAAACTCCGATCAGGATTGACAATGTTGACTCCCCGGTCGGTGAACTTGGTCTGCAAGAATTCGAAGAGTTTCCACTTTGCCCTGGTGATGATGCGATAATAAGGTATAATGCAGCATGCGTAGGTCCAGATACCACCGGCTGGGACTGGTTGATCAGCACAGACAACGAAAACTTTATGCCATTACCTGGTGCCGAAAATACGGCCATTTGGTTTACGAATGAGCTATATGTAGATACCTGGTTTAGAGTGACAAAACACAATGGAGTTTGTCCGGAAGACGAAGTGACATTTTTCGTGGATGTGAAAGATTCATTGACCATCAACTCCTTCACTGCAATAGAAGATGACCCTTGTGATCCAAACCAGGTTAATCTTTCCGTAGCGTTTTCACCCGAACCAACTCAAGAATGCCCGATCATTATCAATTGGTATAAAGATGGTATGCTGTTGAATACTTCCGTTACGAATATGCCGGCAGCCAGTTATAATTATTCAGCGCCATCGTTGGCCGGTAATTATTATGTAGTACTTGAAGATTTTTGCTGTGCCGATGAGGTTAGCTCAGAAGTAGTAGTCGTTGAACCAGCAACCGATTTGATCCTTTCTTCCCCCTGTTTCAGATGCAATGACCAATTGATCACCTTAGAAGGCGTTTTGATCAATCCACCAGCGGATGTGGGTTGTACCTATCAATGGTATCAGGATGGAGAGTTGCTTCCCGGAGAAAACAGTCCGGTATTAATTGTTGATCAAGGGGATGCCACCTACACCCTAGAAGTCACTTGCGGAGATTGCGTATACTCTGTCAGTCAGTATTTGCTGCAATGTGGCGGCGATGTGCCGCTGTCTTGTTTGTGTACAACACTCGCGGAAGACGTATCGGCCGGATTTTCGTTCAGAGAAATTGAGCCCCAAACCTATGAGTTACAGCCCATGGCAATATTGAACGAAGGTTGTAACGAAGTAACCTGGCAATGGGGTGATGGAACGGCGGATACAACATCCATCGGATCGGATACCGTGCGTCACACTTTTGCCAGCATCGATCCTACTGAAGTCAGGATGCAAGTGATGCGTACCGAAGAGGATGGAAGTACTTGTACGGAAAGTTTCTCGATGTTACTCACTTCTACGGACATAATAGAAGAACAGCTTTCTGTCACCATTTATCCTAATCCATCCAGTGATCGTATTACGCTGGAATTTGGGAATGCCACCTTACGGGAAGGCCGTATTCAAGTGCTTGACGCCAACGGCAAATTGCTGTTAATGAATGCACTAAGAGCCCGTCAAAACCGGCATTACATTGCCCTGGAAGGACTGTCGGCGGGAAGTTATACGGTCCGCATTCTGGAAGGTAATCGACTGGTATGGGCAGAAACGGTCATTAAGCAATAAGAAGAATCTTTGATAAGCAAGAATGCATGCTTTACCAATAAGAGACCAAGGGTGTTGCTTCAATGCAACGCCCTTGGATTTAAAATCAAATTCTCATTGATCCGCGAAAATCCCCTCAATCCGCGTCATCCGCGTTCCATTCACTCCCGCTCTTCCCCCACCTGCTCCAACTGCTTAGTCGCTAATTCCTGGTTGAACCTCACCAAATCATTCTCCATAATACCTTCCAATTTGCTCAAATGACCAGTGAGTTCTTTACTGAGTTCCTCAAATACTTTATAGGCTCCATCGGTGGGCTTTGCATCTCCATTTTCCACACTACGACGTAAAGAAGCCAGGCGGTTATTGAGCTTAATCGGAAAATTCAAAGGATCCTGATTGCTGCGATTGCGCACCTGGTAGAGGTCTTCTTCAATGACGCTTAACTTCTCCAGCATATCATCGGCCATATTTTGTAAAGCATCATCCTGAGCTTTTTCTAAACGGGCCTTGACTTGCTTTCTGATCTTCCGGATCTGGATAACGGCTTCGTTTGCCGCGCTGGTTTTATCCCGGATCTTCATGGCGAGTTCGAATTGTTCTTGCAGATCAGCTTCCGCAATACCTTTTAAGTTAGGATCCATTTCAATTTTAAAGGTATGGGTTTGAGATTGACCACCAACTTTTAACCTCACCTGATACGCTCCGATGGGTGCTTTGGGACCACGGGTCGGGCGTGCACTCCAGATGATCATCCCGTCAAAATCAGTTGCGCCTTTGTAGCGTAAATCCCATTTGAATTCATTCAATCCAGCGGCAGTAGTAGGCACGGTGGAACCTCCCCGTCTCCACCAGGGTACATTGGGGTCGGGTTTGTATTTTGGTTTATTACCGGCGAAGGTATCGATCACTTTGCCCTCAGCATCGAGTATTTCGATCGTAACGGAGTCGGCTTGCTCTTTCAGATAGTATTGGATCACTGCATCGTAAACTCCTCTGATGGCATTGCTGGGCTGGAAAAGCACCATTTCTTTTTGCATTAATGCCGGAGTCATTTCTCGCATTGGGTTGATGTCATCCAGTATCCAAAAGCCGCGGCCGTGGGTGCCGAGTACCACGTCGTCATTTTTGATAACGAGGTCCCGCACAGGAGTGTCCGGTAAGTTAAGTTGAAGGGGGGCCCATTTATCTCCGGCATTAAAAGAGACATAAACGCCATGTTCTGTTGCCAGGAACAGTAATCCTTCACGGACGTGGTCTTCGCGGATGGCCCGGGCAAAATGACCGTCGGTGATGCCATCGATTATTTTGGTCCAGTTTTTCCCGTAGTCTGTGGTTTTAAAAACGTAAGGCTGGCGGTCATCAACTTGGTAGCGGTTAGCGGCAACGTAAAGTGTACCTGGCTTGTGTTTAGATTCTTCAATAATACTTATCCGCGAGAATTTAGGCAGGTCTTTGGGCGTAATATCGGACCAGTTTTTACCACCATTGCGGGTGATGTGGATCTTACCATCATCGGAGCCGGCCCAGATCGTATTAATATCATGAAAGGAAGGGGCTAGTGCAAATACGGTAGCGTAAATTTCCGGCCCGTTCATGTCCATCGTGATGATCCCACCTGTTTTTCCAAGCGTTTCCGGATCGGCGTAAGTGAGGTCGGGGCTGATCTTTTCCCAGCTTTGACCGTCATTGGTGGTTTTCCAGACGTGTTGGGAACAGGTATACATGACATTGGGGTCCAGCGGGGAGAACATGATCGGGAAAGTCCATTGCCAGCGTTCGGGTAAAGCACTGGCGGGTTCACCGGAGAAAAAGCGTGGATATACCTGAATGTCGCGGATCTGGCCATTGCTGCGATCGTAACGGGTTAACAAGGCACCCTGGCTGCCGGCGTAAAAAATATCCGGATTAGTTGGATGTTGGGAGATCCAGCCACTTTCGCCCCCTCCAACCGGGTAGTACCATCCGTCGTTGGGGCCGCGGGCCTGCATATGGCTCCAACCATCGCTGGGCATTGCCAGTGTGCTGTTGTCTTGTTGGGCACCGGCTACGTGGTAGGGGACATCATTTGTGGCCATTACGTGGTAGAATTGAGTAGTGCAATAATCTTGTTCGGTCCAAGTTTTACCGCCATTAATGGAAACATTACCACCCCCGTCATTGGAGTTGATCATGCGCATGGGGTTGTTGGGATCGATCCATAGATCGTGATTGTCCCCGTGTGGCACGCTAATGGTTACGTCAAAGGTTTTGCCCCCGTCCGTTGATTTGTAGAAACCCGTATTAAGGCAGTAAACCGTTTCTTTATCCCAGGGGTCGGCGTAAATGCGAGAATAGTAGAAAGCTCGCTGACGCAGTTTGCGTTCGCTGTTGGTGCGCGTCCAGGTCCAGCCGCCGTCATCAGAGCGGAAAACACCGCCTTCATTGGCTTCTACAATGGCCCATACACGATTGGGATCGGCTGGGGACACCGTTACACCAATCTTGCCGATGGGGCCTTCCGGCATGCCCGGGTTTTGTGTAAGATCGATCCAGTTGTCTCCTCCGTCAACGGATTTCCATAGTTTACAGTCTGGACCGCCACCCCACATTTTCCAGGCTTTGCGGTATACTTGCCAGGTGGATGCATATAATACTTTTGGGTTAGTGCGGTCAATGATTAAATCAACGGCGCCCGCTTTATCGCTTACGTAAAGTACTTTTTCCCAGGTATTACCTCCGTCTGTTGAACGAAAGACGCCTCTTTCTTCGTTGTTGCCGTAAGGATGGCCCAGGGCTGCAACGTAGACAATGTCCGGATTGGTAGGATGAATTCGAATACGAGCTACTGCCTGGGTTTCTTTTAATCCCAGATGACGCCAGGTTTTACCACCGTCGGTTGTTTTATAGACCCCGTCGCCCTGGGTAATACTGCCCCGCAATTGTACTTCTCCCATGCCTATGTAAACAATGTCTGGGTTCGTTTCAGCAATCGCTACGGCACCAACGGATGAACTGGTAACCTGGCCGTCGGTGACCGGAAACCATTCGTTCCCGCCATCGGTGGTTTTCCATAGCCCGCCACCCGTCGCACCAAAATAATATTCGTTGAGCCGACCAGGACTACCGGCGCAACCTAAAGAGCGGCCACCTCGTTTGGGCCCAATATTGCGCCATTCCATATTTTCGTAGAGCTTGACTTGATCGGTTTGTGCTATCACCATCGAAGAAAATATCAGCAGAATGGACAGCCACAGTAAAGTGAGTTGGTTTTTTCGCATGTTGTTTGAATTTTTAATTTGAGCTAACCAAGATAGGGATATCGCCGCAAAAGTCCATCTTTTGTTCAATTATTCGGATTGTCAAAGGGTGCAGCCTGACATCTTTCTTAATACTACTTTGTCACCCTGAAGGAAAATCTCAGAAAATAATAGTTCAACCTATCATCTCCTTTCTATCCATTGCAAAGCTTCGTGCCGCAATTGTTTTTCACTCGTACAAACAACATTCACTAACTTGAATGCAGGCTCCCCTCTTATCATCGCTTTACGCCAGGTCAGTTGACTGGTGGTTTGGCGGATGCCGTTACTGAACCACCAGCAACTGTACAAAAGAGCGCCTTCCGGTGTTTTTAATTGAGTAAATACTACGGGCTTGCCGGCAAGAGTTCCTGTTTGTTCACGCTTGATTTCGTACCCGCTACCGCGCCAACATACACGCGGACTGTGTTCCGCAGCATAGAAAGGTACCCCTGGTTTTA
>CAZHNG010000039.1:0-28361 GCA_964533785.1 uncultured Saprospiraceae bacterium | reverse complement strand
CGATGAACAATGAGTAACTGACGCAAATCCGTAACCCGTTTAAACTCGCAACTCGCTCACATCCCAACCCTAACCCCCAACAACAAAGACCGCCGCATAAAATAATCCCCCCGCGCACCAAATCCATTGGGCACCTCGATACCTGGTACCAAAGGATTGCCATAATTCTCCAGACGCAGAGAAGGATCCTCCCCCGTATAACCCGTAATCGTAAAGAGGTTTTCAGTGGTCAAATACAATCGAAGGTTGGAAATACTAGAGGATTTTGGCAACTCAAATTGATAACCCAGACTAAGATAGCGCAAGCGAACAAAAGACGCATCTTCCAGGTAATAACTAGACCATTGAGGAGAGTCTTTCAGCCGGCGAATATCTCCTGTAAAAGCACTTTCCAATACATTGTAAGCCGAGATAACGCTTGGGCTGCCGTAATAATTCCGGTGAATATTCAACATATCGTGTCCGATAATTCCCTGTAACATGAAATTCAAGTCAAACCGCCCGAATTTCATGTCATTTTGCCAACCGAACTGAAAATCGGGTTGAGCATTGCCCAACTCCTGGTTTTGGTATCCGTCTGATGTAATATTGCCAAATTCATCCTGGAAAACCCATTCGCCTTCATCGTCAATAGAGTGGTATTTAGGGCCGGTAAAGGTACCGATTGGTTGGCCTTCTTCCAAAGTTTGTACGAGGGTACAACATCGACCTGGAAAGCCCGTTCGGCCCACTGGCATCATATCGAAATCAGCCTGTGCCTGTGGGTGATTTATGTTTTCCAGACGAGTAGTATTGTGAAAAACCTGAAAATTAGTCTTCCAATCAAGTTTGCCATTATCAATGAGTATTGCATTCAAAGCAATTTCGATACCTCGATTGCTGAGGGCACCGAAGTTGTCATAAAATAAAGAGGTGGCATTGGGCGGAACTGGTAATTCGACGTCGTCCACGATTCCATTCGTTTTACTGTTGTACCAGTCAACACTGAGCATCAACCGGTTACGTAAAAATCCAATATCGAGCCCTGCATTCCATTCACGACGCCGCTCTTCTCCGATGGCTGGATTGGGAACGTTGAAAAATACAGCTGTCGGAATGTAAATTCCGTCCTTATAAAATCGCTCTCCTTCCACTATTTGCTTGAAAGCTGCAAAGTTCTTAGGCGGCAATTGGCCCGCTTCTCCATACCCTACCCTAAGATGTAGCCGATTACCCCAATTCAAGGTGTTATGCAGCGAAAGAGCACCTTGAAGGACCGGGAACCATGCCCATTTGCGCTCTGGTCCCATACGGGTGGCACCCTCCCTGCGTAGACTGCCTTTCAAAAAGAAGGTAGCGTTCCAATTATAAGACAACTGCCCGTAAAAAGCACTCATCTGATCTCGTGAACGAAATGAAGAAAGCTGACGATTGATTGCATTTTCAGTATTATCGTATGAAAATGCATCATCTGGAAAGTCAGAAGCCCTAAGCTGTTCGGCGGAAAGATCCCAGCGTTGGTAGGAGTAGCCCCCGGTGAGTTGTAGCAGGTGTTCTTGCCAGGCCAGGTGATAGTCAACCTGAAAGTTGGTAAATTGATTGTCGAGGGTCCGTTCCTCTTTTTCCGTAAGACCGCCGGCTTCCGCCCCAAGGAAATAGGAGTCCCGCGGATAAACAGCCCCAAAAAGGTCATCCGTTCTTTGAAAGGAATAGGTGCTACTCACTTCCAGGTTATTGATAGGCCTGATACTAAGATTACCACCCAGTGTAGCTACCTTATTGCGGCCTTCTTTGGTCGTTTGCTCCAAGATAGCCACTGGATTGTAATAGAAAAATAGTGGATACTGGTAAAAACCGCCATAGGAACTGTTAGGATCATAAATGGGAGCAGTCGGATTATAGGCCGCTGCCTGGCGAAATATCAAATGATCCACGTCCTGGTACGAACGATCAGAATAGCCCGCGTTTAACCCCATGCTGATCCGGTCCTTCCAAAGATCCTGACCAATTCTAAATTGGGCATTCCATTGATCAAAGCCTGATTTTTCAGCAATCCCTTGTTGATCGCGGAAGTTGAGCGAAAACCCGTATTCCCTGTCCTTATGGCGACCACCAATGCCCAAATGGTGGACTTGGCTCCAGGCGTTCCTGGTAATAGCATCCTGCCAATCCGTTTCCGCCCCAAAGTCGTTATTACTTCGACGGGCATATTCTTCAGGACCCAGAACATCAGGAAGATTCATCGGAGCATCCAACACTAAAGCAGTCTCATAGTTAATGGAAAATGGGCGACCTGCCCCCCTGGCCGTTTCTATTTCAACTACTCCGTTGGCCCCTCTTAATCCGTAGGCTGCGGCTGAAGCAGCATCCCGCAAGACGCGAATGGAAGCAATTGAGGACGGATCGACGCTCAATAAGGAAGCACCGGGCAGTCCATCCACAACCAAAAGCGGACGCCCCCGGTCGATAGCCGACTCGTACACGCTGTTGCTATTGAAACTAAAAGGAGAAGAAAAGTTGTAGTCCAAATGGCTAAAGGTATGTAAGCCGCGAATTTGCAAGTCATACTTCGCCAGCGGGTCTCCTCCGGGCCGGGTTGCGGTAAGACCAGGCACCCTGCTTTCGATATAACCATACGGATCGAAAATATTTCCTCGATTGAAAGCCGATTTTTCCAGGCGGGTAACGGAACCTACTTGGTTTCCCCAATCGCTGGAATAGCCGGCAAGGGAAACGGTATCCTTTCTGGATTTTGTTGCATACTGTCCGGTCAACTCGTTTAAGTCAATTACCATATTTTGTGTAGCTATAACCTGCCAGGTGGTATCCTCTTGAAAAACCCGCAATTCATCTCCCGGATAAGCCTCTACCACAAATTTACCGTTGATGTCGGATAAAGAGTTGGGCAATCTTTTCTTGGATTGTACTTCAGCCATGACTACCGGCTTCTCACCGCGAACAATTTTACCGGTGATGATCTGTGCCTGGCTTTTTGTAAAACCAACCAACAAAAAAAAGCTGATCAGAAGGATAGCATGATGATGTTGTAGAACATAAGTCATAGGTAGCTTGAATTACTTGAACTGGTTCTTTGCTTGGCTGTTTTGAAACGGTTATGGGGTTATAGGGTTAGCTTGAACAGTATCGTTTTAAAAACCTATCAAAACTTGCTAACCCGTTCACTTCCCAGGATCCCAGCAATCCAAAGTATTCAATTCCGGTCCGCCACCACGATCACCGCTCCCCGCCACAATGAAAACCTTACCGTCGTGGACAATAGCCTGTGTACCATGGCGACCTTGCAACATATTGGGCAATTGAAGCCACTTCGCTTCAGAAACATCATAAGCTTCCACTTCGCTGTGCGCAGGCACCTGGCTGCTGCTTTCCCCTCCCATAACGATAAGCCGGTCGTCAAGCACAACGGAGGTTGTTCCGGCTCTCAATGTGGGAAGAGCAGCAGGTAAGGTGCTCCATTTGCCGGCAGCAAAATCATACACATCCACTTCTGGAATGACCTGATTCATTACATTACCCGTTTTAGCGGAAGTATTGCGGCCGCCGGCAGCGTATAATTTACCATCGATGATGGCTAACTGGAAGTGATCTCTGGTGTGGGGCGCATCCGGCAGGCTTTTCCATTCGCCCGTTGCGGGATCAAATTCGTCGAACCAGGTGTTGTGACCGGTGAAATGGCCCAGTTCATTACCGCACAAAAGGTAGAATTTATCCTGGTAGACCGCAACACCGGCAGCGCCGCGGTGCCGCCCTTCCGGCAACCGTCCGCCAATGCGCCAACGATCCTGCTCTGGATTGTAGACGTACAAGTGGGCAATGGGTTCTTCCTTGGGATAAGGACCGGTGAAAGCACCGATGACCCACACCTCTCCCTTATAAGCTATCGCTTGGAAATGGTGCATTTCAACGGGGGAATCGGCACCGCTCATCCATTTATTGGTGTCCGGGTCGTAAATATCAACTTTATGGGTATTGCGGCCACCAAGGGCAACAAACTTACCATTTACTTCCACAAAGGCCGATTCGTGGCGCCGGTTACAGGTATTTTTTGCAATGATCCGGTGCCAGTCTCCCTGCTGGTGTTTTTGTACAAACTTTTGGACTTGCCAATTGAAGACACTGGTTACGTAGATTTCTTCCTGCGGACCGACCGCAATACCGTGAGCACCCATCAATTGACCGGGCGCACGACCCGATCCCGCGTGAAACTCTCCTAAAATATTCCCTTCTAAATCCAATTTGATGATCTTTTCCGCATCCCCTTCCGACAGATAGATGGTTCGTTCCGGAGTGATGTCTAAGCCCCAGGGACGGCCGACGTTGGTCCAGGCGGTTTGAAATTCACCATCACCATTGAAAACTTGTACGCGATTATTATTACGGTCGGCTACGTATACGCGTCCGCGATGATCGATCACGATATTATGGGGATTGTCGAAATTACCGGGTTCAGCACCTTTTTCTCCCCAGGCTTTAATCCAATTGCCGTATTGATCCAGTTTGACGACACGGCTATTACCGTAACCATCGGCAACGTAGAGGTCTCCGTTGCGGGCAAAGGCAATGTCTGCGGGTTGGTCGAACAAAACGGTGCCCCGAGCTTCGTCACGCAAGCCGCTGGTACCCTTACTACCTAGTACCATCAATAACCGGCCTTGGGGACTGAATTTCAGTACTAAGTGGGTTTCCAGGTCGGTGGTCCAGATGTTGTCTTCCCCGTCGATGCGCAAACCATGAGGATTGCCGAACAGGCCCTGGCCAATGGTACGCAGGTATTTGCCGTTGGCATTAAATTCCATTAATTGGCGGTGACCGGTATTGAAAATGAAGATGTGGCCCTTTGAATTGACGGCTACTCCGCGTGGTTCGGAGATGTTACCGTCGATCGGGGTTTTGAAGAAGTTGGGAACGACTTCGAGGTCTAAAGTATTTTCTTGTTGGGCGAAGGTAATAACTGCTACAAAAAGCAGGAAACATAAGTTGGTTAATCGATTCATATTGTACTGATTGATTCTATTGATTTATCTAATTTACGAAAGAAAACGGCAAAGTATTTCTACAAAGCGAATGTGCTTGATACTACATTAGTAAAAACCAACTTAGTGGTAATAGAATACAATTGTCCTTTTTGCTTGGAACCGCAATACCATCGCTAATTAACAGCCCATATCTGTTTTTTACTGTACTATTTTGAAGTTGTTTAGTGGTTTTCTTGCCCGTCCCTACTTCAAGAAGGATTGGCACCTCTCTAGTTTCAACAACGAAATCCGGGGAAGATTGTCTTTTGGTTGTAACAAAAGAAATAACACCATCAACTAGCATTCGCCTAAGGTACATTACTACAATATCCTCAATAAGACTACTTCGAAATTGTTCCGGTAAATTCTGGCCATAAAGAGAGGCTAACAAAGCCCGCCTCAAAGAGGGAGACATAAAAAATGCTTTTTTGTTTTTTGTAACCTTCCTGTCTATTCCTCCGTACGGTAAAAGCACATTTATTAGTTCAGCTTTAGCAAGAATATCCACTAGTTCCTCAATTCTATCTCTTTTCACTCCGATAATTCCGGCTAGTTTATCAGGATTTATCTCATCTGATCCAGCTAATCTTAGGATCAGACGTTCAATTTTGGTAGAATCAGAAAAAGAAGGGTTTAGCTTTGGAATATCTTCTAATATCACCCTTTTAAACAGTTCTAAAATACTATCATTTATAGTGTATTTATCTTTGTGAAAAAGAAAATTTGGGATATTTTGGTAGCTAATGTAGTTTTTCCAAAGATTCTTAACCTGTACGTTTTTAACATTTTGAATATTTTTATAATAAGTTTTTACGGAGCTTTGCAAACTTTTTATTCCATTAAATACCTGGTCTGCGTTTTCACTATAAAAAAGTAGTTCCTTTAAGTTTCCTGCCAGATCTTTTATTGGAAAAACTCTTTTCCCCTGATTTTCCATATATGTTTTGGCCGCTACAAACTCAATAAATTTAAAAGGATAGATCTTCTCTATCCGCCATCTACGAGCCAAATCTGCAGTTTGATTTAATAGCAATGCGGATGACCCCGTACACAAAATGAATGCAGATCTGGCTTCATCATAAAGTATTTTTAAGGTTCTGCTCCAATCGTCATCGTCATGAACTTCATCAAAGAGTAATATAATCGGCTCTTTTAGTTCATTAAACCGTTCCTTGATGATATTTTGCTGAAAAAATTCTAGTGCGGTCTGTAAACTAACCCCAAGACTTTTTAAGGTATTAACATTAAAAAAATATATATTTTTAGTGCGATTTTGGTATATGTAATTTGCCGTCTGCCAAAGTAAAGTGGTCTTTCCCACACCTCTTAGTCCAGCTAAACTGACAAATCGCGGTTCTGATCCCGATTCAAAAAAATTTTTAGCGTATTTTCTTAGTAAGACGTAAACTGCCCTATTTGGATAGGTTAAATTTGTAATTGGATGTGTGAGCCGGCTTTCAATTGCTTTTTTTGTAATTTTTGTGTTCTCCAAAAAAAATTTTAATCCCTCATCCATAATTATGATTGTGTATTTCCGCAAAGACTTTGATACGGTGCAGCCCGGTTTAACATATAATAGACTTGTCTAATAATATTACAATTTTTTTATCCCCACAAAAATTTAAATATTTTTTTGGAACCCCGGAAATACCCTCTCCACTTTTCCCAAAATATAATCTCCGTAAGTCCCTTGGAATTCATGAACACTCATCCCATCCCACCGTTCTGATTTATCATCTCGCGGTAATTCCAGGTGCGCTAAATCAATCGGCTCAATTTGCGCATCGAAATTCGGATCAAAGAAGAAGGGATAAGAATAACGGCTTTTGCCCGAAGTGTTTTTGACCCGGTGCGGTGTGGAACGGTAATACCCCCTGGTCATCCGGTCCAGCATATCGCCGATATTGCAAACGAGAGAATTGGGGATGTAAGGTGCATCGATCCAACCGTTTTTGGTTTTGATTTGCAGGCCGCCTATGCTATCCTGCTTCAGAATGGTGAGCACACCATAGTCGGTATGTTCGCCTACACCCCAGGGTGCACTAATTTCTGGATGAGAGGTTTGGGCCGGGTAATGGAAAATGCGAAATAAAACAAGCGGATCGGTCGTATAATGATCCTTAAAATAAGTACCTGGGAGGCCAAGGCTCAAAGCGATACCATACATTAACCGATGCCCTAGATCCGTTAAAGCGGTCATGTAGTTAAGCACGACTTTGCGAAACTCCGGCATATTATCCGGAAAAAGATTAGCGCCGTGCATGGGCAGTCCGGCTTTTACTCGCTCGTCCGCCTGCTCTAATTCAGCCCCGAAATACAACCCTTCTTTTAGATCCGGTTTACCAGAGGTCAGCTCCTCTCCTACCGGGAAATAACCGCGCCAGGCTTTGCCGGCCAGGGCCATGTGGATCTTCATTTTTTCCTCTAGAGGATGACTAAAAAACCGGGCGCTCAATCCCTCTAATTGCCCTTGGAGAGCATCGTCAACTCCGTGGTTGATGACGTAAAAAAATCCGTAATTTATACAGGCCTCTTTAATTTCCTT
This sequence comes from uncultured Saprospiraceae bacterium, assembly GCA_964533785.1. Taxonomy (GTDB): domain Bacteria; phylum Bacteroidota; class Bacteroidia; order Chitinophagales; family Saprospiraceae; genus JANQRV01. The sequence goes on along the minus strand of CAZHNG010000039.1, from coordinate 20,801 downwards.
TGCTGTTTTTTGCACCTCCCTAGACCCTTCAACAAGAGATTGAATATCAATAACCGGTAATTTTTGAATGATTTTTTTCATGATTGTTTTTGGCTTTATCCTATTCTAAATCCCAATACTAAAGCATTATTTTTGACGAATATGATTTTATGGAAAACAAATTCAATTTACCCATGCATTTTTATTATGCTGTTCTGATGACAATCCTACTGGCAGGCTGCCAAAGCAAAGTTGTTGAAAATGAAGCGTCCACCGAGCCGCCGAATATTCAAATTCAAGTCAATGATCTTCAACAAGGTAAGGCCTATTTGATCGGTTTTTTTAATGAACAACAATATCGGGCTGATTCGGCGATGGTCGATCCAGAAGGTCGCTTACAGTTTGTGAAATCAGAACCGTATCCTGCGGGACTTTATTTTGCTTACCTGCCAAACCAGCAAGCCATTCAGCTGTTGCTGGATAAAGATCAAACGCTAACTGTTACCGCTGATGCTACTAACTTCCAGGAAAGTATTCAGGTGTCCGGCAATTTGGATACCGAGCTTTTACACCAAAACCTGGCCTACGAAAGAGCCTACCAAAATAAGATAAATCCGATTATTCAGGCGATCAAAACCCCTTCTGTCGGAGCAGATGTAAACAACCTAACGATCCAGCGCGATCAATTAATCGCCGAAAGAAAAGCACACTTGGAAGAAGTATTTCAACAACATCCTAACAGTTTTTTTACACAATTCAAAGCTGCCGGGCAAAACCCAGCATTGAGAGACATTAAAAAACCGGATGGCACAGCAGATAATGAAGCACAGGTCTACTACTACCGGACAGCATTCTGGGATAATGTAGATTTCAGTGATGAACGACTACTGAATACACCGGTCATCATCAATAAACTGAAACGCTATATAATGGAATTGACGGTCCAGCAACCCGATTCTATTAAAAAATCTACTGATTTTTTGCTTCAAAAAGTCCTGGATCATCCTAAATATTTCCAGTTTTTTGCCAATTGGATTACGCTGAATTACGAGCCTACCAAAACCAGTTTGATGGATGCCGAGGCCATCTACGTTCATATGATCCAAAACTATTTCACCTATGACCGTGCTTTTTGGTCAGATTCCGCTACGGTTTATGGTTTACAATTGCGAGCAGCAGAAATGCAGGCCAGTCTGGTAGGTAAAAAAGCGCCGGACGTACGGGCCAGCGATATCTCTGGTCAGACTCGATCGATATATGAACTCAAAGCACCGTACATAATCGTTTATTTATACAATCCGGAATGCGACCACTGTCGGGAAGAGACACCGAAACTAGTGCAATATTACCAACAAAACAAAGCTATACTTGATGTATACGCTATTGCTTTAGATACCGATGATGCAAGATGGAAAAATTTTGTTCTAGAATATAATATGAATTGGGTCAATGTTTTCGACCCTACCAACCGGGCGATTTACAAAAAATACTACGTTAATAATACGCCGGAAATTTATGTCCTGAACCCAGACCGCACTATCATTGGTAAAAATTTAAAGGTCGAACAAATCCGTGAAGTGATTGAGCGGGATCGGCAAAGGGGTTAGAAGAGATAACAAGGTCGACGGGTTAGCAAGTTTTGGCGAGTTGTTACAACGCAGTTAATTAATATAACCACACCTGTGGTGACAAATATCTTTCGTCATCCATAACCAATAGAAACGGGTTAGCGGGTTAGATGAGTTTAACGAGCTTTGACGGGTTTGGCCAGTTAGGTGTCAGCAACACTCCAGTCCATTATTCCTGACCTACTGCTATCCTGACCATTTTGCGTCACTCATCGCTCATTGCTCATTGTTCATCGCTCATTGCTCATTGTTCATTGCTCATCGCTCATTGTTCATTGCTCATCGCTCATCGCTCATTGTTCATTGCTCATCGCTCATTGTTCATTGCCCCCCTTTTCTCCAAGATCTTCCTCCCGTAAAACACCCGACTCTTCACCGTACCGATCGGTGCATCCAATTCTTCCGCCATTTCCTTGTAAGAAAACCCTTCCGCCAGCATATAAAGAGGCGTGCTGAACTTTTCATCCATTTGGTCGATGAAATGTTCCACTTCTTCCCATTCCAAGTGCCCCGGCCCTTCATTTTCTACGGCACTTTGGCTGAGGAAATCCAGTGATTGCAAATCACAGGGCTCTGTTTTCCGGCGCATTTTTTTACGGTAACTGTTGATGAAAAGATTGCGCATAATCGTCGATAACCAGGCTAATAAATTAGTACCGGCGCTGAATTTTTTGCGATGGTTCAACGCACGTAGTAAAGTATCCTGCACCAAGTCTTTAGCGGTCTCTTCATTTTTGGTAAACTGAATTGCTAATCCCACCAGTATTGGTTGATGTTGCATTAATTGTCGGGTGAATGTTTCCATTGTTCTAGATTAAGAATCTGGTATTTTATTCCGCTTTGCAAGTTCTCGGATTAGCATCATTTTTACCATATTTTACTTACGAATCGTCATTTTTTTTAGATGAATTGTCGAATTACTGCCTCACTCTGCATACAACTCAAACTCCACCCGCCTGTTCAATCGTCTTCCTGCTCTTGAACGGTTATCGGCAATCGGTTGTGTTTGTCCAAAACCAGCATAACTCAACCGCTGTGGGTCAATACCTTTACCAATGATATAGTCATAACAAGCCAATGCACGAAATTCAGAAAGCTCCTGATTGAAATTGGGATCACCGGTATTGTCCGTGTGGCCGGAAATACGCAATTTATACCCCGGATATTTCTTTAAAATATCGACAATCTGGTCGAGAACGGCATTGGAACTGGCGATCAGGTTAGCTTTCCCCGTTTCAAACTGCACGGCTTGCATGGCAATTTCCAACACCTCTTTTTCTGCTGCTTCTAATTCAGGGCAACCTTTGTTGGCCGTAATACCGGCTTGTTCAGGACAGGCATCATCCGCATCGATGATGCCGTCGCCGTCAGTATCAGGACAACCGGTAAATGGCCCAGCCTTATCAGGACATCGGTCATCTTTATCCGCCACTCCGTCCCGGTCTCTGTCCGGGCATCCGCCAGTGGCTTTACTTCCGCGTTCATTTGGGCAAAGGTCCGTATCGTCATCTACCCCATCATTATCCGTATCAAAAAAGGGACACCCATTATTCGCTACAACACCCACCTGCTGTGGACATTGATCATCGACATCTGCAATGCCGTCTCCATCAGAATCCGGACAACCTTGCAAAACGATGATACCTGCAACTTCGGGGCATTTATCCGTGTCATCCCCTACCCCATCTCCGTCAGAATCCGGACAGCCGTTGAAGTTTCCCGCTTCATCCGGGCAAGGATCATCGGCATCGGTGATTCCGTCGCGATCGCGATCCGGACAGCCATCCGTTACTCTGCGTCCCGGTTCATCCGGACAAAGGTCTTTGGCATCGGTTACGTTATCGCCATCCCGGTCCGGACAACCATTCAATGCGATCACCCCCGGCACTTCCGGACAAGCATCCAGATGATCCACCACACCATCCCCATCGTTATCGACTTTCCTAAACCGGTAAATCAATCCCATTCCCAACTGAAAATTATTTCGTTCATCCGCCAGCGAAGTCCGGTATTCCAATTGCGCATTGATAAACGAATGTTCTCCAACCTGATAATTGGCACCAAAGCCAAATGGTATTTGCGTATTGGCAGTCTCCATAGACTCAAAGGTCACGCCTGCTCCCGCTAGAAGGTAAGGTACGACCCGGTTGGTATCGTTGAGGATTTTGAAATTAAACACTCCATCCACTCCTCCGAAAATGGTGTTGTTTAATTCACCGACGTACTTCGCCGTTCCGATTTTCAAGGGAAAGACCAAGTTAAAGTAACGACTCAAAGCCCGATGATAGGAAAGTTCAATACCATTGGTCACTTCGAGATCTTCCCCCTGGTTAGCGATCTGGTGATCAATGAACAATAGCTTTGCTCCAAATAAATTGCTTTGCTGGTAAGGTTCTGGTTCCTCACTTACTTGTGCGGCCAGATGGCATTGAGCAAAAAGGATCAAAAACAGGATGGTAAAGAACACTATTGTGCGTGACATATTTTTGGGAATTATAATTCTGAAACCATATACATAGTAAGACATATACGGTGAAAACATCATATGGTTGGAGTCCAGCCTTTTATTTTTAAAAGTTTAGGATGGTGTGGAGCCATGGCATCCTTCGTCTGGTAGGGGTGATGGTGGTTATGTGGTTATGTGGTTATGCGGTTATGCGGTTATGTGGTTATGCGGTTATGTGGTTATGCGGTTATGTGGTTATGTGGTTATGTGGTTATGTGGTTATGCAAAAATATACTTCCAAATTTATCCTCCAAATAACTTTATAACTTCATAACCCTATAACCACTTAACCTTAAATAGAATTGCCCCAAGTTTAAAAGCCAATACAGCTAGCCTATGTATTACTTAAAAAAACTATCATACTGATCATCCCCGTCTTTCTCCCTTTTTTCGGGTTCCGAAGACGGCCGGCTATCGAGATCAAGCGTATCTTCGCTGGAGCTACCTTCCATGAGCATCAAAGTGCTTTCCTTTTCCCATTCCTCCAGCATTTTCAATCCTTCTTCTTCAAAGATACCATTTTTAAGGTCTACCGAATCCATTACTTTGGAAGACATTTCCATGAACCGTTCCATTTCTCCTACTTTATTGGCCACATCATCGGCAATGGCTTCCATCGCCATATCGAACATCGCCCTTTTATCCGGGTCACCGGAGATAACGCTCATGGCCGACTTCATAGCAGAATGAGAAGCACGGATGGCTTTTCTTTCCTGTTCTTTTAATTTGACCTGATCTTTGGTATCCTCATAAAGGATCTCGGAATTCTTATGCATCTTATCCAGAATCCGGTACATCACCTCCATTTTTTGGTACAGTTTGGCGTACTTTTCATTGGATTCTTTCAACCGGGCCGCTTTTCGGGAGGACAAAAGCATTTGTTGCTCATTATTTTTATCGCGGGCAGCCTTAGCGATTTTTAGGTTTTCCTCAATCTCTTTCGAATTACTTTCCATAAGGGATTGTAACTGTCTCATCTGGCCTCTTAAGCCCCCGATTTGCTTGCGTAATTTAATGATATTATCCCTCAAGTCATCGACATAATTTTTCAGTATACCAATAGGATCAATGGTAACGAACCAACCGGTAACACGGCGCATAATGCTCTTGTACATATACCAAACCAGGTTGCGCATCCTCGGGTCTAATACCATATAAAGGACTGCCCCCAATATCACTAAACTAATCGTTAAATTAACAATACTACCAATTATGGTCGCCAAAAGACCAGTGGTCAAAAGATAGCCAAGGCCACCAATTACGGCGAGTAAAAACAAAGCTCCCGTAACCCCTTCCGGACGGCGCCAAAAAGATTTTTTCTTTCCTTCCGCACCCTCAAATGGAGTAATATCTGACATAAGGCTGTAATGTTTTATGAGTGTATAGTTTTATTTCTAGACTTTTGACGCTAGACTCTAGAAGTTAGACTAAAAATTCTAACTAATTGACAATCAACGGAAATTTTATTTATTCCTAAAAATTGATATCCATTGAATATCAGCGCTTTGTTGTCTAAAATCTAGCGTCTAGCGTCAAAAGTCCAATTTTATTTAGTAATGATAAAGCAATAATTTCATCATTACTGAATCAGTTTTTCGATGGTATCGATATCGTCACTTATTTGCTTAACAATACTTTCCAAAGCTGTTTCAAAGCTATTCTTTGCATTTTCCAGTTTTCCCAGTTGATCCTGAATATGCTCATCAGCTTTATTTATTATTTCCTGTGACTGCGTTATTTCCTTTTCCAGTGCTTTGATTTTTTTCTGGTGGGCTTCAATTTTTGCCTTCAACTTAGCGATCTCCTGCCTTTTTGATTCAACACGCTGTTTCATTTGTTTGCTGAGCGCTGCATCAAATTTTTTCTTTTCCTTTTTTAAAACATCTCGGTAATGAGCGGCTGTTTCCAGGAGGCGTTCTTTGGTCAACCCCATGGTTGAAGCAGTGGCGAAGGCAGATTTAAAGGCGGTTTCTTCATCCATATTCATCTGGCCCAATACTCTTAGTGACTGTTTGTACTCTAGATAATCAAAACCGGGCAGGTTGTTTTCCTCTAATGCTTTAGTCAGTGAATTGATACTTTTTTCGTCCAGACCGGGTGGTTGGTCACCGAATATTGCTTTTAAATCTTTTTGCATGTACTGGTATTTGGCGATAAATATACTATAAAAATGACAAACACACCTAAAACAAAAAAAAGCCAGGTTTTAGGATCCTGGCTTCTAATTCTCGACCAAAAATAATGGAAATGGTTGGAAAATGCTACAGTGTAAAAATGTGAGAGATAATTTTTTGTCTCTTCCTATTCATGTTTGTAAATCTTTGGCTGGGTAAGGGGGAAATCCTTTACCAGCCCGAATGTTCATAGTGTTTGTTTTTCGCCTTTATTGGAAAAAACCAATTTGTTATTAGCGAGATTTGTTAATGTCAATGTTTAGAGATCGTCTTAATATATGTTATGTCGTCTTCCCGGATCAAAATATAGTACTGACCGGGATTTAGGTCTTTTAAATTAAGCCTGGCGGTATTAGCTGCTATTTCTTTTTCCATAACTGTTTTGCCTTGCAGATCTATTACTCTCAGGCTTTGTATCATTTGGGCAGGGTTTTTAAACTCTACTGTCAGCTCTTCGTGGGTAGGTACTGGAAAGATATTTACATCATTCGCATTACCTAGTTTCAATTTTTCGCTAAGGATTAGTTCAAAGATTTCTATTTCCTTTGGATCTCCCTTAGCAACAGGTGTTTGTTCTAAGTCTTTGTTAATTAAAATTATATTAGATATATCGAACAAGGTGGACTTTCCTAATACAACGTCTTCTACCACAACGATCTGGGCCGTTAACTTTCCGATATCACCTAGTGATTGATTATTCTCTAGTGGGTCATCAGTTCGGTAAACCACAACGTGGAATTCGTTGAAATGCTCTGGCCTTTCGTCCTGAAGCGCGAAGAAATTTACCTCATTGGGCGCCATTCCAAGAAAAGTAGTAGCATTATCAATAAAATACCCAATACTATCCCTTCCGTTTGGCTTATCTTCGATGTAGTCAGGTTCAAAAATGATCGTAAACGCAATGGACCAAAAGTCATTGACTTTATTCTGCGCTCCATCCTTAAGATTAAGGGTTAAGGTGACATTCTCCCCCAACCTTACAATATCCGACGCAGAATTAAAAAACTCTAACTGTGGATCTAACAATGAGTTGGCTTCCAAGGCAGAATCCGGAAATACCCGGCTGGCTTGCTTGCCGTAATTCATTCTGATAACCTCCAGATCATCCAGATCTACTCGGCCATCTCCGTTACAATCAGCATACAAATAATTCAACCCATTCGGGTAAACGGCATCCCACAATTCGTCATCATCATCAATTTCAACCGGATCATCAAAATCCATCGATTGTTCTTCTCGTTCGGGACCGGTGGCTCCGTCGGATGCTGGTATTGTCCAATACAGAACATCCCAGGAATTTACCTCACCGTTATTGTTTACATCTCCTGGTCTTAAAGTCTGGCCTTTTGCCAAACCCATGCTCAAAAAGAACAATAAAACGGTTATACCGTAACTTATTTTTATTGAGCTGTAGGACATCTTTTTTCCTGTTGACAATACAAATGTACATAGGTTAGTAAGCCTCGGCAAATACATAATTTTACGATTTTCAGATTATAATTTGAAATTAAAACGCGTAAACAAACCAAACAACAAACCCTTAAATAATTTTAAATCAGACAATTACAATAAAACGTATATTATTTTTATTTAATATGTTTGATGTTTTTTTTCAGAATTTATTCAATTTTCTATATTTGTTATATGAAAAAAAGTAAGCTTATAGGGTTCTTAAAATCACTGGAAAAGGAGGAATTGCGGCAATTTAATGATTTTATTGCATCGCCCTACTTCAACAAGAGCAAAGAGGTCCAAAGTCTATGGCAATATTTAAAACCGCATCACCCATCGTTTCCCGAAGAAGCCATCGATAAAGAGACCGTCTTCGCTGCTTTGTTTCCTGACGTTGACTTTGAAAAAAAGAAATTGAGCTACCTGATGAACTACCTTCTTAAATTAGGGGAGGAATTTTTGAGAATTCAATACTTTCAAGAACATGAATTGCGCAACTACGATGCCTTACTAAAACAATTTTCGCGCAGAAACCTTACCAAACACTTTCAGGGCGCCTACCAAAAATTAACGAAGACCACCTTACCTGACCTGAAAGAAAGCATCGACAACTACTTTTATAAATATCTAATCGCTGAACAATATAGCGATTATATTACAAATCTCCATGGCCGAAAATACGATAACCCTTATTTACAGCAAACGCATGATCTGTTCGATCAATTTTATTACATCAATAAAATCAAATATTGTTGTGAGATGATGAACAGGTCACAAATTTATTCTACATCCTATAATATTACTTTTGTTAAGGAGGTGGAAGAGATCCTCAACAACAGTAAGGAGCTTCCACCGTTATTAGATCTCTATTTTCACATTTTCCTGTTTTTGAAAAATGCGGAAGATGAATTTCATTTCTTTAATTTCAGTGAAACGCTGGCCGAAAAAGAAGATAAGATCAGCAAAGCAGAACTCAGAGATATTTACATCCACCCTATTAATTATTCCCTGCGAAAAATGCGTAACGGTAAAGAACAGTTTACCGAAATTGCACTCAACTTTTATAATAAAGGTATTGAGAACCGCGCTTTGTTCATCAAAGAGGTCTTGCCGTATGCGACCTACGTGAATACCTACCGCCTGGCTTTAAAACTCGAGAAGTTTGACTGGACCGAAGAATTTATCTACAAATACCACAAAGACCTGGCAGAAGCTACCCAAAAAGACGCCCTTCACTACGGCCTGGCCGATTTGTATTTTCAAAAAAGAGAGTTCCGCGAAGTACTGGCCAATATCAACCAAATGCAGTTCGGCGATATCGAATACTTCCTCGGTGCCCGCCTCTTACTGCTAAAAGCTTATTATGAACTGGATGAGATCGACGCTTTTCTCTCACTCCTCGCCTCCTTTACCATGTTCCTGAAAAGGAATAAAAATATTTCATTGTCTCTAAAAAAAGCTTGTCTCAATTTTTGCCAGGTCTTAAATAAGGTCATCAAAAGAAATCCAAAGAAATTGCAGAAAATCAAAGAAGAGATCAACACCATTCAACCCCTGGTTCAAAAAGAATGGCTTATGGAAAAACTCGAAGAACAGATCTGATAGCTATACCAACGTTGAAGTGGTTTGGGAACCCAAACTATCTTCAAGTACGGTATATACTGAACGAAGTAGGTTTGGGAAATCCCAAACCACTTCGCGTCAAGTATAGATCCAGCAAACTCTTAAGCCCAAAAAATGTTATACTTTTGTATTGTTAAAAACATAATGTCGACAATGGAACCAATCGTATTAACAGAAGGAGCTGTCCGGGAATTGCAAAGAATACGTCAAGAACAAAATATTCCCGAAGATCATGGCCTACGCGTAGGCGTAAAAGGCGGAGGTTGTTCCGGTTTTTCCTACATCCTCGGTTTTGATCACGAAAAAGAAAATGACCAGATACACGAGATCAACGGCATGAAAGTGTTCATGCAAAAAGCGCACGCCCTCTATCTAATGGGGATGGAGATTGACTGGGTCGAAGGGCTGAATAATCGCGGATTTTCTTTTAATAATCCTAATGCTTCGGAAACTTGTGGGTGTGGGACTTCGTTTTCGGCTTAGACGAGTTAGCGGATTACGAGTTAGACGGGTTAAAAAAAAAGTTAACGGGTTCTGACCTATTTTTAAAACGGTATTATCTAATACTAACCCCATAACCCTATAACCCCATAACCCCATAACCCTATAACCACATAACCCTATAACCACATAACCCTATAACCCCATAACCCTATAGTTGAGGCATTTGCTAAAAATTTGAGTTCTCCCGATATTTTTCGATTCTATTTTCTCATTTCTAATTCCCATTATGGACGATTTACACAATCTAAAGCGCAAAGTTACCAACTATAAGGAAGTACTCCTTAATACCCGTCAGTACCGGAAGGCGTGGAAGGAAAGTCTTTGTCCCCAGATCATCAGTGGTTTGGAAAGGATGATCAAGGAAACCGGACTGGAAGCCACCGTAGAGAAAAAAGAAGGACTGGAAAACCTTGAAGCTATCATGCTTTCGCTTGGGGAGGCTAAAAGTGGTATTTACGAATCCATCAACCACGAGGTAAAACGCCACCTCATCAAACACAATGGCGCATTGGTTTACCAGCAGTTATTCAACGGAAAGATCATCGTACTGGTGAATTACCCCATGATCGAAGGCTATGGGAAACCCAGACCGCCCAAAACCATTGCCATCTACCGCCCGGAAGAATTGAAGCCGCCTTTCCTCATCCGTCATATGGAAGTATTCATTGATGAAATCACCGTTTGGGAAGATTTCGACGATGATGAACCCAATCAGAAAATTGGTTTTCAATTGAATTTTGATCCTAGTGGTGTGGGACAGAACAATGAGCGATGCACAATGGGAACAATGAGCAATGAACAATGAGCAATGAGCAATGAGCAATGAACAATGAGCGATGCACAATGGGAACAATGAGCGATGAGCAATGAACAATGGGAGCAATGGGCAATTTTGACGTTCAGTTTTAGTGATGTGTGATGTTTTCCATCTTAATTCTGATTTCTCTATTCTTTATACATGTCTTACTTATTCGTCTACGGTTCTTTGCTGTCCGGCATCTCCAAGGCAAAGATTGCTGTACAACTGCAGGGGGCTTCTGAATTAATGGGTACCATCTGGTTGCCCGGTAAATTGTACGACCTGGGTTACTACCCGGGTTTTGTATACGATCCCGCTTCTTCCCGCGCTGTTTTCGGTGAAGTACGCCGATCGACGGATCCCGATTCTATTCTTCCCCTCCTCGATGCTTACGAAGGTATTCATCCCGATCGACCGTCAGAAAATGAGTATATCCGATCCGTTATTCAGACGACCTTTCAGCAACAACCGCTTAGGCTTTATGCTTATCTATATAACCAAAATACCAATGGTTTAATGGAAATAATCGGTGGCGATTACCGGGCTTTTGTAAAGACGAATCCCAAGCATCAGGCTTTTTTGCGGTCCGTCTAAATAGTGCGGGAATTAAGCTTGTCATGGCTTGGAAACGCGGGCCTCACTCAAGTCATCCGACCATTTCACCGCTAAGAGCGCCAAGAAACGCAAAGGAGAAAAAAAAACTTCGCGCCTCTTCGCGCTCTTGGCGGTGAGCTTTTCTCCTTTCCAAGTAAAAGTTTTTATATTTGATTTCATACACTTCAACTAACCATATTACAGCCTATGCCTGCTTTAGCCGAGGTAAAAGAAAAACTACGGTACTATCTGCAACGTCACGAGTTGAAAAAATTTTTCGACTACGCCGCTACCATTATTGATCACGACAGTGAAAAAGGACGCAGTCTTTTGTTATTTCAAGGACGCCAGGCGCGGCTTCGCAATACCGAAATAGCGGGTACCGCTCACCCTGAAAATCTGGGCGTGCAGAAAAACCAGCTCACCATGGCATTGGTGGAATGGGTGGCCGACCTGGAAACAGAAGACCTTATCACCATTCCGGATAAGACGCACCCAAAGCCCTACAATCTATCCGAAACCGAACGAGTGGGCATCCAAAACCAACTCACCCTTAGCATTGAAAAGCTCAACCTTATCCGCCAACAACTAGCGATGGAAACCGATCCGTCCCGCAAATTCGCCTACGAAAAACAAGTAGAAGCGCTGGAAAAAGAAATTGAACAACTTAAACAAAAACTGCAATAACCGAAAAGTGAACAAAGAATGTGACGGCATAAAAGAACAACTGGACCTGACGATCGAAAGACTCAATCGCATCAGGAAAGAACGGGCATTGGAAACCGACCCCTCCCGCAAATTCAGCTACGACCGGCAGATCGAAGAACTCGAAGCCGAAACGGACACCTTAAAACAACGTCTCGAAAGCTGCTACGATATTCAGCAGCTTAGTGACCTGGGCCTCATCGCCACGGCCGTCAAAAACCTGCACATCGATACCGAGATCGGAGAGATCCACCTCGTCAATTGCAATCGCCACACCAGCGTCAACTACTTCTGGCACGTCTTCGACCGCTATGCCCAGGCTCACCGCCACTTTCAGTACTACTATATCCTGGCCTGTCCCAGCCAGCAACCCAACAGTTTTTCCGAACGCATGGTCTTCGAACTCGTGATCGAAGAACTGGAAGAAGAATTCGATGCCATCCACTACGTTCGTCAATCCTCCGATAGCCGACGCGTCAAAAAAGAGGCACTGCCTACGGGCCGCAACCTGAAAAATTCCCAAAAAGCCTTTAAAAAATATTTTAGTAGCCGCTTCGGCCTGGACCAGAAAAATGTGAGCTTCGAAACCTATTTGCGTACCGGGTTGCCCAAACTCAACTACAAATACGTAGCCACGGTATTCGAGATCAACGCCCGGGAGTGGAACCCTTCCGTCACTCCTCAGTACTTGCGGTGGCTGATCGACACTTTCGAAAGTGCCCACGACGCCGTTCCCACATTTATTTTCTTTTTCGTTATCAATATGCGGGATTTACACCGTATTTTACCCTTGGATATTGATACCGAAGAGCAACTATCCGATGCCGAACGCCGGCAGGCCATCACCCGGCAGATGCAACAGGCACTCAAACGGAAAGACCTGAAAATTTTCAATAGCCTGAAAGCGATCGTCGATACACACCCGGAATTATCCACGCTCATCACTCCCTTACTGCCCGTACACGTGGAAGACCTCGAAGATTGGATCCGCAACCTCGGTGAGGACAGCCAGGCTAAGATCGAAGCGGTCGTTCACCTCATCCTCAGTGGTTTGGAAAAATCACAAAAGGAATTATACCGTAAAAGCAAACGAATCGATATGACGGATATCGAAATTTTCCAGGAAATGGTGTATAATTGGGTAAATGAATGATTATCGAGTTGTTTATGACACCCTCTCAAACACCTCAACCCATAACCACTAACCCATAACCCTATAACCCCATAACCCATAACCCCATAACCACTAACCCCATAACCCATAACCCCATAACCCATAACCACTAACCACTAACCCATAACCACTAAAATTATGGATTTCTATCAATACGGAACGGACGGACAACGCGATCTCCCTCCCTTCCAACCCAACGAAAAGCTGAACGATCCCTCCTTGTACCGCCCTTCGGAAGGGCTGAAGGATGCCGTCAACGTCGCCCTCTCGTTAGGGCAACCGCTACTGGTGACGGGAGAGCCGGGAACGGGGAAGACCCAACTGGCGCACCACGTCGCCTGGCGTTTTCGCTTAGGAGCACCGATCGTCTTCAATGCACAAACGACCTCTACGGCAACGGATCTCTTTTATAAATACGATGCGCTGGGGCATTTCCAATACAACCAGAACAATCCCGTACCCTTATCGCCCGACGAGCTGGAGCAGCGTTACATCCGCTACCAGGGCATTGGCGCCGCCATCGTTTCGGGACAACGGCAGGTCGTACTCATCGACGAGATCGACAAAGCACCGCGCGATTTGCCCAATGATGTGCTGGCCGCTATCGAAGATCTGTTCTTCGAAGTACCGGAAATCGGAAAAAACTACCGCACCGGCAAAGAGAACCGCCCCATCATCGTGATGACCTCCAACTCGGAAAAAAACCTGCCCGATGCTTTCCTGCGGCGTTTGGTCTATTACCATATCGAATTTCCTACTGCGGAAAGCCTGTTGCAGATCGTCAGCGAAAAAGTGGAAGGCTACACGGGTGAGGACCTGGAAAAAATCGTCCATCATTTTAACCATATCCGCAAAGACAAAAAGCTGAAGCTGAAAAAGCCACCGGCGACCGCTGAGCTGATCGCCTGGACGCTACTGCTCAAACGCATTGGCTTCTCCCCGGCCCTGCTCGACCACGAGGCGGGTATGTCGGAGGATCAGCAGCATAAACTGGCGGTGTCTTATTCGGTGTTGGCGAAGACGCGGGAGGATTTGGAGGCGCTGCGGAGATTGGTAAGGGCATAGAGGGGGTTTTGAACCACGGAGAACACGGAGTCCATGGAGTTTTTTTTGTTTTTTGTTTGTATTTTTCAAGACTTCGTCTCTCAAAATTTCATGAGAATTTGATGTTTTGTGTTCTTGTGGCGAATAATAATCACTCAATATGTTCTATTTTCAAAAAAATAAAATTGACAATCCAGTGTATCATCAAATATCGTCACATAAAGATATTCAGCTTACAAGCACAACCAAGCTTACGAAGCCAACCTGCTTTTCAAAATTAAAAATATTCAACCTCCGTGGTCTCGTATATTTGCGGAGCAAACTAAATCTCAATCAAATAGATCTATCTCACTATTTCCGCAAGGAAGTTCATGACACAATAAATCTCCATGAACTCCTTATTCTCCATGGTTCCCCAAAAAAATCCCCAAATCCAAAAACAATTCATCTCCGTGAACTCCGTGTTCTCCGTGGTTCCCAAAAATAACCCTGCATGTTACTCAACACCCAAAAATATCATCTCCTCTCCCTACTGCTTGCACGCCTGGAAGCAGAACACTACCCCATGGGTGTTGGTAAACAATTGCAGTTGCAGGAACTGATGCACAAACTGCCGGCCGATCTACCGCCGGAAGCCCTCAAAACCAAACTAGCCCCTCTTTTTACGACCAATAAAGAAGAACAGGATCACTTTTACGAATTATTCGACGCTTGCTGGGCGGATGTACAGGAGCTGGGAAAAACAGTACCGCCGGCCCCACCGCCGATCGATAAAAGCCGCCCCTGGTGGTACTTGTTCCTGCTGCTATTGGTGATCACGGCCCTGGCCGTAGGAGGTGTCTATTACTGGTTGCAGGAGAAAGAACTGGAACCGGGTAAAGCTTACAATAGAAATTTACCCGTCTTTCGCCTGGATTCCAGTTTCCAGCGTATCGACTTGCAGCGGGAGGATACCCTGCGTTATCTCAGTTTTGCGGATGGCCAGCAAACAGGGGTGGATACGGTATTTGGAAATTATGAGCTCGACAGTATAGGCTATAACCAATACAACTTTATCTTCCGGGCTGCCGACACCATCGGTACTTTACGGTTGGACGTCTACGCCCGCTACAGCCCGGAAGTGACGGATACTTTTCGCTATACCGTAAACATAACCGAACCACCGGTGGAACCACCCACTCCTCCCGACACTTTGAAGATCCCGGAAAAAGAGATCCCCTATCCGCACGATATCGCCGACTTGTCCGTAGATGCTAACCAACAAAGACTGGCAAGCCTCTGGGAAAAATACGGCGCCTGGATAAAGGCCCTGCTCATTTCCTTGTTGGCGGCTATCCTGTGGGTACTCGTCCGCTACCTGGCCCGTCGCCGTCAAAAACTGGTAGCGGAGATCGAATCGCGCGACCAGCCGCCTTACGTCTGGAACATCCACCTGGACCAGCAGCGCGACATCGTCATGGAGGACCAGCTTCAGGGTACGCTCAACCAGATGCGGCAACGCCAGGAAGCCGGCTACCAACACCTCGACGTACCCGCTACCATCCGCGCCAGCATCAACAAAGGCGGACGCATCACCTTCGCCTACCGCGAACAGACGCGGCCGCCGGAATACCTCTTCCTCATCGACCGCCATGCCTACAACGATCACCGCGCCCGGCTTTTCGATGCCCTCTACCAGTCTTTCAAAGCCAATGAAGTGTACGCCGAACGCTTTTTCTACGACGGCGACCCGCGCCTCTGCTTCAATGAAGCCCATCCCTACGGCATCAACCTGAAGGAACTGCAGCACCGCTACCTCGACGCCCGCCTGCTCATCATGGGCAGCGGCCACCACCTGCTCAGCCCCCTCAACAACAAATTGTCCAAATGGACGGCCATCTTCCGCTCCTGGAAAGAACGCGCCATCCTCTCCACCCGCCCCGCCAGCGTCTGGGGCCGCCGCGAAGCCAATCTTTCTGAGCTCTTTAATATGGCGCCGGCTTCCCTGCCCGGCATCGAATGGACGCTCGACCAATTCGAAGCCGAAGAAAGCACCGACTATACCGAAGTGCTGGCTACCCTCAAAACGTCGGCCCCCAAGCCCATCAACCTGAAAGAACAAGCCGACCTCATCGCTACCCTGCGCGCCCACTTCGACGAATCCCTCATCCGCTGGATCGCCGCCTGCGCCATCTATCCGTCGCTGCACTGGGACCTGACTTTACAACTCGGCCAGCTCCTCACCCCGCAAGATACAGAACCCCTCGTCTCCCTGGGCAACCTGGAGGTGCTCTTTCGCCTGCCCTGGTTCATTGAAGGCAAAATACCCGATGAGGCGCGGCAACAATTGTTGCATTACCTGGAAGAAATAGGCCAGGAAAAAGCTTTACGCCAGCAACTCGACCAACTGCTACAGGAAGCCCCCAAACCCGATGCCGATGCCATCGCCTACGACGAATACCGCATGAACATCGTCATCAATAAGCTCCTCTTCGTCGACGATGAAGCCGAACGCAAAAAACTGGAAACCGAATTCCGCGAATACCTCGCCGCCGGCCACGATCCCGACTTTGTCATCTTCAAATACCTCGACCGACCCCGCAACCGCATCGACTTCGTAGTGCCCGAAAGCTGGAAACCTTTTATCTACCCCGAAGGACGGCCCTTCTTCGGCTGGAAAGACTGGACCTGGGCCGTGACGGTATGGCTGTTGCTGAGCGCGGCGTTAATTTTCGGCTGGAAGCCCGTATTTGAAACCTGCGAAGATCCCCTCTCCTACGGCAGCCTGCAGCTTTGCTTGCAGGATATGCGGGATACGATCCTCTACAAGGAAAGGCTCATCCTGGATGCTATTGAAAACGAGCAACTACCGCAGGCGGACAGCACCATGCGGGCCGATAGCCTTTTATTTTTACGAGACACCATCCAGACCGATACCCTATTCAAGAATGTAGCGGCGGCGGCCTATCGCAAAGGGGCCCGCTTGTTCAACGGTGGCTTGGAAGCAGGAGCTGCTATTGGTACCGATTGGCAAGTATTAACGGATTCCCTGCGCAATACTGCTTGCCCTTATTTTGCTTTTGCTTACCGGTATGACCTGATCGATCCCTTGCACCGAGATCAATTGCAGGCCTGTCCGCCATCCTTTAGAGCAGCGCCTGAACAGGAAACTTCAAGAATAGCAACTACCTTCGACAACTTAATCCGGGAAGCAGAAGCACTGGAAAACCAGGGCGAGGAATTTTGGCCCGCAGCCATAGACCGATACCGGCAGGCTTTATCCTTAAACTACAACAACTCCCTTGTCCAGGAAAAATTGAATACCCTCAATGATGAAATACAACGCACCTTTGCAAGGCTGGTTGAAGAGGGCGATACCTTTGCAGCGGCTGGTGCCTGTAATGAAGCCACAGAAAAGTACGAACGCGCCCTATACCTTGATCCCGGAAATGCGGAGGTGCTCCAAAAAATAGAAGCCTGCCAGGATACCAGCGTACCCAGTACTACCACCGATAGCGACGGCGACGGCCTCAACGACGGCGATGAGGTCAACACCCATCAGACCGATCCGAATAAGGCCGATACGGACGGGGATGGCGTAAGCGATGGCGCAGAGATCACCAACGGTAGTGACCCGCTGGACAATGCGGATCGTCCGGCGGTATCCATCGCCCAACTCAACCTGGATTCCCTCCTGGAAATATCATTACTCGATGATGGCCAATTGGAGAACATCCTCAACTACCTCAATGATAACCTCGATCAATTGAATGCCAGCGACCGCAATAAAGTCATTGACTACTTGCAAAGCCTGGAAAGCAACCAAAAGACCTATCCTTTGAATAGCCGCATGCAAATACCCTTTGGCCAGTTGAAAGCTAAACTTGGTTTGGAAGAAGTGCAAGCCTCTCCCGATCTCCCCATCCCCGAAATGGTGCGCGTCACCGGCGGGGAATTTACCATGGGTTGTACGGAAGAGCAGGGGGAGGATTGTTTAGATAGAGAAAAACCACCGCATACGGTGCGGGTGGATGATTTTTCCATTGGCCGTTATGAGGTGACCAACGAAGAATTTGCGGCCTTCCTCAACGATTACGGTAGTGATGAGATTAAAACCGGGGACTATGCCGGCCAAAAAATGGTCTACGAATACCGCTGGGGCGTACAAAAAACAGATGGTAACCAATGGCAACCCGCCCCCGGTTACGAAAAACATCCCATCGTTAACGTCACCTGGTACGGTGCTTACGAGTATTGCCGCTGGCTCAGCCAAAAGACCAACCGGCCTTTCCGCCTGCCCACCGAAGCGGAGTGGGAATTTGCGGCCCGCGGCGGGCTTTCATCGCAGCAATATAAGTACAGCGGCAGCAATGATCTGGATGAAGTAGCCTGGTATCTCAGCAATTCTAATAGTACTACCCACCAGGTTGGCAACAAAAACCCGAACGAACTGGGCTTGTACGATATGAGCGGCAATGTATACGAATGGTGTCAGGATTGGTACGGCGAAAACTACTACGCCGAAAGTCCGCAGGATAATCCCGCCGGCCCGGCCACCGGCACGTATCGTGTGTTGCGTGGCGGTTCGTGGGACGTCGTTGCGGCGGTCTGTCGCGTTGCGATTCGCGACAGGGACGATCCTGATAACTGGAACGTCGACTACGGTTTTCGGGTGGCCCAGGACTAACCCTTTTTCCGCCATCGGCGGATCTTACTTTTTTACCCTTTTTCTTTTGGTTACCGCCGCAGGCGGTCGCGCGCGGAAAATTTGAACACGGATTATTTGGATTTTGGGATTGGCACGGATTTTAGAGCCTGACTGGATTTCGTTTTTGGTGTAGATATATGGTGTTGTTTATATGTTACCCGTTACTATTGTAGATCGGAATTCTTGACTGCCTTCGGCATGTCATTCCGATAATGCCCGTTTCATTTACAACCAGTATTTCCCTTGTTGGACGTATGAAAATCAAATTGGGCTAGTGCTTTGGGAACAAAATCCTTGACACCCCAAGTTTTGTTCTTTTCCAACTACTCTTCGTTGTAGAACCGCTCATTTAGCGAAGGCTAAAGTCGCGAACCAAGCTCAGGAATAGGGCCCCTCCCCATTCCTTCGCTGATTAGTTAAAAAATAACTTCAACTTAAGTATCAATGACTTTATCCCCAAAGCACTAGGGTTAGACAGGTATTTTTACTATTTTTGGGTATGGGCAGGCGCGAAAACTTGAGGATCGTATCGTGTGTTGCGTGGCGGTTCGTGGAACAACAATACAGCAAACTGTCGCGTTGCGAATCGCAACAGGAACAATCCTGATAACAGGAACAACAACAACGGTTTTCGGGTGGCCCAGCACTGTACAATTGCCAGAGTCTGCAGGCTGCAAGTGTGTCCTGCGGAGCGTGCGGTTGTCGGCGTCCTGTGAGGGGCGCGTTGTATAGTCCAGCGCCGTGTCCGGTGTTTTGCTACAGCGAAGCCGAATAATGTAGTCAACCAGGTGAGATTGGTAGGGTATTCCGAAGATCTTGCCTGGCCGGCTGCCTTATCGTACCTTTTTTAGCCAGCCACCGACTTGCCGGCCGATGCTATTGAGATGTTCCGAAAGCTGTTTGTACTTTCCTGTAGAGAGATAATTGCGTTGGTGTGCGAGACGGATAAAGTACCGGAGTTTCTCCAAGGTAATATTAACTTTTTGTAGATGAGGAGCTTTTTGCGTGCGGGGCAAATAAAATGCTTCAATTAATAATTCCAGCACATCGGAAACCATATTCTGGATACGATCACCGAGGAGAAATCTTTGATCTCTGGGAAATTTACCCAAAACGGTGATCAATTCATTGAGCAATTCGTAAGTTTCCGTTAGAACGGTAGTATTTTGATCATCTTTCATCTTATGAAACGCTTTAATAATTTATACGCAAGTATTTTTGATTTTGAAAACCTTTTGACTGCCTTTTACAAAGCCAGAAAAGGGAAAAGAAAGAAGCCGAATGTAGCTGCTTTTGAGCACAACCTGGAAAATGAATTATTGGCGTTACACCAAGAATTAAAAGATCAAAGTTACCACCCTGGCCCTTACCGTACCTTTCAAATTTATGATCCCAAAAAAAGAATGATCAGCGCGGCTCCCTTTCGTGATCGGGTTGTACATCACGCTTTGTGTAATATTATTGAACCTATTTTTGACCGCACCTTTATCCACGATTCTTATGCTAATCGAACCGGTAAGGGTACGCACGCAGGTATACAAAGATGTCAGCAATATTGCCGTATTTATCCGTATGTACTGAAAGCCGATATTAAAAAATATTTCCCAAGCATTGACCACCTAGTTCTAAAGCAACTCATTCGTCGAAAAATTAAATGTCAGCCTACCTTATGGTTAATCGACCTGATTATCGACAATTCTAATCCACAAGAAATAGTGCTTGACTATTTTGATACTGATGACCTTTTCTCACCTGCGAAAAGGAAAAAAGGTTTACCAATGGGTAACCTCACCAGCCAGTTCTTTGCCAACTTATACCTTTCGCCCATGGATCATTTCGTCAAGGAGGTATTGCAGGCAAAAGGTTATGCTCGTAATCTAGACGATTTTGTATTATTCAATGAAGACAAAAAAAGGCTTCACGAAATTCGCG
>CAZHNG010000038.1:0-28386 GCA_964533785.1 uncultured Saprospiraceae bacterium | reverse complement strand
GAAAAATTGATATCCATTGAATATCAGCGTTTTGTTGTCTAAAATCTAGCGTCTGGCGTCTAGCGTCAAAAGTCCATTATTTGTAAAAATACAGAAAAATTATGTCAGTTGCTTTCGATGCTTTGCAACGTGAATTGCGCGCTGGTCAGTATCATCCAATTTACTTTTTGCACGGAAAGGAATCCTATTTTATCGACTCTATAAGCGATTATATCGAGGAAAATGCTTTGTCGGAGTCAGAAAAGGCATTTAATCAAACTATTTTTTACGGTAAAGAAACCGATCCCGTAACCGTTATCGATGCTGCTTCCAGATTTCCTATGATGGCCGAACGTCAGGTGATCATCATCAAAGAAGCACAAGACATGAAAAACCTGAAGGGACTGGAACCTTATCTGGCAAAACCAGCGGCTACTACGGTTTTGGTCATTTGTCATAAACACAAGAAATACAATCTCAATTCTAACTTTGGAAAAAAACTGAAAAGCAAAGCACAGATTCTGGAGGCTAAGCCCTTGTACGATAACCAAATGCCGGCTTGGATCATTCAACACCTAAAAACAAAGGGCTTATCATTGAAGCAAGAAGTCGCCGCCTTGGTCGCCGAATATTTGGGTAATGATCTATCAAAAGTCGCCAATGAACTGGAGAAATTATCGCTTAATCTCCCTTCTGGTACGGAAATAACGGCAAAGCATATCGAAGAGCATATCGGTATTAGTAAAGACTTCAATGTTTTTGAATTACAAAAAGCTATCGGTCAACGCCAGGTCCTCAAGGCCAATAGGATCGTCCAGTATTTTGCAGCGAATCCCCGTAAGCATTCGATGCCGGTTATTGTCGGGTCTTTGTATAATTTTTTTAGTAAACTTTATATCTATACATTTCTAGCCAAAAAACCGGAAAAAGAGATCCTGGAAGGGCTAAAACTCCATTCTGCCTATTTTCTTCGTGATTATAAATCGGCAGCCCGGCAATATAACCGTAAACAAACTGAGGCCGTAATTCATTTACTAAAGGAATATGATTTAAAATCCAAAGGTGTAGGATTCAATACCGTCGGTAAATCGAGCGACGGTTTGATGAAAGAAATGGTATGGAAGATCCTGCACGTTTGAGCAAGACTTTATTATAACATGATCACTGTAATATCAGGAACCAATAGGAAAGGCAACGAATGCCTCAAATTCGCCCGTTTATACTGTGAAATCTTGTCTGAGCAAACAGACGAAGAAGTCAAGTTGCTGGCCTTAGATGACATTCCGCACGATTGGTTCTTTCCGGATATGTACAAAAAGGAAAGGCAGGCAAAGAGTTTATCCAACTTACAGGATGAATATCTCATTAAAGCGGATAAATTCGTTTTTGTAACTCCGGAGTACAATGGTAGTTTTCCCGGGGCAATGAAATTGTTTATCGATGCCTGTTCAATACGCTCCTATCAGGAAACTTTTAAAGACAAAAAGGCTGCTTTAGTTGGGGTTGCTACCGGTCGGGCCGGTAACCTGCGTGGTATGGATCATCTCACGGGCGTACTAAATCACGTAGGCACTACGGTTATGCCTAACCACCTGCCCATTTCCAGAATAAAAGAACTGACAGACGGTAACGGTGAAATAATAGATACGGCTACCCTCGCTGTGTTGAAAAAGCACGCTGTTGATTTTCTCAAATTTTAAAGATACGTTTGAATTTTGATCAATCCGATTATTGGAATGAAGTTGCTTAGGAGAAAAACTTCAACTATCCCGTTCATTGGGAAATGTTCTAATCGTATTTTTTTCCCTGCGACTTTAGTAGCTATGGGAGGCTATTAAAAGGGGTGAAAAAGAAAGGATTTAAAAATTTGCTGAAAAATATCTTTCGTATGGTGTTTTTGAATTGCCCTCGGGCGGAGTAGTTCCCCATCATAGGAAGGAATGGATTCATTCCCTCTTTGACGCGTATACCATAATCTGGCAAGAGGAAATTAGTTCATTCTAAACATCAATGTTGAAAAGAAATATGCAAGAATTAATTGATTGTTTTTAGTTTTGAGAGAATATACACCAAACTAAGAACGACAATCACTACTATGCGTTGGAAATTTTGGCAAAGAAGAACAAAAGAACTGAAACAATTGCCCCGTGTTTTTGAAGAAACTCAAGCCATTATAAAAGAAATTAAGGAGGGGTTAGATGGTGATTTTATTGCCTATTGGATTGCGGAAGATCGCATTTTATACCACGATGATGCTGTTATTCTAGGCGAGATCCTGAAAGCGCAAACCAAAAGCCGTCGCTTGTATTTTTTTGTCAAAACGAGTGGGGGAGTGGGACAGGCTTCCCTGAGAATTGTGCATTTACTAAGGCAAAAGTATGATTATATCACGGCCTTGGTTCCGTTGGAATGCGCTTCCGCCGGAACGATGCTGGTGCTAGGTGCGGACAAAATCCAGATGGGGAGTATGGGGTATTTATCTGCTATCGACTCTTCGCTTAGCCATGCCTTATCCCCGATAAATCCCTACGGTCGCCTGGTCTCTGTCAGTCAAAATGAATTGGATCGCGTCATCAGTTTATGGCAGAAGAGAAGTATTAACAGTGATAAGAATCCCTACGAAAGCCTGTACGAACATATCCACCCCTTGGTTTTTGGCGCAGTTGACCGTATGAGTTCTCTGTCTACCCAATTGACGCAGGAGATCCTTTCGTATCATATGAAAGATGAAGCAAAAGCTTTCGTGATCAGCGATCATTTAAATTCCGGCTATCCCTCTCATGGTTATCCGATCACTTACAAGGAAGCCCGTCGAATTGGTTTACAAGTAGAAATGCTGCCTCCTGATCTGGATGGTAAGTTGCTGAAATTGAATAGCTTATATTCTAAATTCACTTTTCCGAGAGACACTTTTCACCATTCTTTAAGCCATCATGACCGCAGATCGGACCGCGTTATCGAAGTGGAGCAGGAACAATACTACTACCTTACTGACGTAGATTGGAACTTTAACACCTATAATCAAAGATGGCGCTACTACAATGATGAAAGTGGCTGGCGAAAAGTGAACCGGAATGAAGAAGGAGAAGTGCGGGAAAACCGGTTTTACATCAACTGAAACCCCATTGATTCCTCCCTCTAAGGAGCACCGTCAACATCCGGCTCCTGGTCAGTAGTAGAATGTTCTATAACCTGAGCGGCGATCAAATCCTTCTGAAAGCCCATTAAATCAAGGTAATGGTCTCTCACTTTTTCAAAGGCAGGCAAGTCTTCTACCGGTAAAGGTTTGCTGGTAGGGAATTCTAAATTGAGGTGATTCACCTGCCGTCCGTGCTTCCAGAACCGGAAGCAGACATGCGGCCCGGTAGCCAACCCCGATGAACCTACGTAACCGATGACCTGCCCCTGATCGACCTGAGTACCCGGGTGAATACCTTTCGCAAATCTTGACATATGGAGGTATTGGGTCTGGTAAGTTTCGTTGTGGCGGATCTTGACGTAGCGGCCGTTTCCTTTGGTATAACTCGCGTGGGTTACTGTTCCGTTACCGACTGCGTATATGGGAGTACCGTAAGGAGCGGCGTAATCGGTGCCCAGGTGAGGGCGTCTGCGCCGAAGAATAGGGTGGAAGCGGCGCAGGTTATAACGGGAGGAAATGCGGGCGTATTTGACGGGAGCTTTTAAGAAAGCTTTCTTCATCGGTTTGCCGGTCAGCCCGTAGTAACCTCTTTCTTCGGTACCGTCGAAGTAGATGGCAAAATGTTCTTTGGCTTCGTTTTTGAAATAAGCTGCTTTTAGATCGCCGATACCAACTGGTTCGCCGTCGATGTGGTTTTGCTCATAAACCAGTTTAAAATGGTCTCCTTTCTGCAGGTAATAAAAACTAACGGACCATTGCATGGCATTTTCCATTTTTACGGCCAGATCAAAATCGAGCCCCTGATCGATCATCGTATTCCACAAAGAAGATTCTATAGTGCCTTCGGCTATTTCAATGGTTTTGGTGACGGGTCTTTCTTCCTGATACACCTTCATGTCGTCTTTCAACTTAAAAACGGTGTATTCGTACACATTGGGCTCGTAAATGAAATATTCCGGCCGCTGGGTCGTATCGGTGTATAGAAAAGTATAGGGTTTGCCGCTCCGAATGGTCCGGGTGTCAAAAACGCCCTCGGATTGTTTGACCAGACTATCAATAGCCGGATAACTCATATTGTTTCTCAGCAGGATATCCGCCAGAAACTCACCATTCTTTATGGTGCCTTCTTTAACTTGAAAGGTATCAATGACAAAACCGTAGCGTATAGTTGGCAATTGAATGGGGAAGGCCTTCAGTGGAATTTCCTTTGGCGCCGTCTGGAATAACGAAATGCCCGATTGAAATACTCTAAAGGACTCATTCTTAGGGAGAAAAAAAATGCTCAATCCGAAAGCGGAATAAAGCAAAAAACCAAAAATTCTTAAGTACGACTGGAGCTTGTTTCTAGTGCGATTCATGCGATTTATTAATCCTGTTTAGGTTAGGCAACAAACTCAATAATGGATTGTTTTTGCCCTGCAGTAAAGGTTTTCATTCATAGTAGATTAAGCAAAGATAGGATTCTTCCTGAATTCATCTCCTAATGAATTGTTAAAACTTATTGTCAGGGCTTTTCGTTTACTTTGAATACCTCCAATAATGAACTCGTTTAACTCATTCAAACCCATAGAACTCCCCAAAACTCGTCTAACCCGTTCAAACCCGTACTAATGCCAACCAATCCAGAAAAAACAGTCAAAACAATTATCAATAAAGTGTATCCAACTTCCGACAAAGCTTTTCAGCCGATTTTACGGTTACTGAATTATCAATCCCTGGAAAAAGGCTCCATTTTTATTCATCGCGATCGCCCTAATAATTACGAATATTTTATCCTCTCCGGTATCTGTCGCAGCTATCTTTTAAATCCCAAAGGGGAAGAAATAACCATCCATTTTTTTCAGGGGCCGACAGTACTTTCTCCACATATCACCCGTACTAATCACGGCTTATCTTTACTGAACTTTCAAGCGGTTACGGAAGTAGAAATTGGAGCTTTTCAGGAAAAAGCATTGGTTGAGCTTATGATCGAAAATCAGGAAGTCCGCCAATTTGCGAATGCTGTCTTGCGGAATGAATTAATTGCGAAGGTTAGGAAAGAAATTGGCCTGGCTTCAATGACCGCCAAAGAGAGGCTACTGCGTTTCAGACAAGATTTTGACGGATTGGAAAACCTGGCGCCACATCCGATGATCGCTTCTTACCTGGGGATAACCAATATTTCTCTTAGTCGCTTAAGGAGAACATTGAATAAGTAAGACTGCAGATGAATTCTAAATGAAAAAAATTATCGACATTAAACCCAAATCCTTCTCTTTTTATCAAATGATAATGCACCGCTCCTTTTTTGCTGCCACTTTTGTAGAAAACAAAAGTCATGCAAATAAAAATAAATTCATTGATTTGGCTGCTGTTGGGGTTGGTTCTCCTGGGAAGCACCCACATGACCTATAGCATTGGAGTACTCGGGTGGTTCGCTTATGTTCCTTTTTTATATTATTTGGCAAAAACCAGCGGCTGGCAGTCTCGTCTTTGGTTCTTTTTAATGTACGTCGTAGCGTGGAGTGTGATAGTTTACAAAATTACGACCCATCCTATCCCGGTTTTTGTTATACCGATGTATTCCATCCCGATTGCAGCTTTTCACTTACCCGGATTTTTAATATGGGCGCGATTCAGGAATGAAAAGCTTGGTTCGTTATTATTTCCGGCATTAATGGTTGTAATGGAATGGATACAGTATACTTTTACGCCATTTGGAAGTTGGGGTGCTGCTGCTTATACACAAATGGATAATATTGTGCTGATGCAATCGCTTTCCTTGTTTGGCATGGCCGGATTAGGTTTTCTGATCTACTGGGTGAATGCCGTTATTGCTCAAGAAATAAATGACAAACGGTTCAGTCTAAAAAAAGTAATGTTACCAGGAATAATATTGATTGCCGTATTATCTTTTGGGGCACTACGGTATGATTTAGGTAAATCCTATGGCAAAGCTACCCTGAAAATTGCGGCAGTTGGTACCGATTCCGAAGTAGGTGGGCCTGATTTACCAACTGCTGAACAACGTAGGAAAAATGCTGCTATTCTTTTTGATAGAACAAAAGAGGCTGCTCAAGCAGATGCGAAGCTGATCGTATGGAATGAAGGAGCAGCGGCTGTTTTACCTAACGAAGAAGACGACTGGCAAGATTCACTGATTAATTTGGCTGCAGAACAACAAATCACTTTAATTGCTTCTTATATATTAATGTTATCCGAAAATCCATTCCGTTACGAAAACAAATATTTGTTCCTTCAACCGGATGGTTTAATCGCAGAAACCTATTTTAAGCACGAACCGGTACCCGGAGAGCCCGCTGTGAAAGGAAGGGCCCCTTTTGAAGTACATTCGGTGGATGATATTACAGTAGCCGGGGCCATTTGCTACGATTATGACTTTCCTTACATCGCTCAGGCACACGGTAAACTGAATGCTGACTTGGTGGCATTGCCTTCTTCGGACTGGCGCGGTATTGATCCCATCCATACCAAAATGGCGGCATTCAGAGCGGTAGAACAGGGCTTTTCGGTTCTTCGGTCTACTCGTTTTGGGCTTTCCGGAGCGATCGGTCCTTACGGCGAACTAGTAGCTCAAATGAGCAGTTTCGATGAGAACGACAGGATTATGTTGGCTCATTTGCCCAAAGGCCGGGTATTTACTCTTTACCGTTGGATTGGGGATAGCTTTGTTTACCTCTGTGTTGTATTTGTTGTATTCTTCATTTTCTCTAGACTTTTGACGCTAGACTCTAGAAGTTAGACAAAAAATTCTAACTAATTGATAATCAAGGGAGATTTATTTATTCTGAAAAATTGATATCCATTGAGTATCAGCGTTTTGTTGCCTAAAATCTAGCGTCAAAAGTCCAAATTTTCTCCAGGTTCCAATAAAAAGATTAAGAGAGGAAGTCTCGAACGCTCCCTTCCCAGCTATTCCTTTACCAAGACCTGCACCGCTCTCAACTCCTGCCCTTGCAATCGCAACAAATAAATACCCCGCGGAAGCGATTGCAGATCCATTTGCTCCTGCTCACCCTGAATAAGCTTTTGCATGACCAATTGACCATTCCCGTCGAAAATAGAACAGCGCAAAAGATCATTTGACTCCGCGCTGATTTGAATAAAATCCTTTGTCGGATTGGGGTATACTTTAATTTGCCTGGTGTTGAGCGAGGTCTTATCATTAATATCAGTAATGGTACCGGTGGCGATATTATCCACGCAAAAATAAGTCGGCGTATTAATACCAAACTCTCCGACATCACTGGAGCTCAAAGAGAAGGACAAACTATCCGCCGCTCCCAAAACAGAAAGATCCACGTAAGTCCATTCGTCGACGATATAATCCTGGCCATTGTCCTCAAAACGAAAATCAGCCAGGTAAAAATTGACGCTATCTTGCGATAATTCACCATCCAAGTATTTTTTGATGGTCAGCAAAAAGAAATCCGGATCATCTCCGGTGACGCCGCCGAATTTTTTAGTAAAAGAATCACCATCCCGCATGCTGAGGTACGGATAAGTGCAATTTGTGATATACAGGCCTTCTACCGTGCGGCCGGCCATTTCATTTTCCAAACGGATAATACTGGGCGAGAAGGCGTAAGAAACGGCATAATTCTGCGAATCATCAAATCCGCTGCCCGTGATGGCACTGTACTGGTTTGTAAAACCGGGCGTAAGCGTATCAGTCGCACTGGATATCGCCCAACCCGACCAATTGCCAAAATCCGGATTGTAAGTGTTCGGCAGGAATACATTGCCGCTTGTAAACCCACCGCTGCCGTCGCTGCCGTTCAAGAAACTATCGACCGGAATGTCAAAGCTTTCAAAGTCGATCGTTTCTTGTGCTCTTAAAGGCGTGAATCCCAATAATAGGCCGAAAATAGTCAAAATGGTATTTCTTAGAATCATCGTTTCTGTTTTTTGTTTACATAAATATTTAGTCCGATCTGGTAATTGGTGCCGGGCATCGGGCGCCTTTCGACGACCATATAATCGGTGTTCCAGATGTTATTGCTATTCAAAAAGATCGTTCCCCGGTAAGAAGACTTGTCAATCGTATACTGCAAACGGATATTACCAATTTGGAAAGCTGCTACCGGTTCGTTAATGCCGTCTATAGTTCCCGTATACCGGTGCTGGTAAGCCAAGTGCCAGGATTTCCAATCGAGAGAAAAAGTGGAAAATGCCTGGTGGATGGGGGTATAGATCAATTGTTCTCCTGCATTCATTTGGGGGGCAGCCAGGTCTACCTGGTTCGTAGAGCGGATGTGGTCGTAGCCGCTTCGCCATGTAATTTGGAAGTCTTTCCATTGATAAGATAAGGAAAAACGGGGTTCCAGTCCGCGGCTCCATACCTTAGTGATGTTGTTGGCGGAGAAGAAGTTATCGCCTTCTTTAATGCTCCAGAGAATCCAGTCGTCGATATGGCGGTTGAATACCGTAGCGGATAGGGAGCATTTGAAATCTTTTCCCGACCATTGGTTCTCTAAGGTCAATTCCTGGCTCCAGCCGGATTCGGGGAGTAAGTCCGGGTTGCCACCAACCTGCCAATAGCGATCGTTGAAGGTTGGCAGACGATAATTTTTACTGATTTTTCCCTTCAGGTCTAATCGCTGGGTGAATCGATAGTGAAAACCCCATTCGGGAACCAAAGGCACCCGGTTATCGTCGACAATTTCTTGTCTGAGACTCAGTTGGCTCTGGAAATTGTCGCGCTGGTAACGCCAGGAAAGGAATAAAGCCGTTTTGTTTTCGGAAGGAACAGATTCGTAGCCGGCTGACGATGCCTCCGTATAGATATAGGTGTTGCCCGCCAGTATTTGATAGTGGTCTTTCCAACTCCACTGTCCTGTTACTTCGGCGAGGTAGCTGCGGAAATGGCTGCGTGATTCCAACAGGATTTGATCATCGAAGTAATTTAAATGTTCGTCGAAGACTCCCGCTTTCATTTGCCATACCATCCGTTTGGCGATCTGGCGGTAATGTAAGATAAGGCGGTTAGCACGATCTATTTGATAAGCATCACTTCGATTCTGCACATTAGTAGGGGGAATTTCGCGGTCGGATTGTTGGTGCCAGAAGTGAGCGGCCAGTTGTTTATTGTTACCCAATTTCAGATAGATATCCTGGAGCAAATAATGCTGAAATAGCCGGGCATTGCTTTGTCGTTTTTCGGGTAGTCCGGGAGCCGGAGTATAGTAAAAATCATTTGCAGCTTCCTGGTAGGAAAATCGGGAAACGCTTTGCCATTTTGAAGTGCCTGCTTGCAACTTAAGTTGTTGCTGAAAACGGCCAAAGTCTCCCAATAATGTTTGGCTATTTAAACTCAGGCGATTATCGAAATCAGCTTCATTGGAAAGAGAAAGTACGCCACCGATGGCTCCGCTTCCCCATAAAGCAGCATTTCCGCCCCTTTGAAAGTTAATCGATTCGACGGAATTTAACGGGAGTAAGGCTAAATCCAATTGCCCCAACATTGGGCTCTGGATGGGCAGACCATTCCACAAGACCAAAGTATGTCCTGCACTACCACCGCGTACGGAAGAGGTGGCCAGGCTACCCAGACCATAACTTTTAATAAAAGTACCCGTTTCGGCTGCTAATAATTCGGCGGCATTATTAACGGGTAATTGCGCAAGGTCAGTAAGGTTCCAGGCCTGTGCGGAACTCCCCGTTGATTGACTACGGATCTTAGTACCGGCTATTTCAAGTACCGGTAAGATTAAAGCAGTATCCGCTTTTTCCTGCGCTGTCGTAACAGAAAACCTCCAAACTAAAAAGACCAGAATGATAAGCGAAATTCGATTGAACATCAACTGCTTCTAATTTCAGGCAGGAGTGCAAGCAGCGGATGGAAAATACGGTAAGTCCGTGCAGCAGTTAATGAAAAACTACTACTCATCTGTAAATAACAGGTACACAGAAGCCTAAACTCCAACTTTCTAGTATCCAGCATCTAGCGTCTACTTATTCTTCCATCGCAACTTTTCCTCCGAAAGCCTATGAGCGAATTACGCCTGGCAGGTCTTCTGGCTCGTTCCGCTTTTAACCCCTTCCCATCTGGCCTTCCTTGTGAAGCCCAAACAGTGGTTTTAGTTAAAAGCTGCTACTAGAACTTACAGCAGCGGGGACTGCTCCGGATTTGCACCGGATTCCCTTTTAAATTTTAAGATATTACTGACGTAGATCCTAAAATACCAAAGCAAAACAAATGTAGTAATTTTGTAGCTCTAGGTTAGTTAAAAGAACATATTTATGTATAAATCATATTTTTTGTGGTAAAATCATTAACGCTAATTTGTTGGAACCCTCCTTGGGAATGAAACGGATTATTGAAGAAGAGCTTGAACGCATTAAGTAAAGAATTTTTGATATAACCCGATTCGTTATTTTACGGACATATTCCAGTGCAACTTGGGTTTTTATTCTTTTGTTTTCCTAACTAAAAAAGCATCTATGTCAATTCACTTCTCAATTATTCCTTTACTTTTCCTTTTTACCGCTTTGATCTTACACGGCCGGGAACTTCATCCCGACAATCCCGTCGAACTGGGCCTGGTCACCTGGATTCGCGATTATGATGAGGCGCTGGCTCAGTCAAAAAAACAGCAAAAACCTTTGTTCATATTATTTCAGGAAGTACCCGGTTGTGCGAATTGCACTCGTTTTGGCACAGAAGTACTGAGTAGTCCTATTATTAAAGATATTATTGAAGAGGCCTTTGTGCCAGTTTGCATTTATAGTAATGTGAAGGGGAGGGATGCAGAAATCCTTAGAAAATATGGAGAACCTTCCTGGAATAATCCCGTCGTTCGGATCGTTGATCATCAAGAAAAAGACATTACACCGAGAATGGGTCGCTTCCATCCATTGGAAATATACCGTGGAATAGCGGATGCTCTCGATAAAACGAATAAGAAATGGCCGATTTATTTTAAATTAGGTTACGAACACACCTTGGCAGAATACTCTAACACCAAAGAAACGGCAATATTTTCCATGTTTTGCTTCTGGACAGGAGAGTTGAAATTAGGTCCCGTAGAAGGTGTAATTGGGACGACTTCTGGGTTTATGGATAGCCGTGAAGTAGTAAAAGTGGAATACAATGCTGCAGTGCTTAGCTATGATACGTTGCTAAAGAAGGCAAAATCCGTGGAATGCGCAGATAAAGCTTATACACTCGATGCTTCCCAACGTCAGCGTGCTACTATGATACTAGGCAAGAACCGCGTAAAAGAAGCACAAATCTTCCGGCCTGATGCTGAGGTGAAATACTATCTTTCAAAAACGGTGTACAAGCATTTACCAATGCTGCCGAAGCAAAAAATAATGGTCAACTATGCTATTGCGCACGGAGAAGATCCTAAAGCTTACCTTAGCCCTTCTCAAATTGTACTGTATAATAAAATCGCAACCGGAAAGAAAAAACGGAAAGACCTAACTACTTCGAATGACTTTGTAGGGGATTGGCTGAACCTGGCGGGTGGATAGAATGCGCCCATTTGCTGTTCCATCGACCGCCAGGAATAAGCTGATTGAGCCGATTAAATATCGTAGTACCCGTTTGAATTTCAAATCAGCGTAAATCCGCTCAATCCGCATTATCTGCGTTCCATCTTTCACTTCCTGTCTTCCTGGCCAGAATACGAATGAACCGATCCCATCATCTGCACGCCAGGAGCAATGGAATAAAAATCATCCAATTGATCGTAAAAAGCCTGAACGTACTCTATGGATTCGACTCGCTGATTAATATTCAAGGGTTTACATTTTCTGATGACCTTGAGGATTTCCTCTTCTTTTTCTTTGAATTCAGCGATCACCTGATCCATGATAGTCGTATCGATCGGATAACCCAAATAATACCGTTGCCGCATAGTTTGCAAACCATAGTCGGCATTTGGAATTGCATAACTGGCATTAACCAAACCGGAAAAATCAAAATCATAAGGAACCGGAACGCGGATACCGTTGGGCATTTGAGCAAGTTTTACGTTTCTGAGTAAAGAAATACTCCAATCTTCGTTGCCGATCATGTATTGAAAAAGGGATAGCTTTGCCTCATCAATGCTGGAAATTACAGTTGGCGCGGTGTTCAGGCATTCATCGCATTCTTCTCCGCCCAACCTTTCCGCCATTTCATCGGTATCTTCGATCAACAGCCCGTAGCGTTTGATCGTCTTCATTGCACCATTGACATCTTCGTAATTGATCTTAAAGTATTTGACCTGGTAGCTGTTCGGATTGATGATCTGGTAGATTTTGTAGGCAAGATATTCTTTCATGACGTTGTTGTTGCCCACAAATTTGTCGTCCTCTATACAATGGGTGACCAACTTCAGTTTATTATGACGGTCGAATCCCATTTCTTCCAATTTATCTTTGGAAAACTTAAAACTAATAGGCGGAAATCCGCATACCCTCCGGCGAAATTTCCCGCGCAGGCTCACTTTAAGGTCAAATGACTGTCCATCCTCCAGCATGAGGGTAGCAGGTTGATATTCTTCAGAACTGGTGTTGTTGATAAGCCTTTCCAGATCCGTGGTCAGGGTGAGTTCACTGCCCTCTTCGAAAAGCTGAAAAATAGTAGCAGCTTTTTCTTTATTGGCTGTTGTTTGAGCCTTTGCATTTACAGATCCCAGCCCTGAAATTAAAAAAAAGCTGAGAATGATAACGCTAATCTTGGTGTTCATGGTTAATTTTTTGTTAATTTTACCTTTTGTTGGTAATCATTTGCTTGCTTTCTGTCTAACAATCACCTAATTTATAGGTTCAGTTGGTTGAAACGATTTTTTGCACAAAATATTCTTTTGTTTGTCGGTGCAAAAATAAGTAGTTACAAAATAAAATTCCATAAGAAGGTGAAAATGGAAGGTGGAAAAGGCATATTATTTGGAACTTTAACTTTTTAAACAAATAAGCGTTTTAGATTTTACGGATATTCGAAACTCATATTCGAATCCATTAGCGACACAAAATATCTCATACCATGTTGATTAAACGATCACTATTATTTGTAGGGCTTATTATCACCTTTAGTGCTTGCCAGACCCAGGCACCCGTAGTGGAAAAATCCCCTTACAAGGATCAGCAACCCAAAAATGTCATATTGATGATTGGGGATGGTATGGGATTGTCGCAGATCTCGGCGGCGATGTACCACAACAAAAAGCAAACTAACTTCGAGCAATTTGAAGTGATTGGTTTCCACAAACCTTACGCCGAAAGTGATCTGATCACCGATTCAGCGGCCGGAGCTACCGCTTTTGCTTGCGGTAAGAAAACCTACAACGGCGCCATTGGGCTGGATAGCGACACCATCCCCATTAGAAATATCATCGAAGAAGCAGAGTTGAAAGGTTTGGCTACCGGTTTGGTCGCTACTTCTACAATCGTGCACGCTACACCAGCCGCTTTCATCGCACACGAAATTTCCAGAGAAAGATACGAAGCCATTGCAGCGGATTTTTTGGATGTTGACATCGATCTCTTCATTGGAGGAGGTTTGCGTTATTTTAATAATCGCGACTCTGATAGTCGTAATCTTATCGAGGAACTCAAAGGTAAAGGATACGAAGTTTCCGATTATTTTCACGAAGACATCCTCACTTACCGGCCCAATATCAATAAAAATCTTGCTTTTTTTACTGCCGATAAGCATCCACTTCCTGCTCATGCCGGTAGAGACTATTTACCTTACGCCAGCAAAATGGCGGCTAAGTTCTTGTCTCACAAAAATGAAAAAGGCTTTTTTCTAATGATCGAAGGGTCACAAATAGATTGGGCCGGTCACGCTAATGACGGTGAAATGTTGATCGAGGAAGTGCTTGATTTTGACAAAACTTTAGGCAAGATCCTGGACTTCGCGCGCAAAGACGGCAACACTTTAGTCGTTGTAACTGCCGACCACGAAACCGGAGGATTGGCTATTACCCCCGGATCTGAGGAAGAGGGAATACTCACCAAGTTTACGACCAATGGTCATACGGGAACGCTAGTTCCGGTTTTCGCTTACGGGCCTTCTTCGGAGCTTTTCAGCGGGATTTACGAAAATACTCAAATTCATACTCGCATCAGAAAAGCGCTGGGCTTTGGAGACGAGGATGAATTACCCTCCATTTCAGCAAGCTTATCTAAAGAAGATTAACGGTTCAGTTCCTTGATCTTGATGTGGAACGCAGCAAACAATAAGGTCATAAATGGACTAATATAGTTGAAAATGGCGTAGATAAAATAATCCGCAACGGATACGCCGAGTACTCCTGATTGATAAGCTCCGCAGGTATTCCAGGGAACCAATGCAGAGGTCACCGTTCCGCTATCTTCTAGCGTACGGCTGAGATTTTCCGGCGCCAGTCCCCGTTCTTCGTAAGCTTTGGCAAACATTTTGCCGGGC
Source organism: uncultured Saprospiraceae bacterium (assembly GCA_964533785.1). Classification (GTDB taxonomy): domain Bacteria; phylum Bacteroidota; class Bacteroidia; order Chitinophagales; family Saprospiraceae; genus JANQRV01. The sequence goes on along the minus strand of CAZHNG010000038.1, from coordinate 13,885 downwards.
ACTACTATCGCCAGATATTGATCGGAAGCCGTGACATTCAAGGCTAAACAACTTGCTACGGTACTGGCAAATAAACTGAATGTAGTGTTTGCAATGGATAAAAGTGCACTACTTATCCTGGAAAGGGCGCCAATGGCATCCATGACCCCACCAAAAACCATTGCACAAATAATCAACCAAATGGTAGCCAGCATGCCCGCCATTCCACCACTGGAAAACAGGTCGTTGAGTGACTGATTGGTCGTTTCGATGGATGCCCCTTCGGTCATAGCGATCATGACGCCTTTGTAGGCACTAATGAAATCCAGTTTTTCTGTTGACGTAATGCTCTTGACAACATCGGGTTGGAAGATGATCGCGAAAGCAGCACCTAGCAGTGAGCCCATGAGCAAAGCTATCAAGGGTTTGGTTTTGCGGGCGATCATCAGGATCACTATTGCCGGTACGGAAAACAACCACAGGTTTACATTAAAAGAGCCCTCAATGGCCGTCAGGATTCCCTGGGTATCGGTTTGGCCATCCGTAGTTAAAGTGAAACTCAAAAAAATAAAAATAAGAAGAGCAATAGAAATAGAGGGAATGGTGGTATAGGCCATATACCGGATGTGAGAAAATAACTCACCACCAGCCATAGCTGGCGCCAGATTGGTCGTATCAGAAAGCGGGGACATCTTATCGCCGAAATAGGCACCGGAAAGAACCGCCCCGGCAATCATACCCGCTGGTAAGCCAATCGTTTTTCCAATGCCGATCAATGCAATACCAACCGTCGCAGAGGTCGTCCAAGAACTACCCGTAGCAATGGAAATGATCGCTGAAATAACGACCGCTGCCGGTAAAAAGATGGAAGGATTCAGTAGCTTTATACCGTAGTAGATCATCGTAGGGATAATCCCGCTGATCAACCAGGAACCAGCCAGCGCACCGACAAAAAGCAGGATCAAGACCGCACCGGCTGTGGATTTGAAATTGTTTCCGATTTCGTCGATCATCGTGTGGTAGGAAACCTTATTCATAAAGCCTACTACAGCTGCGGCCGCTGCACCCATCAACAGAATGAATTGATTGGATCCACTCAACGCATTATCGCCAAATACAAAAACGTTAAACGCCAAAAGGATGACCAAGATAAATACGGGTATCAAAGCTTCCCAAATATTTAACTCCTTATTTTCTAAAACCTCATTTTCTTCCATATACTTTTGCTTTTTGATTATTCGGCCATTGAACGACAAGCTTAGACTTCACACCGCTTTTAATCGTTAACAGAATACGGCAGGCTGTTTTATTCAATAAAAATAATCTCTAAATAAACGAACATAATGTTAAAACTACAAGTGAGCTCGCTATTATATGCGCTTTTCCTGTTTTTTTGCTTTCCTGCTTTGAGCCAGGACTTTCAACGGATCAGTATTCCGGTTACGGTAAATAATAAAGCACTAGCGATGCCATTAGCGGGTGGACTGAATGCGCCGCAGGCTTCTGCCGTTGATTTGAATAACGACGGTATTGCTGATCTCTGCCTCTTTGACCGGGTAGGGAATATCCCATTAACTTTTTTGAACGCGGGAACCCCGGATGAAGCTAGTTATTCTCCTGCCTTTGAATACGCGGAAAATTTTCCGGCCATTGACAATTGGGTTTTATTGAGAGACTATAATGGCGATGGTATTCAGGACATGTTTGCTTATTCTGATGTGCCGGGCATTCAGGGTATCATTGTTTATCGCGGGTATTACAGGAATGATAGCTTGAATTTCGAGCGAATAGATTTCAATTCGTCTGGTGGTTTTAATGTTTTGTATACTCGTTTGCGTACCGGAGGAAATGTTCCATTGTTTGTGAGCAGTATTGATTATCCGGCAATCGATGACATTGATTGCGACGGCGACCTCGATGTGCTGACCTTTAATGTTGCTGGTGGTTTTGTGGAATGGCACACCAACCGGTCGGTAGAGCTGGGATACGGCCTGGATACTTTGATCTACCGGTTGGAGGATCCTTGCTGGGGTGGTTTTTACGAGAGCGGAATTAGCGAAGAAATTGACCTGTCGCCCAATGCGGGAACTTGTGTGAATAGCCTGTTGGAACAAGATCCTGTTGAGAAAAGGCATGCCGGATCAACTTTATTGAGCCTTGACTTGAATGGCGACGATGCCAAGGAACTCATTTTGGGTGATATTACTTTCAATAACCTCGTTCAATTAAGTAATGGTGGCTCTTGTGAGCAAGCCTGGATGAACGCGCAAGAACCTTTTTTTCCGGGATCAGATGTTTCCGTTAATATTCCCGTCTTTCCTGCCGCTTTTTACCTGGATCTGAATAATGACGGTACCAAAGATTTTCTAGCTGCCCCTAATGCTGCAGCCGGAGGCGAAGATGTGGATGTGTTGTGGCGTTACAATAATATCGGAAACATAGCTGCCGATCTTGAATTTGTCCAGAGCAATTTCCTGGTCGGGGAAATGTTGGATTTTGGGAGTGGAGCCAATCCAGCTTTCGTAGATTATAATGGCGATGGATTGATCGATTTGCTGATCGGCAATAATAGCCGTTACGTAGAAGGAAATAAAAATGAAGCTCAATTATTTTTACTGGAAAATACCGGAAGTCCGCAATCTCCCGCATTTGAGTTGGTTGATGCGGATTATCTAGGCTTAAGTAAACTGGGGTTTTTGGATTTGAGTCCCGCTTTTGCAGACATTGACGAGGATGGAGACGATGACTTATTTGTCGGTAATAATCAAGGTACGCTGGTTTTTTTGGAAAATAATGCGGGACGAGGTCAGTCGCTATCTTTTGGCCAGCCACAAATCGATTACCAAGGAATAGATGTGGGTGCTGTTTCTGTTCCCTCTCTGATGGATGTGGATGCAGACGGTAAAATCGATTTGATCGTGGGGGAAAGTGATGGTAATGTTAACCTTTTCAGGAATATCGGAACTCGTAATTCCCCAATGTTCAATACAACACCTGACGAGGAATTTTGGGGAGGTATTAACACTACGGTGAATGATCCTCTGATCTCAAAGGGAAATAGCGCTCCGGTTGTCTATAAAACAAAAGACGGCTTACAATTACTGGCCGGTTCTCGCGATGGAGCTTTCCTACACTATCGTCTGGACCAACAGGGGGATCAATTAGTATTTTTAGCATTGCAAGACGATTTTGGCGGAATTCACGAAGGGTTTCGTACCAATGCAGATTTTGCTGACCTAAACGGGGACGGCATACTCGAAGTGGTAATAGGTAATCAACGAGGAGGTATTGCCGTTTACGGTACGACTTACCCAAGCGATAATATGCCAACGGCTGTGAAGGAAAATCCGGAGAAACAGGCTCAGCTATTTCCAAATCCCACTCGCGGTCGTTTTACAATTTCTACTGCTGTAATCCGCGGCACGGTGAGGGTATATAATGCATACGGTATACTTGTTCGGTCTAAACAGATAAAAGATAATCAGACGATCATTGATCTATCCACTCTTCCGGATGGATTGTATGGATGCGTGATACTAGTAAATGGAAGCACTTTTACTGTCGGAAAAGTGTTGAAAACGGGAACGTGATAACCTTGCCTGAAAGGTATGGATCCGTGAGAGGAAAGTCTCTGTAAGTGTGTGGTAAATAAGCGTAATCAACCTAAGAGTCTTTCTTGAAGAGGGTGATTGCCCTTTCAAGGCTGTACAATTAGATTTTAAGATCAATGCTCATCATTCATCATCACCCACCATTCAGGCATAAACCCTCTCCCCAAACAACAAACTACCAATTCTCACCATGGTACTACCTTCTTCAATGGCAATTTTGTAATCTCCGGACATACCCATTGAGATCTCTTTAAAGCCATTGTCACTTTTAAAAAAGGTGGCTTTGAGTTCCTGGAAAAGATGCTGCAGGCGTTTGAATTCCATTCTGACCTGAGTGGTATTCTCGGTGTTGGTTGCCATGCCCATAAGACCGGCAATTTTTATATGCTGAAAAGACGAGTAAGTTTCAGATGCTAATAAGGATTTTACCTCTTCGGGGGCAAAGCCGTACTTTGTATCTTCCTCGGCAATTTTAATTTGCAGCAGACAGGGGATGACTCGTTCCGCTTTAGCGGCTTCTTTATTGATTTCCCGTAGCAATTTCAGGCTATCGACCGAGTGGATCATGTGAATAAAAGGAGCGATGTATTTTACTTTATTCCGTTGGCAATGCCCGATCATGTGCCACCGGATGTCTTTGGGTAGCTGTCCTGCTTTTTCGACTAGTTCTTGTACTTTGTTTTCTCCAAAATCTCTGTGGCCGTATGCATATAGCTCTTGGATCATTTCCACAGGATGCATTTTCGAAACTGCCACAAGAGAAACATCCGACCTGGATAATTCCTGTTTGATAACTTTGTAGTCCATTTTTCCTTTAGTTAAAGTGCATTTGTCCGATCTACGGAATGTCAATTCATTCCAAATCAATGAGTGTAAATTTGAATCATGTTATCCAATAGAAAATTATATAAAGGTGGCTAATTCATTTGATCTTGAAAAGGAGTTTTTGGGAGGTGTTTTTCCTTAATAGGGGCTAGTATTTCGTTCCCGAAGCACTAGGTTAATTAAATGTTTCTGAGATTAAGTAGCGTGAATGTGCTGGCAAAGGAGTTTTATCAGCTTTGGGATGCGTTTGACATCAAATATAGCTTAAAAAATTTGAAAAACCTTTATTTCAATGTTGAAAAATATAAATGTATTTTTAGGTGTCTTGTGTTCCTTTTCAAAGCTAAATTATTCTTTACGCTCGAATATTCTTTTACTCAATACAGTACCTAATGACTTTAATCCGTGATCTTTCTTGTTTAACTCAAAAAAGCCCTAAAAGTTCTGCGCGAACCTTATTTAAAACATTACCTAGATCTTCAGGATTGTGTTCAAAATCTATTTCGTCGGAATTGATAATTAACAACCGGCCTCTGTTTTGATTTTTATAATTTTCAATCCAGGTTTCGTAGCGTTCATTTAGCCTTTTTAGATAATCCAGGCTCATGTTGCCTTCGTATTCCCTACCTCTGGCTTGAATATGACTAACTAAGGTAGAAATGCTGGCTTTGAGATAGATCAACAGATCGGGAGGTTGAATTTGGGAAGACATGGTTTTGAAGAGCTGAAAGTAGTTTTCAAAGTCTCTGGTCGACATTAACCCCATATCGTGAAGGTTCGGGGCAAAAATATAAGCATCTTCGTAGATGGTGCGATCCTGAACGACTGTTTTATCTCCTTGTAAGATCTCTAATATCTGTTGGTACCGGCTATTGAGGAAATATACCTGTAAGTTAAAAGACCACCGGTTCATATCGTGATAAAAGTCGCTTAAATAAGGATTTTCCTCGGCAGATTCGTAATGAACTTCCCACTGAAAATGTTTACCAAGCTGAGTACTCAACGTCGTTTTTCCTGCTCCAATATTGCCGGCAATAGCTATGTGTTTAATTTTCTTTTCGATACTCATCACATGGTTTTTCTATAGCAGCGCGAATATAAGTTTATGCACTGGAAATGCCAAGAGGAAAAGCTGAAATTGTTCTGATATAAATGATGATTTGCGATCCGTTCAGTCCCGCCCGAATTCTTCTGAGTTAATGCTTTCATCCCCTTGTTTTCGGGAATTCATCCTCCGTTTTGATATTAACTTCTAAATATTTGCACTGTTTTGATGGTTTTATCTATCTTCATCCCTGTCAAAGTCGTTATTACCGCCAGTTTTAGGCTAATGTTTCCTGCCCAATTCCATAGGATCGGGCGACAAGCGTCGAATACTATACAATTTTCAAATCAAACAAAATATTTGATGGGACAAGGCATCATCGATATCAAAGATTTAAAGAAGACTTATATCATGGGTAAGACACAGGTCCATGCGTTGAAGTCCATAACACTGGAAATCCAGAGAAATGAATTTGTTGCCTTGATGGGACCATCCGGATCGGGAAAATCTACGTTAATGAACTTGCTCGGTTGTTTGGATACGCCAACTTCAGGTGATTATTTCCTGAATGGTACAAACGTGAGTTCAATGACCGATAATGAACTAGCTGAAGTCAGGAATAAGGAGATCGGTTTTGTGTTTCAAACTTTTAACTTATTACCAAGGCTAACGGCACTTGAAAACGTCGCATTACCGCTGGTATACGGAGGGCTTTCCAGGACGGCCAGAGTAGCTAAAGCCAAGGAGGTGCTGGAGTCCGTTGGGTTGGGAGACCGGGTAGACCATAAACCCAATGAACTTTCGGGTGGTCAGCGCCAAAGGGTAGCTATTGCCAGAGCCCTCGTGAACGATCCATCGATCATTTTAGCGGATGAACCTACCGGTAACCTCGATACGAAAACCTCTATGGAGATTATGACCATTTTCGAAAAAATACATCATTCCGGCAATACCATCATCTTGGTTACCCACGAACCGGATATTGCCGAACACGCCCTTCGGATCGTCAAACTACGGGATGGACTGGTAGAAAGCGATCGTAGAAATGAAAATGTTGTTCGATCTGATGATCCTACTCACCGGTACAATGTGGATGAATAAATCTTTCCGCACTTTTTATTTTATCGCCATTTGAACTTTGTAGCCAAGCGGCTAGTTGATTATCTTAACAGACCCTGTTTGGTGGGATCATCGAACAAGTCTAAAATGAATAGCAAAAGAATGGCAAGTAAAATATATACGAAAACAGGAGACCAAGGTCAAACAGGTTTGTTCGGAGGTCAAAGGGTGTTGAAAGATGATTTGCGAATCGAAGCTTACGGCACGATCGATGAATTGAACGCTTTTGTCGGAGTTTTAAGGGATATCCTGGGGGATGACGATCATCAACCTATTCTTCATAAGATTCAGTCTAATCTATTCGTTATCGGTTCAAATTTGGCCATTGATCCAACCAGTAATATCCAATTGCCCGGTATTGAAGCAGAAGAAATAGCAGGATTGGAAAATGCTATTGATGCCATGGATGCTGAACTGCCTGAACTAAAGCAATTCATCCTTCCGGGGGGGCACCTGGCGGTTTCTTATTGTCATCTTGCTCGTTGCGTTTGTCGCAGGGCAGAAAGAAGGGTCGTAGCCTTGTCCAAAGAAAATCATATACCCGAAATTATTTTACAATATCTCAACCGCCTGTCGGACTTTTTTTTCGTTCTGGCCCGTAAAATTGGACAAGATTTTGGTGTAACCGAGATCAAATGGACAATGAACACCTAAATCAATGAAGTGAATGTCCTTATCCATCAATGCTACCAAACATATTAGGTCTTTGCACCAAAAGAAATACCGGGAAAAATTGGGTCAGTTTATTGTAGAAGGGGACAAAATGGTATGCGAATTACTTCAATTTGATCCTGATAGCATTCAAAGTATTTATGCGGTATATCCCTGGATAGATCAAAATCATCATTTACAATCAGAAAGTAATTATGACCTGATAGCGATCTCAGAAAAAGAATTAAAAAAAATATCGACTTTAAATACTCCTAATCAAGTGCTTGCAGTTTGTAAGAAAGCAAACACCGATTGGCGACAATTGGACTTGAAAGGTCAGCTAGTTCTCTACCTGGAAAACCTACAGGATCCCGGAAATTTAGGAACCATTATCAGAACCGCAGATTGGTTTGGTGTCGATTATGTATTTTGCAGTAAGAAAACGGTAGAATTTTACAATCCAAAGGTAATTCAGGCTACTATGGGGGCGTTTATGAGAGTTGATTGGTTTTCGGCGGAATTAAAAGAGTTACATCGCTATTATCCCGAATTGCCCATTTTTGGAATGACTCTCTATGGCAACAATATCTATGAATATTCCTTATCTTCATCTGGTATTATTGTTGTAGGTAATGAAAGTAAGGGGATTTCTGATGCTACGATGGAAATCATTCAACACGACTTGAAAATTCCGAGTTTTCGCAACCGGAAGATGGAATCTTTAAATGCAGCAGTTGCCACGGCGATAACCTTGGCTATTTTCCGCCAAAAATAGAGACAACGGTATCTGCCGGATAAAAGTAAGTAAATACGATGAGTAGAATCTACATCCTGGACTGCAAGAGCTTGGGAATAATCTCCGTCTTGCTTGAGAGGGTGAGCGAAAATCTTAGGTCGTATGAAAATAGGTGAAAAAAATCTTTGTAGATGAAATGGTGGGGGAATCCTTGGAAACCTAATGTACAGCTATTTGGAATGTTATTCATTTTAATAGCTTGCCTGAGTTGTCAGGAAGAGGAACGACTGGTCTTACCCTACACGCCGCCATTCCTTGAGAATGAATCTGCCATACTTGATTCAATCGTCGCGACGATGAAGATCGAAGAGCGGATAGGCCAACTTTTTGTGCTGAAATCTTCTCTTGAGGACCAACAAGAGTATGAAATATTGAAAAACATGATTGTAGCGGGTAGGGTAGGAGGAGTGCTTCTATCTGACATACCGGTGCAACGCTATTTGACTGTGATAGATAGTGTGGTTAATCAATCTGCGTTGCCCCTATTCATAGCAAGTGACCAAAGATATTTGGTCAACAACCAATTCGCAAATACCGAACCACTACCGAAGCCTGTCAGTTTTTACGCCTTACCGGAGGATTCATTCAAAATAAAACTAAGGAATTTATTTGTCGATCAGCTCAGGGTTTTAAACGTCAATCTCAATATTGGTCCTGATATAGACGAAGCTTTGCCTTTGGGACGGATTGCCGCCGATCGATATAATAGAGTTTCGGCAAGTATTAGTCCGAACTCTAAAATTTTAGGGGCATTGCGTGACCGGAAAATTCTCAATATTGCCCACCAGTTTTCGGCTGAACGATTATTAGAGGTAAACGATACCAATCAGGTCAAAAAATTGCTTTATCCCTACGAAGAAATGATCCGTATGGGAGTAAGTGGTTTTGTTATAGATACCACTATTTTAAAGAAGACGGGACAACAACAGTTTTTTACCAGTACATTTTTTAGGGAACGCCTTGGTTTTGAGGGGCTTATTACGGCTGATATCAGTACTAACGTCAATCTGATCGACGAAGCCCTGTTTGCCGGTGCGGATCTTTTTATTGTCGACAAGAATATTAAAGAGGCCTTTGATTACGTAAAATATGCCATACAAATAGAAGAGATCCCGCTTGACGTTCTCAATGAAAAAGTAAAAAGGATCCTGATGGCCAAAACCTGGATGCGTGGCGGGCTGCCGTCACCTTATGATCTTGCGATGTCTTTCTACTCCATTGACAGCGACAAGGAAAAACGCGAAAACGGAGGTTTTCAGCGGGTAAATCGGCCTTATGTTGAAGCCTATTTCGAAAACCGCGGCTGGGATTACGTGAGGAGTAAAATTTATAAGCAGTCTTTGATATTGGCGAATAATGAGAGTGAGATGCTGCCCATCTCTAATATCTATAAAAAGCAGTTTCATCTCATTCAATACACCAATGGCGCGCCATTTAAGGAGTTCGAACGATTTTTTAGCAATTACGCTGCCCAGGTCAATTCTCAATTATACCGGGTTACTGACGATCTACCTCAATTCACAGCAGGTGAAAGAGAGGATGTTCATGTCATCATTTTGGACGATATAGCTTTAACCGAACGTGATCGTATCCAGTTTGTTCCCTTCGTGAATGACCTTGCAAGACGCAGTGATGTCATTTTTATAAATGTAGGGGCTTACTATAATCTGAAATTTTTCGGTCCTGGACTCACCATCGTGCAAGTCAATGAAAGGACGGGCATTTCCGAAGGTTTGATGGCTCAGTTGTTATTTGGAGCGACTACGGCAAGGGGGGCTTTACCCTTCGATGTTAATGAATTTTACCGGGCAGGGATGGGCGCTGAGGTCAATAATTTTCGATTGACCATAGCCAATTCGGAAGAAGTCGGGATTGACCCTCAAATGTTATACAGTATCGATGCCATTGCGCTTTCTGCCATAGAAGCCGGGGCTATGCCTGGTTGTCAGATCCTCGTTGCCAAAGAGGGTAAGATCATTTATTCCGAAGCATTTGGGTATCATACCTACCAAAAGAAAAGACCGGTTTTACCAAGCGACATTTACGATATTGCCTCTGTTACCAAAGTAGCAGCTACTACACTGGCGGCTATGAAGCTCTATGAGGAAAAAAAGCTAAATTTACGTGGGCAATTAGAGGATTACCTGGACTTAGAGCGAAGGGCCTCCATACGAAACATCAGGATCCGAAGTCTGCTGAACCATTCTTCTGGTCTGCAATCGAATATGCCGGTAGTGCGATACGTCTATGGCTATGATACTGCCCAAACCTCTCCTTACTTCAAGCGGGAACTATCGCCTCCTTACTCTATACCCATTGCAGAACGCTTGTTTTTCAATGAAATTTTTCTGGATACCATATGGAATGAAGTCCAATTCCTCGACTTAGGGAGAAAAAAATATAGGTACAGTGATGTCAATTTTATCCTTCTACAAAAAGTAATAGAAAGTATCACCGAAATTTCTTTGGATAGCTTTCTCAACGAGGAGTTTTACGGTCCCATGGGATTACAGCAAACCCTTTTCCGCCCATTGAGTAAGTTTGACACCTCAAGGATCGTACCTACAGAATATGATGACAAATGGCGTCAGCAGTTGATCCAGGGTTATGTTCACGATGAAGCGGCCGCTTTATTGGGCGGAATTTCAGGAAATGCAGGGTTGTTTTCTAATGCAGAAGAATTAGCTATTATTTTTCAAATGCTTTTGAACGAAGGTTCCTACGGAGGAAAAGAATACTTGTCGCCCGTAACTATTGAATTCTTTACTTCTTCCAGACATGGGAATCACCGCGGACTAGGTTTTGATAAATCTTTTCCTGGCAGCCAGGCCATAGCACTTGATGCTCCACCTTCGACTTACGGTCATACCGGCTTCACCGGAACCTGCGTATGGGTAGACCCGGAGAATGAATTGATCTACATCTTTTTATCGAACAGAATACATCCTTCCCGCGCCAACACTGATCTGATCAAATTCAGAGTGCGGCAAAGAATTCAACAAATAATATATGACGCTTTAAATACCACGGAACCGAACACCTCTATTCCGGATCTTGATTTGGAGATCGCCTTGCTGAATGAAGCACCTTTCGAGATCATTGAAACGGATTTGTGAATGAACTACTACTATGGATATTTTATTGTTTGCGCCGGAATACCGCCCCAATCTTTCCAACATGATCCGTTCGGCGGAGTTTTACGGTTTTCAAAGACTTTATATCTTGGATAAAAACGGATTGCTGGACCCGCCCGGTAATAAAGTCAGCCGGGCGGATATGAACCACCTCGCCAGGGTCTGGACCGCCGGCGCCATTGAATTTATTGAGATCTTAAAAGTGGAAAACCTCACTTCATTCTTGGAGCAATATCCAGGAAGAAAGCTGGGGACTTACGTAGATCCTAAAGCCCGCGACTTGTCTGGTTTTCAATTTCATAAAAATGATCTGTTGATCATGGGACCGGAAAAGGAGGGTTTACCAAACCAAATCTTAGATTCTTGTGATGAAAAACTGTTTATTCCAGGCTATGGCCAAACAGAATGCTTGAATGTTTCCGTCAGTCTGGGCATCTTTTTATATGCTGCGAGTACGCAATTGGCAATGAGCAATGAATAAATGCCAAATTGCTCATTGCTCCATTGCTCATTGTTCATTGCTCATTGTTCATTGCTCATTGTTCATTGTTCATTGAGTCAACCCTTCAAATAGCCAGTCCGCGATAAGTTGTCGGTTACGGGGAATAACGATTCTTTGTTGATCCACAGGGTTGGTGATATTACCCAATTCCACATAAACGGCTAATGGTTTGATCTCGCGAAGCATGTGCAGATCTCTGCCGGTAACGGAACCGTAGTAGCTGCGGTTTTTTTGTACTTGCCTGTATTTTTCCTGCATTTTTTTCTGAAGTTTAACGGCTACTTTCCGGCTTTCGTCACTATCGGGATGATAGTAAAAATATACGTCGGTTCTTTCTCTTTTCCCTCTGGAATCAACGTGGATCATGATGGCTTTCTGATCGGTGACCCCTTGAAAACGATGCTTTTGATAAAGGTCATTTACAATGTCCGATCGTTGAAAAAGCCTCGTTTTGTGATGCCGGACCATTTTAATATCTCCCCAAAGCCGTTCATCGGTATCACATTTCAGGATTTGGTCAGTCCGGATGCCATCGGAATCATCGCGGTTGATCATGTAGGCGGTCGCTCCGTGCGCAATGAGGTTACGGCATAAACGGAGCGCGACGTCGTAGGCGTATTCATCTTCACAAAGGCGGTAACCGGAACGTTTACCGATAGCCCCCGGGTCGGGACCTCCGTGACCTCCGACGATATAAAAAACTTTACCCCTCAGACGGTTACTTTTCAATGGTGTATACTCGAAATCAGGCCCAAAAATAGGGAAGATCCTTTTTCCTGATTTTCTTGCCCGCTCCAGTTCGGCCGTACTGTAGTTTGGAGCTTCCCCGGTGACATCCTCGTCCTCTGTCTCTTCAGTTTCAGGCACTTCGATTTCCAATGCTTCTTCGGGACAATTCAACTGGTGGTAAGGCACCCAAAGAATTTTACTCTGCTGGTAAGACTCTTCCCGGAGTTTTAAGGAGACCATATTGTCATTGTAATCCCTGATCTTAATGGCAAGATCCCAGTCATCAATACCGATGGTAGAACGAATGGTCTTTCCATCAAAAGTATACAACATGATGGGCAAAAAATATTCTTTGCCGGCAATAAGCTTTGAATTTCTCTTTAACCGGTTTAAATTGTAAAATTTATCGAAGTTGCAGGAAAAATTAATCAATTGATACCGTCGAAGCAAGGAATAGATCCCGTCACCCGCTTCTGCTTTGACTTTGAAAAATTCTGGGGCCGCTTTTAAGCCCGCTACCGAAATAATTAGTACTATTGTCAAGGAAATTAAACTGCGGATCATTCTCTGTAGTTTCTTGTCTCTCTAACAAATATAATGGACATCGTTCAATGATCAATGGACAATACTGAATAAGATCTAATGAATTTGTTAAAGGAAATCGGGGTTCTAATCCGAAAAGATTTAATGTTAGAATTACGCAATAGTTATGCTATTAGCGGCATCTTATTATACGTATTTTCTAGTGTTTTTGTTGTGTACGTAGCTTTTCAAGAAGTTAGCCCACCGGTTTGGAGCGCCTTATTCTGGATTATAATGTTGTTTGCTTCCACAAATGCCGTCAGTAAAAGTTTTGTACAAGAAAGTGGAAGGCTGCAACTCTACTATTATATTTTAGCCCATCCTACTGCGGTCATCCTTTCCAAAGTGACCTATAATGTCTTGCTATTATTATTATTGAGTTTTTTGGTTTATGTTGCCTTAAGTTTTATTACGATTGATCCGATACAGGATTATCTTTCTTTTGCTGTAGCGTTGGTTTTGGGGAGTATTGGCTTTTCCATTGCCTTTACTTTTATATCTGCTATATCTGCTAAAACCTCTAACAGTAGCACGCTGATCGTTATTTTGAGTTTTCCGGTCGTGATACCGATCGTGATCACTTTGGTTAAACTGACCATTGGTTCCGTGGGAATGTTGAGTGGATCAACCTCCGGCGATATTTTGATTCTATTGGGGATAGATTTGCTCTTGTTGGCCGTGGCATTGGTACTGTTTCCTTTTTTGTGGAGGGATTGAGTCTTTACATTACGGGTTGAAAATAACTGAGAAGACCATCCCGGTACTACCCCAATAGAACTTTATAGGGAATTGAGTTAAAAAACCACGATTGCAAGAATATTCTCAAAAATTCGTGCATTCGTGGCATTTTCTCCTTAATAATTGGACTTTTGACGCTAGACGCTAGACGCTAGACGCTAGACGCTAGACGCT
>CAZHNG010000037.1:0-28436 GCA_964533785.1 uncultured Saprospiraceae bacterium | reverse complement strand
AAGGGGGCAAAGCTAGCCTGTATGGACCCGAGGTTATCCAACACAGCCAGTATGTCCGACTATTGGATGCCTACCTATCCGGGTTCAGAAGCAGCGGTATTACTGGCTATGGCCAAGATCATTCTCGATGAAGGTCTTTACAACCGTAAGTTTCTGGAAGAATGGACCAATTGGGAAAGTTATCTAACCCAAAGACATCCCGATACTGAAGTAACCTTTGAGAACTATATCCTGAAAATGCGGGAAGAATACGCAGAATTCACCCCCGAGTTTGCAGAGCAAGAATCCGGCGTAAAACCGGAGATCGTTATTGAAGTAGCCCGTAAGATCGGAGAAGCCGGAGAAAAATTTGCTACGCATAACTGGCGAAGTGCCGCTGCGGGTAACCTTGGTGGTTGGTGCGTTTCGAGGGCTTTACACTTTCTCAATGTTTTGACCGGTAGTGTAGGAACCTTTGGCGGTACCTCTCCCAACAGTTGGAACAAGTTCAAACCCAAATTCTTCGATGTCCCACCGGCACAAAAATTCTGGAATGAGCTTCACTTCCCTAACGAATATCCCTTGGCTTTCTTTGAAATGAGCTTCCTCCTCCCCTATTTCTTAAAAGAAGAGCGTGGGAAATTAGATGTCTACTTTACACGGGTATTCAACCCGGTATGGACCTATCCCGACGGCTTTTCGTGGATCGAAGCTTTGAGTGATAAAAACAAAGTAGGCTTACACATCGCATTGACGCCCACCTGGAACGAAACGGCCTTTTTTGCAGATTACGTTTTACCAATGGGACATTCTGCCGAACGCCACGACCTCAACAGCTACGCTACTCATTCCGGCACCTGGATCGCTTTCCGCCAGCCGGTGCTGAGAGAGGCTGCCAGAAGGGCTGGTAAGAAGGTAGAATTCACCTATGAAGTCAACCCGGGCGAAGTGTGGGAAGAAGATGAATTTTGGATTGAATTGAGCTGGCGTATCGACCCTGATGGTAGTCTGGGCATCCGCGAACACTTCTTATCGCCGTACCGGGAAGGAGAGAAGATCAATATCGACGAATATTACCAGTACATATTCGAGCATACCAAAGGATTGCCGGAAGCCGCCAAAAAGGAAGGGTTAACGGAATTAGAATACATGCGTAAATACGGTGCTTTTGAAGTAGAAAAACACGCCTACCAAAAGCATTTGAAGCAATTGTCAGCAGAGGATATGCAGGAAGCTGCGGTAGATGAGCAGACTGGTGTTATCCGCAAGAATGGCAAAGAGATCGGCGTGATGGTCAATGGTACGCCCTACGTAGGATTTCCGACGCCTTCGCGGAAGAATGAGTTCTACTCCCAAACCATGGTGGATTGGGGATGGCCGGAATACGCGACACCAACTTACATCAAAAGTCATATTCATCCGGAAAAGTTAGACCAAGAGAAAGGAGAATACTGCCTGGTACCTACCTTCCGGTTACCGACGCTGATTCACTCTCGCTCGGGCAATGCCAAATGGCTGAATGAGATCTCCAACCGCAACCCCATTTGGATGCATCCTGAAGATGCCAAACGTTGGGGCTTTAAAACGGGAGACCTGGTCAGGCTTAATACGGACATTGGCTATTTTGTCGACAAAGTATGGGTCACGCAAGGCATGAAACCGGGCGTTGTTGCCTGCTCTCACCACTTGGGAAGATGGCGACGCAAACAAGATGCCGGTAACCGCTGGGCAACGAACACCGTTTCTATCTCCAATAATGGCAACGGCGAATGGAAAATGCAAACGCTCTCTGGAGTCCGACCTTTTCAAAGTGAAGACAAAGATAGTAAGCGTATTTTCTGGACCGATGGCGGGGTTCACCAAAACATTACCCATGCTGCCCATCCGGATCCCATCAGTGGTATGCACTGTTGGCACCAAAGGGTAAGGATCGAAAGACCTCATCCAGGAGATCAATACGGAGATATTGGGGTGGATACCAATAAGGCTTTTGAGAATTACAAGGAATGGCTGAAGATGACGCGCCCGGCACCGGGGCCTGGTGGTTTAAGAAGGCCTTTGTGGTTTAAGCGACCATTGAAGCCCATAAAAGAGTTGTATTATTTGGAAGGTGTGCAGAAAGAAGATACTGCAACGGTTGAAGAGTAAATGGTTTAGCAATGGTGAAATAATAAATCCACTTTTTTGAGAATGAAACTTGGCACCAAAAGAGTCACTCATAAAATGATGGAATGTATTGTTTTATCATCACTTAGGTGATTGGATACCTTCAGCTGCCGCTGCCGGAATTTTCTGCCGGCGGTGGCGAGGAAGGTTACCGTCACTGTTAAATTGTAACAGGGATCATCCCTTATTGTATGGTAAAACATTATGAAAGGGCAATTCAATCTTTTACAGACCAGGCTTGCCTTTCAAAGTGGCACCATAATCCTCTGTAACTCCTATCACAGTTTTTATCAGTCTAACATATTTTATTTGCAATAATCATCTACACATTAAAATCTATTGCAAATGAATTTCCTAAAAAATATCTTTTCCAAACCCAAATTTGACCTTTCCTCCTTGATCAGTAAGGGTGCGGTAATCATCGATGTACGTACACCACAGGAGTTTAAAAATGGGCATGCCGCCAACTCTGTCAATATCCCTTTGTCAGAAATTAAATCTCGTTCAAAAGAAATCATAGGTTATGAACGGCCCGTAATTACTTGCTGCCGTTCCGGTAACCGGAGTGGTACCGCTGCTAAGCTCCTCAAACAAGTAGGTGTAGAGGCCTACAATGGCGGTAGTTGGCAACAAGTAGAACGTGCAAGCAAAAAATAGAATTTACCATGGAAAACGATAATCCACCTATTGTAGAGGATGACGGTGTGAAAACTATTAATGTGAATTTAACACCCACATTTCATCCAGGCGCTGTAAGCTATTTCGTCCTTTCCTTACTATTGATCATATTGCCAATTGTGGTAAAGGCACAGGAGGAAAAAAGCAGATGGGTAGAAAAAATCGAATCATTTCAACTGCAGCCATTTTTTGGATTACAATTGTGGTCTACTTATAGTTTTGGAACAGAAATCTACGATGAAGAAAAACAATTTTATCAAAAAGTAGATAACCGGCTGAACTCACAAATCCGCCGTACGCGCTTTGGCATTAAGGGCGAACCCTATCCCCATTTGAAATTTAATTTTACGGCCAGTCTGGACGTGGTAGGGCGGGATCTTTTAGCGGGAACGGACGCTGGTGTCAACAACGGTGGTTCACCAAAATTCAGGATCTGGAATGCATACGTCCAATGGAAGGCACTCAAAAATAGCGAGGCTGTTAATATTATTGCTGGGTATCAATTGCCTCAGATCGGGCGTGCCAGTATGACGGCAGCCTTGCGCAGTACTTCACTCGAAAAGAGCTGGTCCCAGAATTATTTGCGTCGACATTTAACGGGGATTGGTCCGGGGCGGGCATTGGGAATAAACCTGGGCGGGCTCCTCTCCTCCCCTTCTCCCGATCTAAATTTTGGTTATAACTTTGGAGTTTTCAACCCGGTTTTTGAAAGTTTTTCCGGTAATTCGACCGGCATAAAATACGCGCCTCTTCTCGTCAGCCGCCTGGTAATGCACATCGGAGATCCCGAAATGAAATCTTATTCGATCAGTCATAAGATCAATTACTTCAGTAAAAGAAAAGGCTTGAGTATTGCCCTGGCCGGAGCCCACCAAAATGCAACGGATCTTTTTGCCTCTAATCAAGCCCTTGGCTGGGATTTTCTATTCAACTGGAAGCATTTTAACTTCGACGGAGAATGGACCATCATCAGAAGAAAAGCTTTGCCTGATCCGACACTTAACGGAGAAGCCCCCGATCAAATCGTTACGGCAAATACGGGCTATATCAGAATGAGTTATAACATCTTTCTGAAAAATAAATGGATGGTCGAACCCGTGATCATGATGGTCCAGTTCAATGGGCCACTGGATTCGGAAGATCAGCTTATAGCCTCCAGCATGAAGTCTAATAGTGGAAAAGACCACAGCATGAATGTTGGCGGCAACCTCTATTTCAATCCTAACTTAAAGCTATCCTTACATTACACTTTCAGATCAGGAGATGAAGGAGAGGCCGGCCCCGGGGCTACGGTCAACAACTACTTTTTCCAACCGGGCGTGGGTGCGATCAAGCGCGGCGAATGGCTTGGATTAGGGCTGGTAATGATCATCTAATTCGAGAAAACAAAAATCACTTTAATCGTGACAAAAATCACACTTTCCTTAGATCAACACATGATCATATTTTCATATCATTGTACAACACTACACGAACTTATATATCACAAACCACACTACTTTTAAAATTTCACGAAAGCCAATCACCACGATCACAAAACAGTAGTTGGCATTAATCACATAAAAACGATCTTTATGAATAACCAAGCTGTATATATCGATGCGACTACTCCCGAAGGGCAGCATTTACAAAAACGTCTATCCGATGCGAAAACAATAGAAGCCATAGATCATTTACTGGCCAAGATACAAACCCTCGAAGAAGCCGTCAGTCAATTAACGACTATCATGCAACAAGGCCCTGGCCTCGTGAGCATAGCTGCTGATTCGGTTGACGAAGTTTACCGCCAAAGCGCCGAAAAAGGGGTCAACATAGAAGAAAGATTGGTCAATGCCCTTCATTTAGCTGAAAAAATAACGGAACCGGAAAGGTTTGAAAAATTAGAGCGGTTAATACAATTATCCGATCAATTTCCGGGGCTGATGAGTATGGCTGCTGATTCGATTGATGAAGTTTACCGAAAAAATGCGGAGAGAGGCGTATACATTGAAGAAAGGTTGTCAAGCGTCTTAGCCTTGACCGAAAAAATAACGGCCCCTGAGAAAATGGAACAACTGGGAGGGCTACTCAAATTGTCAGATCAATTACCTGGCCTCATCGCAATGTTTGTGGATGCTATTGATGAAGAAGTGGCAAAAGCGTCTGCAGCGGGCGTAGATCTAAAAACATTGCAAGAGTTAGGGCAAAAGTTAAGTACTGCAGTAGTTGAATCGAACCAAATGCCCATTCAGAAAATGGGACCTTTTGGTCTCTTTAGAGCACTCAGAGATCCGGACCGCCAGAAAGCTGTTGGATTCCTGATGAATCTAGCAAAAGCTTTAGGACAGAAATTATAAATCATAAAGTTGTGTAATGATAAAACAACAAATTCATCATTACGGTATCTAAACATTTAATAAACCAGCTTAATCATGGCACATTATCAAATAGTAATAGTTGGAGGAGGAACCGCAGGCTTAACGGTTGCTGCTCATTTAATGAATAAACCCGATATTTCCGATTTAGCGGTTATCGACCCCGCCGAGAAACACTATTATCAACCACTTTGGACTTTGGTGGGCGCCGGTGTTTTCCCAAAAGAGGAAACAGAACGCAATGAAGGGGATTATATCCCGGATGGCGCCACGTGGATCAAGGAATACGTCGAGCAATTTGATCCCGAGCAAAATACGGTCATTCTTAAGAACGGAGACAAAGTGTCTTACGATGTACTTGTAGTAGCGGCAGGTATACAAATTGACTGGGACAAGGTAAAGGGTCTCAAGGAAAGTGTAGGCCAACCGGGAACGAGTGTATGCAGCAATTACTCCTATGATACGGTTGAATCGACCTGGAATAATATTCGCAACCTTAAAAGCGGTACGGCATTATTCACTCATCCGTCCAGTCCGATCAAATGTGGCGGTGCTCCTCTGAAGATCACTTTTTTGGCCAATCACTACTGGCAGAAACACGGCGTAAGCAAACACATCAACTCCAAATTCATTAAAGGTGGTGGCGGCATTTTCGCGGTCAAGAAATATGCTGACTCTCTCACCAAAGTTACCAATCGCTATGGTATTGAGGAGGTCTACAATACAGACCTCATTGAGATCAAAGCAGATCAAAAAGAAGCGGTTTTTCGCAATTTGAATACGGGAGAAGAAACCGTAGAAAAATACGATATGATCCACGTTTCGCCGTATATGAGTGCACCGAATTTTATAAAAAACAGCCCCCTGGCGGCTGGCAGTGGCTGGGTAGAAGTCGATAAGGAAACAACGCAACACGTTCGTTATCCCAATGTCTTCTCTTTAGGAGATTGCAGCAACCTGCCGACCTCAAAAACAGGGGCTGCCATTCGCAAACAAGCTCCTGTTACCGTTGATAATATTATGGCATTCTTACAAAATGCACCTTTAAGTAAGCACTATAACGGCTATACTTCCTGTCCGCTGGTAACCGGTTATGGCAGTTTGATCATGGCAGAATTTGACTACGACAAAGAGCCGATGGAAACTTTCCCATTCGATCAGAGCAAGGAAAGGTATAGCATGTATGCCTTAAAGGCTTATGGTTTGCCGAAAATGTACTGGCACGGTATGCTGCAGGGAAGGGATTTCTAAAAAGATGCCAGAAACCAGATGCCAGATGTGTTTAGGGATTTGGGGTACGGAACAGGACAATCGAAATACTATCTGCGCACACTCACCCAACTTCCCAGTCTCTTGCAGTCTGACATCTGATAGCTATAATCTGGTATCTTACCAAAGAACATTATGTGATTAATCAATACAGCAAAGGGTAGCTAACATAGGTCGGCTACCCTTGTTCTTTGCCGGGAAACTAAATGCGGCCTAAGCTTTCCGTGTTGATGCGCCGATCAGGGAATAAATGGCGCACCAATTTACCGCTCCGGTAAACAAGAAAATAGCACCGGCTACCGCTAAAATAATGCCTAGTGTAGATCCGATAGCGACCGTTCCGGTAGCCAATACAATTGCAATAACAACACCGGCGATCAAACGAACGATGCGATCGGTACTTCCTACATTCTTTTTCATAATGCTAAGATTTAGTTTATAAAATGATCAATGAGTAAACCCACGGCAATGAAAATTGCGATACAGATCATACACGCGATCAGTACGCGGGCCCAATTGGGTAATTGTTTCATGCTGCAAATTAGGAGAAAATCATAGGTGGTTAGCGTGACTTAGGTCACAGTAGTTGTTAAAACATCAGTATTTTATAGACTCGTTTGCTGAGTTATAAACAACAGTCGTCAGCGATGCTTATTTATCAATAGACCATAGCCCGCCACGTAGGGCCCGTCTGGGTCTGGGCCTGGACAAACGTTTGAGAGTATGGAGCCCAAAAAGAAAAAGAAATTTTTTCTTTTTAAACTCTATGTTCTCCATATCTCTATGCCTGCCCGCCATTACTGGCACAGTAGGCGGGGTTCAATAAAAATTTTAAGAGACGAAGTCTCGAAAAATCAAAGATTTCAAGCGTTCTTTAACTCGATACTATAAATTAACGCTTAACCTGCCCAGACCCATAGGGGGGCCTACGTGGACGGCTATGATCAATAGACACTGTTCTACCTGTGAAAGTCTGCGTCTAATAAAACAATACCTCTTCAATAACAACAGTCGTTATTTTTGCCCAGATTCACACGAGTCATATTAATCGAACAACATTCCTATCCATCGTGATCAGTTTTTCCTGTTCCATTTTTTTCAACAACCTGGAAATCAATTCCCTGGAACTATTTAGGTCTCTAGCAATGTCTGTTTTTGAAATTTGCAGCGTATCCTTAATCCATTTCTGCTTCGTACTGTTACACCCTTAAAATCGATAATAATGGAAATACTCAAAAAATACTTCACGGCAACCAGAAAGGTAGAGGAAGAATATTCAAAAGAAGAGTTGTCTTATACCGGAACCCTCCCCAAAGAAATCAAAGGCACTTTATTTAGAAATGGCAATGGACGCTTCGAACACCAAGGCGTTAAATACGACCACCTCTTCGATGGGGATGGCATGATCACCAAATTTGAATTTCAGGGAGGTAAGATCCACTACAGTAATCGTTATGTACGTACCAAAGAGTTTGTGGCTGAAGAAAAGGAGGGTAAAATGCTTTACCGCAGTTTTGGCACCAATCTACCGGGTGGGATCTGGCGTAATTTCATGAGAATGCGCTTCAAGAATGCGGCGAATACCAGCGTGATTTGGCACGGTGAAAAAATGCTAGCCCTTTGGGAAGGCGGCTTGCCACACGAAATTGATCCGGTGACTTTGGAAACCATTGGCAGGTACGATTATGATGGCGTTTTGGATAATGACTTTTCTTATGTAGACCACCTGATCAATCCCGAACTGCCTTTTTCGGCGCATCCGAAAGTGGATCATAAAACGGGGATATTGCATAACTTCGGTACGGCAGCCGGCACGAAACAACGCCTTTTATTATACGAAGTAGAACCAGACGGAAAAGCCAGGATTAGCCAGGCTATCCCAATGAATGAAGTCACTTTTACCCATGACTTCGTACTAACCGACAGGGGTAAGAAAATATTTTTCCTCACCCCAGTCGCTTTTGATCTTTTCAAAGCTTTTTCGGGCATGGAATCTCCGGTAGCTTCCATAAAAATAGACCATACTGCAAAAACCAAAGTATTGGTCGTGGATGAACAAGGACAGGTGCATGAACTGGAAACCGATTTCTGCTTCGTCTTTCACTTTGCCAATGGCTTTGATGTATCGGAAGATAAAATAATCGTGGACGGTTACATTATGGAAGATTTCCCACCGGCTGAGGCCATCAAAGCATTTTTGGCGGGCGAACCGGAAGAAGGTTCTAATCCTTTGCTGACGCGATTTACCCTGGACCTCAATCAAAAGACAGTCACTAAAACCTTATTAAGTGAACACCCCGGTGAATTGCCTTTCGTCAGACCGGACAAAGAAGGTAAACCCTATCGCTACGCCTGGAATATTTCCGCAGCAGCGGATACTACCCTACCCATCTTAACCGGCCTGTCAAAAGTAGATACTCAAAAAGGAGAAACTTTATATAAGGAGCTTTGGCCAAACCTACCCGGCGAACCGGTTTTTGTTCCTAAAAAGAACGGTAGCAATGAAGATGATGGCTGGTTGCTGATGCTTTTGTTTGATGCAGAACGAGTAGAAACGGACTTGAAGGTGCTGGACGCTGCTAGTTTGGAAGAAGTTGCTTCGATTGCTTTACCACATAATATTCCTTTGGGGTTTCATGGGTTCTGGACGGAGGAGGTTTTTTGAATGATTCTTTGGGACTTCGTTTCTCAAAATAGTATTGAACCATGGAGAACACAAAGAGCATGGAGTTTTTTTTATCATTAATTTCCTTGCAGAAGGGATGCAAATTCAAACCGAAAAGATGGTGATTACAAAATAAGCTAGTGCTTCAGCTGTACTGCCGGTAAAATTGGGGTCAAAGGCTTTTACTCACCGCAAAGGCCACAAAGAAACGCTAAGAAAAAGAACTTCGCGTTCTTATTGCCCCAGGTTTACAGGTCAATACTTTTAGCAAGTAGGATCTGGCTGCTGGGTTTACAATCTTTCAGTGATCTATTAGAACAGCGGAATGAATTCCGCTATACAAGATTTCTACCCCTTCAACTGCTCCTCAATCCGTTCCAACCGTTCCTCGATAGCGATCAATTTTTGGAGGATGATGACGTGCGTTTTTTTCGCATCAATACCTACCGGGCTTTTATCGCTTTCAATTTCTTTGGCGATCGCATCAAAGAGTTCCTGAGTAATTTCCATCTTCATGATTCTTGATTTTTATGAATGATACCGTTTAAATTTTGTCCGACAAAGTTTTGGGGAAAGCTTTCTACACCGGGAAAGCCCAGGCGGATATCACGTCCATCGTGCGGAATATGGGCCGTACCGAAAAGGTAGTCCCAGACAGCGAGGGTCAATCCGAAATTGATGCCGTAGCGCCGGTCTTCCGGCAAATCGTAGGAATGGTGCCAGATGTGCATTTCCGGGCTATTGAAAAGGATCTTCATGACGGGCCCTAGTAATATGGCTCCTAATGCCGTTGATCCTATGAATACCCCCCATTTCCCTACCGTGGAAATACCGGCAAACAGCGTAACGTCCAACAGACTATTAGCTAAGACAATACCGATCAGCGCACCGACAATTCCACCGGTCACGTAGCCGCTCACTCGAATATTGGCATGGTTATAATGCCCCCAGGCCAGTGCAAAGATGTGGATGACAAAAAAGTCATACAATCCGTATCCTAACAAGGCTAAAGGAACGTATTCCAGGGTACGGTAGACCACATTTTCCATCCAATGGTAACGTAGTTGCGCCGCAAACCCCATCTGTTCCACCGAATGGTGTACCTTGTGAAACTCCCACAACCACTCCGAACGGTGCAATAAACGGTGTACCCACCACTGGATGAAATCGCGGAAGATCATCCCCACCAGCAATACCGCCCAATAAGGCCAGTATTGCAGTGGATTGAAACTTTGCAAATCAAAACCTCCCGTTAACCACTTAATTCCATCATTGAACAAATTCACCACCACATCGGAAGCAGCATTATAAATGATCAGGGAAAACAAGAAAAAATTGAAGAACATATAAAAGGCATCCAGCCAAAAGTCTTTCCTAGGCACCGGCTGCTTTTTCCGCCAGGGTACAATAATCTCCAAAACGAAGAAAAAGACAGAAACCAAGATCAGCCAATAAAAATAACTGTGCCAGGTGGGATGAGTGATCTCATTCCACAAATAATTAGCATACCCTTTATAACCGTTAACGAATATTTCCCAATAATTACTCATAATCAATAATCTTGCAGCGGACAAATTTACCCGCTTTTTACGGTAAAATTCATCCTAACCGACTTTTAAACTGTTTTGAGAATTGTTTGCAACAAAAATATGTTTTCAAACGAGAAGGTCAGTGAAAAAGATCACAGAGAAGAAGATCGAAAATACAATATTTAGAAATAATTAAGTAATACTACTTTCATATCTTGAATTGGTCTCATAGGTAAAAAAATATTAGTTATAGATAAAGAAAAGTCTTTGTCACCACAACTGTGCTTATTCTGTTATTTGATTATCAATACACCATCTATATCTCATAACCGCATAACCAAATAACCCTCATAACCAGGCCAATCATGAATTAAAAAATTCGATTCTAAGGATTTTCCTTACAAGTGCCCATACCTTTGCAGTATTAATTGAAAATCTTATGAAAGAAAAAAAATCATTTAAAGAATTGATCAATAGTGAAAAACCTACTTTGGTAGACTTTTTCGCTGAATGGTGTGGCCCTTGTAAAGCGATGAGTCCCATTTTGAGTGAGGTAGCATCAGAGATCGGAGAAGAAGCCACTATTGTCAAAGTCGATGTGGACAAAAACGGTGCATTGGCCCAGTCCCTGAACATCAGGGGCGTACCGACTTTTATTTTATTTCAAAACGGGCAGGTCAAATGGAGGCAGTCGGGTATGCAATCAGCTACTGCCTTGAGCCATGTGATAAAACAAGCAATTGATAACACTTTATAATTAAATCAAAAATTAATGGAATTAGTAACAAACACCCAGGGAGTACTTAGTATCGTCAGCCAGCCTTGGCATTGGTCCGTGTCTGGCGTTGCTATTGCAGCTATTTTATTTTTATTAACGTGGATGGGACGGAGTTTTGGTGTTTCTACCGCTTTTAGGAATATTTGTGCCATGGCAGGTGCCGGTAAAAAATTCAGCTTTTTCGATATAGATTTAAAAGAAGAGCGATGGAGAATGGTATTCTTATTAGGAGCAGTTACCGGTGGGGTTATTTCCTCTACCCTACTGCAAAGTCCGGAAGCTGTAGCTATTTCTGAATCTACAATTAATCACTTAAAAGACTGGAATATAAACTACCCGCAAGGAAATGGTTTTTTACCGACGGAGGTATTTAACTTCTCTAACGGCCTTGGTGTCATTTTAACCCTCACCGGCGGCTTCCTGGTTGGTTTCGGAGCCCGCTACGCAGATGGCTGTACATCAGGTCATGCCATCACCGGTTTATCACACCTTCAACTGCCATCACTCTTAACGGTTGTTGGCTTTTTCATCGGCGGGCTAACCATGACCTGGTTGATCATGCCCCTCATTTTTGGGTAATGAAATTCACTGTTCATTCAAACTAATCAGACTCAACTACCACACCCTCACACTCGTATTCTGGTATCTGGCGTCTTCCTGACGATAAATGTCAGGATTCAGCGTCTAAAAATAAAAAAAATGCGTTTATTCAGTTTTTATATAGTCGGTACTTTATTCGGTATCATCATGACAAAATCGGAAGCCATTTCATGGTTCAGGATCCACGAGATGTTTCGTTTCGAGAGCTTTCACATGTACGGTATTATAGGTACGGCGGTAGTTTTAGGAGCGATCATCATTGCCCTCATGAAAAGGTTTAAAATGAAAACTTTACGGAATACAATAGTAAGTTATACCCCCATGAAATGGAATCCACGCCGCCACATACTGGCCGGTAGTATTTTCGGGCTGGGCTGGGCCTTGATGGGAGCTTGTCCCGGACCTATGTTCGTTATGCTGGGACACGGATTCTGGATCTTCATTTTAGTCATATTTGGAGCTACGCTAGGAACTTTCACCTACGGAATTGTAAGAGACAAACTACCACATTAGAAATATTTTCGGATAATTTAGATACCTGCTAATCCCAGAAAATTTATTTTTAGACAACAGACGCCAGCGCCATAAACTGCTCATACGCTTGCAGCCTAGCATCTGGGGTCTAAAATCAAAATCTCACTTCACTAAAAGTCTGATGCCTTAAATAATTATGATTACAGAAACCACCGATATTTTCAAACTTTTACACCAACGATTTCCCCAGATCGCGGAACGTGAATTACAGGAAGAGATCGCAGACGTTGGTAAACTGATGCACTTCCGCGCGGGTGAGATCATTATGGATTACAATAGTTACGTCAAGCTGGTACCTCTTATCGTCAGCGGTACGATCAGAGTAACCAGAGAAGACGAAAATGAAGGCAGAGAGATCCTGCTTTATTTCCTAAATGCCGGGGAGACCTGTTCGATGTCCTTCACCTGTTGCATGATGAATAAGAAGAGTGCCATCCGGACCGAAGCTATTGAAGATACTACCCTTATCGGCATCCCCATCAAGTACATGGATCAATGGATGACCAAATACCAAAGCTGGAAAAACTTTGTGATGCTTAGCTATGACGAAAAAATGTTTGAGCTCGTCAAAGTGATTGACAGCATCGCATTTGAAGGCATGGATATTCGCCTGCAAAAATACCTCAATGCCCGCAAAGAATCTACTGGTTCCCCAATCATACAGGCAACACACCAGGAAATTGCAAGCGATCTTAACGCATCCAGGGAAGCTATTTCCCGGTTGCTGAAGAAGCTGGAAAATATGGGCGAAGTGGAATTGGGAAGGAATCAGATAAAAGTATTGAGTTAATACATATCCAATAGCTGGTGATTTAGCTATTTTTATTCAAATGCCGGCAGCAATTTCGAATTTGAGCATTCAATTTTTAATGATTGAAAGTTTGAAGGCTCAACAAACGTTCATTTATTCTGCAAACCCGTTTTTGTTCGACATTTGTAAATCGAAATTGCTGACATACCTTAGGCAGGTTATCACGATATGATTTTGAGCGCGGAATAGCATGCTAAGGCAGTCAAGAGTTCCACGGTAAAAGGAGTTAGCCCAGACTAGAAATCGCAGAAATCCCGGATAAGCATCCTGACAATATCTTCACATGGAAGAGTAAAGGGTTACTTCATTCTAAATATTGATTTATCCTTTTAAATCTAATATCCAATTGACTATTTGCCGAATGAATTCGGCTTTACCATATACCTTAAACATTTTAGCCATGAATATTAAACAATACATTCCGGCATTCGACTGGTTATCGAATTATTCCGGAGCCAACATAAAAGGAGACCTGGCAGCAGGTTTAACGGTAGGTATTATGCTCATTCCGCAAGGTATGGCTTATGCTATGATAGCCGGTTTACCACCAATATATGGTTTATATGCATCAACTATTCCTTTGATCATCTATGCTTTGCTGGGCACTTCCCGGCAATTAGCGGTAGGACCGGTAGCCATGGTTTCATTACTAACGGCAGCCGGTATTGGTGCCATTGCCGAAGGCGGAACAGCGAATTACATCAGCCTCGCTATCACATTGGCGCTACTGGTCGGCTTAATCCAATTTTTACTCGGTGCCTTCCGGTTGGGCTTTCTCGTCAATTTTTTGTCCCATCCGGTGATTAGCGGCTTTACTTCCGCGGCTGCATTGATCATTGGCTTAAGCCAATTGAAGCACTTACTCGGGGTCGATATTGCCCGTAGCCACCACGTCCACGAAATTATCCTGCAGGCCGTAGAAAAATTTGGGGAAATCAACTGGATTACGGTAGCCATCGGTGTGGGTGGCATCGTATTGATCAAAGGGATTAAAAAAATAAGCAAAGCTATACCCGGACCATTATTGGCGGTCGTATTCGGCATTCTGGCCGTATGGCTATTCGGCTTAACCGAACAAGGTGTGAAGATCGTGGGTGAAGTACCAAAAGGTTTACCAGTTTTCGGAGTGCCTTCGATAGGCATGGAAACCATCCAAATATTAATTCCAACGGCGCTGGCTATTTCCCTGGTTAGTTTCATGGAAAGTATTGCGGTCGCCAAAGCCATTCAAGCTAAACATAAAAACTATAAGGTCATTCCCAACCAGGAATTGATCGCCCTTGGCCTGGCCAATGTCGGTGGTGCCTTTTTTCAATCCTATCCCGTGACGGGAGGGTTTTCCAGAACAGCGGTGAATGATCAGACAGGTGCTAAAACCGGATTGGCCTCCATTATTAGTGCACTTCTTATTGTCTTAACCTTGTTATTCCTGACACCCTTATTTTATTTTCTCCCCAAGGCCATCTTGGCTTCCGTTATCATGGTAGCCGTATTCGGGTTGATCGATTACAAAGAAGCCATTCACCTTTGGCGCGCCAACCGGTCGGACTTTTGGATGCTGATCGTAACCTTTGTGGCTACCTTGGGACTAGGTATAGAACAAGGTATTGGCATTGGGGTCGTCCTTTCCTTAGCGATGATCATCTTCCGTACGACCCGCCCGCACGTTGCACAATTGGGTAAGGTGCCTGGTACTGCCTATTACCGGAATGTAGAGCGGTTTGAACAGGTAGAAGACAGGCCGGATCTGTTGATCCTTCGTTTCGATGCACAACTGTATTTTGCCAACATCAACTTCTTTAAAGATAAACTGGCGGAATGGATAGCTGCAAAAGGCGAAGAACTTAAAACAGTGATCATTAATGCCGAAAGTATTAACTATATGGACAGCAGCGCGGTGCATGCGCTCGAAGATATTATCACCGAAACGAAAGACGCCGGTATCAATTTGTACTTCTCTGGTGTAAAAGGGCCGGTCAGAGATGCCTTGACAAAGGGACACGTTATGGAAAAAATCGGTGAATCCAACTTCTTTATGAGCGTTCAGGAGGCTGTCGACTGGCACGACGCGTCTCGCAATGAAAACAACAAACCCAAACATCCGGAATTTACACTACAGGCCAATGCAAAATGAAACAACAAAAACTACGGAAAAGCAGGCGTTGATCTTGAGGGATAAATTAGCGCTGGATAGAACACGCCTGGCCAATCAACGTACGCTATTGTCCTACGTAAGAACAGGAATAGTGATCATTGCCACCGCCATTGGTATCGCCCATCTGAATGAGGAAAAAACCAGTTTTGGTTGGGTGGAATGGAGTCTTACTGTAGTGGGTACAGCGTTTGTGATCATTGGGTTGGTTAATTACCTGGTGATGCGCAAGAAGGTGGGACGGGTATATGGAGATTAGACTTGTCAAAGAAAAAAGAGGCATGACCTAAATCTGTATACAGCAGGAGCACCAGCAGCAGCGAGGTGTTTGGGCCGCTGGCCGCAAGAGGTTACCTTTACTTAAGTGGGTGGGTATACTATTACTTATAAAACGGCCCGCCCTCCTACCAAACCTACCGGATTGGCACCAAAAAGGTTGTCAAAAACCTATGGTGAAAAATTGTGCACACAAACATTTTAACTAACGAAACAAATTTAATACAAATTATTTTAAATTAAAAACAAAATCTACTATTTGGCAAAAATTAGGGACACCAAACATCCTCCTAATGCCAACAACTACATTTTTTGCATCTTTACCTATTGATTAATCACTCTGACAGCTCCGATACCTACGCAAGAAATATTATATTTATAAAAAAATACACGCATGGAAGATAAAAAGAAAGCAATAAAAGTAGCTGCATTGATGACCCGGGATATTTTCATTGTGAAACCCGAAGATACGCTCGAACGCGTCGATGAGTTGTTTAAAGGAAGTGCCATTCACCACCTCCCGGTTGTGGAAAAGAGCGGATCCTTAGTTGGTTTGATCAGTAAGACGGACTTTATGAAGGTCAACCACATGTTTGCCCTTTTCGATAAACGCTTTGAGTCCTATAATCTCAAATTGTATCAATCGATGCGAGTAAAAGAAATTATGACGGAAGACGTCATCTGCGTTACTCCGGATGAACCGCTGAGTGTGGTCATTAAGACCTTTAAAGAAAACCTTTTTCACGCTCTACCCGTGGTAGAAAATGATACTTTAGTGGGTATCGTTACAACCTATGACTTGTTAACTTATTGCTACGACGAAGAAAAACTGTTGGAGAAAGGTTCTTGATAAACATGAGTCATCCCGAATTTTTTAGATTTAACTTTATAAGCCTGATCTTCAGCGGCTTATTAAATTAGTTAGCGGGTTAACGATTTCCAGAACCCGCTAACTCACAACTCGCTAACAATGTGACATTCAAGCAACACTATTACTTTAAGCCTTCCATTCAAAAGCAGGAGATGGCACATGTATCCATTTTTTTACCCCCTTTCCTGTCAACCAAGCTTCCTCTATCCTAATGACCTGGAGGATGTAACTGACAGATGAGCAACCTTGATTATTTTCACTTTATGACATTTCTCACCCCACCAAGTGACCAATATCACTACCCATTGTGATGGCATTCACAGAAATCACCTTGCCTAACCACCTATCTTTGAGTTATGAATAAAGAAGTCTTCTTATACTCAAACTCAATAAGTTGTTAATCTAATCATCCTTTTAAAATCTAATTACAATGAAAGTAGAACAAATCTATACGGGCTGTTTGGCGGAAGCTGCATATTATATTGAAAGTAACGGTGAAGCAGCGATCATTGACCCCCTGCGTGAAACGGAACCTTACATCGAAAGAGCTGAAAAAGACGGTGCAAAGATCAAATATGTTTTAGAGACACACTTTCACGCTGACTTTGTTTCCGGTCACTTGGATTTAGCTAAAAAGACAGGTGCCACAATTGTTTACGGTCCAACAGCAGAACCTAACTTCGAAGCGCACATTGCCAAAGACAATGAAGAGTTGAAGATTGGAAATGTTACCATCAAAGTTTTACATACGCCAGGACATACCATGGAAAGTACCACCTTTTTACTAAAAGATGAAAATGGCAAAGATTACGCCATTTTTACCGGTGACACATTGTTCCTCGGTGATGTAGGCCGTCCTGACCTGGCCATCAAACAAGGCGAAATTACCAGAGAAGATCTGGCAGGATTTCTGTTCGAAAGTTTACGCAACAGAATTATGCCTTTAGCTGATGATGTGATCGTTTATCCTGGTCACGGTGCCGGTTCTGCCTGTGGTAAAAAGATGAGCAAAGACACCTGGGGTTACCTGGGAGACCAGAAGAAATTCAACTATGCGCTCAGACCGGATATGACCAAAGCAGAATTTGTGAAGGAAGTTACAACCGGATTAGTAGAGCCTCCACAATACTTCCCCAAGAACGCAATGGTGAACAAAATGGGCTACCAAAGCATCGACGAAGTGCGTCAGCGCGGTACCCAACCACTAGGCGTTCGTGCATTCAAAGCTGCTTGGGAAGGTGAAGGCGCCATCGTTATAGACACGCGTCCTCAGGATGTATTCGTTAAAGGTTTCATCCCCGGTTCGATCTTTATCGGTATCGATGACAACTTCGCCATGTGGGTTGGAGCCTTGATACCCGATTTAAAACAACCGATCTTGTTTGTGGCTGATCCAGGCCGTGAAGATGAAGTAGTAACCCGTTTAGCAAGGGTTGGTTATGACCATTCTATCGGATACCTGGAAGGTGGATTCGATGCCTGGAAAGTAGCCGGTGAAGAAATCGATACCCTTGACGAAGTAGCTGCCGAAGAGTTCGCTGAAATGTACGGCAAAGACGTCAATTTACTCGACGTACGTAAAGCCAGCGAATACGAAGCTGAGCACGTCGTAGATGCAGAAAACTTCCCGCTTGACTTCATCAGCCGGAATATGAGCCAATTGGATCGCGATGAAAAATATTACCTGCACTGTGCCGGTGGTTATCGCTCCGTTATCGCCGCTTCAATTTTGAAATCCCGTGGTTTCCACAACTTGGTAAACATTCAGGGTGGCTATAAGGCCCTTTCTGAAACGGATTTGGACCGTACTGAATACAAAGAGCAAATTACTGAGTTGTAATAGTAAAACGTTCACTAACTAAATAAAGGAGCTTGTTTTCCCACTATCGGACAAGCTCCTTTGGTTTTTTAAATACATAAAAATGAAAAATCTAATTTTAAAAACTCTCTTATTGTCTTCATTGCTATTCGCTTTCACCAATTGCGAAGTTGAAGTTGACAAAGATTCTGACGAAGAGATTGAAGAAACCTCAGGTCTGATGATCAATCTTACCAGTGATCCTACCGAACATCCGCACAGTGCTCTCATGGGCTTGCATCTTGCTCAGAATGCATTGAAAAATGAGGTTCCCGTTACGGTATTCTTGAATGTTAGCGGTGTAAAACTTATGGCTCCGGGAGCAGATACCATTACTTTTCACGATGAAAATTTACACGACCTGTTGAAAGACATCATGGAGAAAGGCGGCGAAGTATTAGCCTGTCCCCATTGTATGGAAGTGATGAACGTCAGTGAAGTAAATTTACTGGACGGTGTCAAAGTTTCCGGAGAATCAATAATGTTTGCGAAGATCAAGGACAATCCAACTGTATTTACTTATTAACTAGATGTACTGCCCCTTTAACTTAGGGATAGTTTTACTCTATTTAATATTTAATATACCGACGTTGATTTGGAAAGTCCCAAACCACTTCGCGTCAAGTATAGCTTGGTGGTTATGGTTATGGGGTTATACGGTTATGTGGTTATACAAAATACTCCCAAGTTTATCCCCAAATAACTTTATAACTTAATAACCCTATAACCACTTAAAGCTTAAATACAATCGCCCCAAGTTTGCAGGTCAATAAATCAAAACCCAATTATTATAGAATATGAGAGCATTAGGCATGATCGGTGGGACATCCTGGCATTCCACGATCGAATACTACCGGCTACTTAATACCAAAGTAGGAGAAAAAATGGGCACCCAAGCCAATCCACCATTAATTCTGTACAGTCTCAATATCGAATTGATGCGGAATGGAAATTGGGATGAAATTAACTCAAAGTATCTGGAAGTAGCGCTTAAATTACAACAGGCAGGGGCAAAGGCCATTATCATTTGTGCCAACACCCCGCACATGGTCTACCCTTATGTTGCTCCCAAAATTGATATCCCCATTCTGCATATTGCTGATGCTACGGGGCAGCAAGCACGAAGACTTGGGCTTTCCAAACTGGGACTTTTGGGGAATAAACCGACCATGACCAAAGGGTTCATTCAATCCCGGATCAAAGAAAAATTCGGTATGGAAACCATTATTCCCGCCGAGCAGTACATTGATCAATCCCATTATTACATTTCAAAAGAACTCACACAGGGTAAATTCACCCAAGAGTCCAAAGCCTTTTACCAGGAACAAATGCAATTGCTTAAAGCCAATGGTGCGGAAGGTATCATTCTGGGTTGTACGGAACTCCCTCTGCTATTAAAGGCTGAGGATTTTGACCTGCCATTGCTGGCTACTACTCAGTTACACGTGGAAATGGCGATGACGTTTATTTTAGGGGAGAACGCGAAGGACGCGTATTGATTGGATTTTCGCTGATAAAATAATTTTACTACTGTAGTGTGATTTTTCTCACCGGGAACAACAGCTTTTCCTTTTTACCTTTACTCACGTTGTGAATGAATAAAATGTAATTTTGAAACCAACTGCAATCATATTGGCTGTTTATTTTGCTCTGGGCAGCGTCTTTCCAAAGACAGATTTCCAGCAGTTGGTCTATTTACCTCAACTGATCGGCCATTTCCAGGAACATGCACTTGAAGCTAGTGCTAACGGATCGATTGCTTCTTTTTTCGAATTTCTGCAAGAACATTTTGTCAACCCCGATAGTCACGAACACGACGATAACAGCCACCAAAACCTGCCCTTGAAAACCATTCAATCTGGCATTGACTTCTTTTTTAAAAATACTGGAGAGGTTAGTCAACCATCAATTAATGGCCACTTCTCTCCTACCCCGCTTTTCATTAAAACCTTAATCTCTTCTGATAGCTTAGAAAGTCTTTTCCGCCCTCCAATCAGCATTTAGTTTTAAATCAGCACTTAAGTACCAAAATTTTCTAAATCAAATATCTAGATTCTAGCGTCCCCGCCTGCTGTGCCAGCGGCCGGCAGGGTGGGCAGGTAGCATCTAGATTCCATCCTTCCAAAAATGATACAGCAAATCATTCAATTTTCTGTACAAAATAAATTGATCATTGGCATACTGGTCATCAGTTTAATTGCTGGAGGCATCTATTCTTTGCAAAGGCTTCCCATCGATGCCGTGCCGGATATAACCAACAATCAGGTCCAAGTAGTCACCGTATCTCCTTCATTAGCTACTCAGGAAGTAGAGCAATTCATCACCTACCCGGTAGAAATATCCATGGCGAATATTCCCAATGTAGTAGAGATCCGCTCTATTTCACGTTTCGGCTTATCGGTGGTGACGATTGTCTTTGAAGACTGGGTCCCCGTTCTCGATTCCCGACAACTCGTTGAAGAACAGATCAGTATCGCCGAATCAGAAATCCCGCCTGGTATTGGAAATCCGGAACTGATGCCCATTACTACCGGATTGGGAGAAATATACCAATATGTCTTACGTCCGCAACCTGGCTACGAAGATCAATTTGATGCAATGGAACTGCGAACCATTCAGGACTGGATCGTAAAACGACAACTCGCCGGCATCAACGGCATTATTGAAGTGAGCAGCTTTGGCGGCTATCTCAAACAATATGAGGTTGCCATTGATCCGGTTTTATTGCGGTCAATGGAGGTCACGATTGCCGAAGTGTTCACTGCTCTAGAGCAAAATAATCAAAATAGCGGCGGTAGCTACATTGAAAAAACGACCAATGCTTACTACATCAGAACGGAAGGAATTGCCAAAACCATTGATGACATCAAAAACATCGTGGTTGCTAACCGCAACGGGGTCCCCATTCTCATTAAAGATATCGGCAAAGTCCAATTCGGCGCTCCTAAACGCTTCGGCGCTATGACCATGGACGGCCAGGGAGAAGCAGTGGGCGGTATCACCCTCATGCTTAAAGGTGCGAATTCTTCTGAAGCTATTACCAATGTTAAAGAGCGCATTGAAGCGGTAAAAAAGTCCTTGCCCGAAGGCCTGGAATTATACCCCTATCTAGACCGTTCGGTGCTGGTTGGTAAAACGACCAATACGGTTTTAAAAAATTTATTGGAAGGTGGACTAATCGTTATCCTGGTTTTGGTCCTTTTACTAGGTAACATCCGGGCAGGATTGATCGTAGCTTCTATTATTCCGTTATCTATGCTTTTTGCATTGATCTTGATGAATTATTTCGGATTGAGCGCCAATTTAATGTCTTTGGGAGCCATTGACTTTGGGATCGTAGTAGATGGGGCCATCATTGTGGTGGAAGGAGTATTGCATACGCTCTTTGCTTATTATGCAGGGCAGCAATTGAGTCAGCATGAGATGGACAATATCGTTGCTGATGCTTCAATTAAACTGTTCCGCTCAACGGTATTCGGCGTTTTCATAGTCCTTATTGTATTTGTACCGGTCATGACTTTGACGGGAATCGAAGGGAAAATGTTCCGCCCCATGGCGATGACTTTCAGCTTCGCCGTTTTGGGTGCCTTGATACTTTCATTGACCTACGTTCCCATGATGACCGCCTTGATCATGCCCAAAAAATTAACACCAAACCCACTTTTGCCGATCGCATCGTCCAATTTCTGCAAGATGTATACCGGCCTGTTCTAAAGTCTGCCCTGCGCTTCCCCTATTTGGTGCTTGGTATTGCCATTGCCATTCTCGTTGCGACCAGCCTACTGTTCAGTACGATGGGAGCTGTTTTCATCCCTACCCTCGAAGAAGGGGATCTGGCCATGCAAATGACGGTGAAGCCAGGTAGTTCGCTTAGTGAAAGCATCAGAACCTCCACCAAGGCCGAAAAAGTATTGCTGGAAAATTTTCCGGAGATTGAACACGTCGTTTCTAAAATTGGAACGGCTGAAGTACCGACCGACCCGATGGCGATCGAGGATGCTGATATCATGATCATTCTCAAAGAAAAAGAGAACTGGACCAGCGCCAGCAACCGGGTAGACCTGGTCGAAAAAATGAAAACAAAACTGGAAGTGATCGCCGGAGCTTCCTTTGAATTTACCCAACCGATCCAACTGCGGTTCAATGAATTAATGACGGGAGCAAAAACGGATATTGCCGTCAAGATCTTTGGAGAAAACACCGAAACCCTAAAAGATTTAGGAGATCAAACCGCAAAAATAGTCGAAAACATCCCGGGAGCGGCTGATGTCAAAGTTGAACAAACCGAGGGGCTTCCGCAAATGGTTATCCAATTCAACCGTGAAAAAATTGCGCAGTACGGTTTAAATATTCAGGACCTTAATACGCTGGTCCGTACCGCTTACGCCGGTGAAACGGCCGGATTTATTTTTGAAAACGAACGCAAATTTGATCTCGTCGTCCGATTTAATGAAGAGAACCGGACTAATTTGGATTTACAAAAACTATACATTCCCCTTCCTGGTGGCAATCAGATTCCCTTAAGTGAATTAGCCGTAGCGGAATACGTTGAGGGTCCCATGCAGATCAGCCGGGAAAGTGCCCGCCGCTTTATTGGCATTGGTATTAATGTTAGAAACCGGGATGTGGCGAGTTTGGTAGCAGCCATAGAATCTGCTCTTAACGAGCAATTAGTGTTGCCTCCCGGCTACAGTATTACTTACGGTGGTGAATTTGAAAACCTACGCAAAGCTCAGCAAAGACTTACATTGGCTGTCCCCGCTGCTCTTTTCCTAATTCTTGCCCTGTTGTTCTTTGCCTTTGGAAATTTAAAGTACGCCTTGATCATTTTTACGGCTGTTCCGCTTGCTGCCGTTGGTGGAGTGATCGCTTTGTGGCTTCGAGGAATGCCTTTTAGTATCTCCGCCGGCGTCGGGTTTATTGCTCTTTTTGGAGTGGCCGTCCTGAATGGCATTGTGCTTATCAGTTATTTCAACCGCTTACAAGAAGAAGGCATGACCGAGTTGACAGCACTCATCATGGAGGGGGGAATAACCCGCTTGCGTCCGGTGATCATGACTGCGACCACCACCGCTTTTGGTTTTTTACCTATGGCACTCTCTACTAGCAACGGAGCCGAAGTACAAAAACCTTTAGCCACTGTGGTCATAGGCGGTTTGATCACCGCAACCATTCTAACGTTAATCGTTCTTCCCGTTCTGTACTATCTGATCAGCAAAAAGCGGTTTCAACAGGGATTAACGAAAACTGCCACCATCCTGTTGCTGGTACTAGCATTTAGTCCCGGCTTATCTGCCCAATCACAGGAATTAACCCTCAACCTCGCTTTAGAAAATGCCCGCAATGAACATCCGCTTTTAAAAAATACGCAGCTCAATATTCAACAAGCACAATTAGGCATTGATCAGGCCAAACAAATACCCGCCACAAATTTCAACCTGCAGTTTGGTCAAATGAACACAACGCTGATCGATTATCAATTTATCTTCAACCAAAGCATTGGAAACCCTGCTGCTAACAAGCAGCGGAAAATGGTGGCCCAGTCAGCCATTGCGGTGTCGGAAACCGAGGCGCGGTTAACGCTTCATCAATTGGAAATGACCATCAAATACGCCTGGAATGACTGGATGTACCAACAGGAAAGAGTCCAACTATTTGAGCAACGGCAGACCATTCTGTTAACCTTGCTGGAAAAAACTCAAGTTCGTTACAATACCGGAGAAATTGGAAGATTGGAGTTAACCCTGGCGGAAAACAGAAGAACCCAAAACGACCAGGCCCTGGAAGATGCCGCTTTATCAGAACGCAACGCTTACCGCAGATTATTGAATATCGCTTATTTACAAGGCAGTTATACCGTTCCAGTACAGGATTACATTGCACTTCCTCTTCCCGATAGCAGTACCTTCTCCGAAGTATGGACCCAACCTTTTGAAAAAGAGTTGGAATTGGCAAGAGCTGAAACCCGGTTACAACGCAAATTACTTAGCCCCGAATACTCTTTCGGCTATTTTAACCAAAGTATCCGACCGGAATATTCTCTGCAAGGTATCGCCGGCGGTATCGCCATTCCATTATGGCAAAAAGCAATGCGGGCGAATATTGAAGAACACCAGTTACAAGAGATCGTCGCTCAGAACAACCTGGAGCTACAGCAATGGAATTTACAACAAACCCAAATCGCAGCCTGGCAGGCGGTTGTTTCCAAAAGGAGACAACTCGATGAATTCGGCGAAACTATGAATGATCAACGCGAACTTATCGCCGAACTCAGCCGCCGGCAATGGGAAAATGGAGAGATCGAATATTTTTATTACCTACAAAGTCAAAATGAAGCTTTACAAAACGAATTGAATTATCTGGAAATGATCTATCAATATAATCAATCAGTATTGGACTGGGAAAAGTGGCGGAGATAACAGCATACCTCATCCCACCAGTCCAGTAAATAAATTGAAAATCATCTTTATTATGAAAATACTTACTTACCACATTTACGCTGTCCTTCTATTTTTGACAGCCTGCCAAAATTCGGATTCTGCAGCTGCTCCCCCTATTGTCGATACGCCCGAAGCGGTTGCAGTTACGGATGGCATCCAACTGACCGAGGCTCAGCAAACTATGGCGGGTATCGAAATTGGAAAAGTAGAACGCCGTAATTTGTCAACCAGAATCGAATGTTCAGGGCAAATCGAGGTACCACCGTACAGTTTAATTTCCATCTATACGCCAATGACCGGATTCGTACAAACTGCGGAGCATTTAATTGGTGACTATGTCAAAAAAGGCACCTTGCTTACCTCTCTGAAACACCATGACTTCATTAAACTACAACGGGAATACCTAGAAGCGCAGAGTCAATTGGTCTTTCTGGAAAGCGACTATAAACGCAAGGAAACTTTACAAAAAGAGGAAGCAGGGGCAGAAAGACTTTTCGAAGAAGCCAAAGCGAATTACGAAAGTCGCCTGGCGCACGTCAATGGCCTAAAAGCTGAGCTGCAGTTTATAGGTATAAATACGGAAGCACTCATTGAGAAGGGAAATATCCAAGCTCAGATCCATATCTATGCCCCAGCGTCGGGATATATTGCCGAAGTGAATATCAACAGAGGCAAATTGGTTACTCCTACCGATAAGTTATTTGAAATTGTGGATAATAAGCACTTGCACTTGGAGCTTAATGTTTTTGCCAAAGACTTACCTAAAGTAAAAAAAGGGCAACGCATCGAAGCCTATATTCCAGGTACCACTCAAAAAATTGAAGCTGAAGTACACTTAATCGGTAAGACCGTGGACATGGAAAAACGAACAGCCCTCATACACGGTCATATGGTCGGTGACCAGGCTGACGTGGCAGTAGGGATCTTCCTGAACGCTACCATCCATATCGACGAAAAAAATGTCCCCGCAGTTCCGATTACTGCCCTTGTCCAGGAAGGTGGCAAGTACTTTATTTTCTTGAAAAAAGCCGATAGCTTTGAAAAAATGGAAGTCGAAATCGGCGCTTCCAATGACAACTATGCGGAACTTCTCCACTGGGATTTAGCGGAAGAGACCGAAATCGTGACTAAAGGAGCGTATTATATTCAGGAAACAGAATAGCCGGGCTATTCATTCACTCTTTTATTACTTCCGCTTTCTTCAAGTAGGCATTCGGGTCGTGATAAATAGCTCCTTCCGGCAGCCATTCCCACCAGGGCCCCAGGTCCGCCTTGATGATATTGATGTAAAAATCAGGAAGTACGTCGGTTTCTCCTTCAAAGTAAGCGCGCACAGCTTTGTCTGTTACCAGCAGGTTTCTCACCTTGCGGTAAAACTTCAGTCGTCCCCACCCTTCCGATGAGATGGCCCGCATCACGTTCATCCATCCGGCCGTAAAATTCGTCGTTTTTTTCATGCGCTTATAAATGGCCTGGTAAGAAAAGGTGTATGCAGTTAGGTCAATCACCCGGTCGTAAAAATCCTCCCATTCATAATGTTTAGGTTTAACATTCATGGCAAGGTGATTATTGAGAAAATGAAAAGAGAAACCCAATACCCGT
Organism: uncultured Saprospiraceae bacterium; assembly: GCA_964533785.1. Lineage (GTDB taxonomy): Bacteria > Bacteroidota > Bacteroidia > Chitinophagales > Saprospiraceae > JANQRV01. The sequence continues at coordinate 1,874 of CAZHNG010000037.1, read as the reverse complement.
CCTTCTTTTTGGTATTCCAGATTAACGGGAGCGGCTTCGCCGAAAGCAGTCAACAGCGAATATCCCGGGAACGCTGCCGGCGCAGCATCCACAAATTGCTTGGTCAACTCAAAAGGTTCGTCTCCCTCATCACAGTCGAGCCCCAACACAAAATTGGTTTGAATATAGGGCATGTACTCCAATACCAGGTTGACATGATTCGAAATTTTTTCTACCCGTTCTTGTCCGGAAATCCTTGATGCCCTCGATTTGTTCCCCATATCGTACCAGGATTCAATACCCGGCAACATGGCTACAAAACCATTCTCCTTTAATACTTTAAGGTGGGGTTCCGTCAAAATAGATAAACTGCTTTCCGCAATGGAACGCACTTTGCCGTCCGGCGCAGCTTCCGCTATTACATTCAAATAATCATTGAACCGGATCCCAAAGTTGGGATCATGCCAGCCTAAGATTGGATTCTTTATTTTCTTCTGTATAAATTGAATATCTTCCTTGATCAATTGGAATTCGAGCGGCTGGTACGGTACTTCGGAGTCAATACAGAATGAACAGGTATAAGGACATCCCATACTTCCTATCATCGGCACTATTTTGATAAAGGGCGCCTTCTTCAAAGTCGGTTCGATAAATTGCCATCGTTCTTCCACTCCCGGCAAACTTACCGGCTGGCCGTCGGCAGAAATGTGAATACCCTCCGGCCGGTGAGGAACACAATCCTCTAAAACACCTTTGATCAACGACTCATTGGTAAAACCCAGTACATAATCAAAGTATTTAACAGCATCATCGGGGTAACAGCGGGCATGGGGCCCACCAAGAACCGTTACAATACCTTTACTGCGGAAAAAATTACTCAAGGAATAGGCCAGCAAAGCTGCCTGCGTAAAAGAACAGATAAATACCAGGTCTACGTCCTTTGGGAGCTCTTGTTCGAGGTCCTCCCTACCGGTATAGCAGATCAGATTGACATCATGCCCGGCTTTCTGACACCAGGTAGCAACCACCTGCGGCATGATACTGGCAAGGTTGGCGTGCATAATTCTTGCCCACAACGTACTCTTTGGGGCTTTACTAACGAGGTCGATGACCCCAATATTTAATTTTCGCATGTAGATAGTTTAATTAGACTTTTGACGCTAGACTCTAGACGCTAGATAGAGCAACGGTAACCATTTGGTAATCAGTAGACAAATGCATGTAAGACGATTATCCCGAAGTACCTTTTTTAATTGATTATCAAACACTTAGAAGGCTATGTCAAAAGTCCAATAGTTTAAAGCTGTTTTAGTTTTTTCTTCCCGGATAAACAAACATTTCAGCCATTGAAAAGCTAATTGCAAGTGACTTATTTTTGGTAAATATAACTTTAATATTTAAAAGAAAATGATTGAACCTCTAGAAAACTCATATTCCCAAAGCGATCCCTTTCACGGAAAAAAAACACCTGTGTGCTTATAAAATTGGTGAGTTAATACAAGTTTGAAGGGTAAAAAGAGTTAGCGAGTTCTCACGGTTTTGAACGCGTCAAACTTGCTTAACTCGTACCAACCCATTACGTGATCCCCATCACTGATAAGTCAAACAAATCTCCTTTACTTTGTACCATCAATTAAATACACTGTAACACAAAATTCAATTACCAAAGTCTATAATTAATTAAAATGAAAGTAGAACAAATATATACCGGATGTTTAGCAGAAGCTGCCTATTACATCGAGAGTGATGGAGAGGCGGTTATCATTGATCCCTTAAGAGAAACTCAACCCTACCTCGACAAGTTGGAGGTCGAAGGGGCAAAGCTTAAATACATCTTTGAAACACATTTCCACGCCGATTTTGTTTCCGGACATATTGATCTGGCGAAAAAGACG
>CAZHNG010000036.1:17937-28512 GCA_964533785.1 uncultured Saprospiraceae bacterium | reverse complement strand
CGCAAGAAAATAGCCTCCCGAACTATACCTGTTATTTAATGCCCGAGGCACTAGACTTTTTTGCACATCGAGACTGCTTGCGAGAGACTCAGTCTCGATGCAGAAAAACTTGCCAAACTCCGTTTGGTTACAAGTCATAATTTTAAGAATATGATTTTCAATCTTTTAAAACTGATGTATGTGTCTTATACCGACGTTTAAGTGATTTGGGAACCCAAACCATCTTCAAGTAGGGTGTATACTGACCGAAGTAGGTTAACGTGAACTAGAGGTTCCCTGTACTTGTGTTTCCTGCGATTTCCCCGGGACAGTTTTAGTAGTATTGACAACGACCGGAACTGGACTACCAAAGGCAGTTAAAAGTTCCAGTACTACAATCAGGTAAATCGATACTAAAGTCCATGGACTCAGGTTTGCAGTCCTAACACCCTAAAAAATTCAAAGCCAACACGTTGCACCTATCCCAAAACTCTAGTTCACGTTAGGTTAAGGAAGTCCCAAACCACTTTGCGTCAAGTATAGCTTGCCAACCATGGCAGGCAGTCGTGTCTTGTATTATGATAATGGCTTCAAACCTGGCCCTAAGTTTTTGATTCAATACAGCGTAGACGCTGGGCACTTCAAATAATTCATCAAAATCCCAGCTCTTTGTTTTGCTTACTGATCTGATAGGCCAGCGTAAAAGTAAACCGGTTCGTCGTTGTCAACTGCGTGCCCGTTAAATTGCGGTACAGTGGTATTTCAACGGAAGCGCCTACCGAAAAAGCAGGGCTTATTTGCCAATTCAAATTAGGTAATACGTGTAACCACTGACCACCCGTATTGGGTACCTCATTACCATCGATCCGGTCGATTTCAGTACGCCGGTATAATAAGATTAGTCCGGGATCAAGCAGGAAAGTACCGAGGAGATAGCGGTCTCTGAAGCCAAAGTTAGTCCGAAATTCTGTTCCAAATTGATAGGCCTGCTGTCCTTCGAACCGGTCGGCTTCCGTATTCAACCGACTCGTCACCGAAGCGATCATGGTAAGATTATTTTTAAAAAAATGTGATTGTTGGAAATGTACGCCGAGCACCATGTCCCACGAACCAGATCCTGGCTGTAGATCGGGATTGAGGATCAGGCCAGTCTCTGGGTCCCGATTGTCAATACTACCCAAAGGAAATTTTATTCCGCCGCCAAAAACTAAGTTTTTATCCCGCCACTTTATAGGTTCGTACTGAACCAGGGCAATGGCATCCCCAAGCCCACTGGCGCCTAACCGGTTGGTTCCTCCGCTTAAAGCCTGCACTTTTTCTTCTTCATCAATCCAGGAAAGAATAGCCGTAAAGGACAAATGATCAGTAAGCGCGTATCCCGCCCTCGCCAAAAGGGCATTCGTATTTCTTTCACGGCGGTTATCATCCAATACCGTGCTACCACTAAGTAACGTCCGCTGCGTATTATAATCATAGGTCAAATCAAAAAACACATCTCCGGCAGACATGGGGCGTAAACCAATATTACCCGCAAGCGGAGTGCCTCCGGAGCAACACGCCTGGGCGAAGATGGTTGTTGGAAGAAAAATGTATGCTAGTAATTGAATGACGGTAATTTTCATGATCTTGTTTTTGTGGGGGTTGGTTGAGAGGGTTTATGAGGTTTATAATGTTTATGAGGTTTATGGTGTTCATAGTGTTGATTGAGGTAAACATATAACCTTCATAAACCTCATAAACAAATAAACTTCATACCCACGCTATCAGAATGCATCAAAACGGTACACTTTCGCCTTACCGTCAATTACAATTGCATGAACACGTTCTTTGGGATGCAGGCGCTGATCAACAGTTGTACCAGGATAGGTGATCAAATTACTTTCTCGATAATTACCATAAGGAAATTCATCGTAATCTCGAATAATGCCGGTATCATCGGATAGTAAGGTGGACACTCCATCGTTCATATCCAGCCAGTTCTTCCAGGTCGTTTCTACGTAGCGTAATTGGCGTAGACGTTTGCCTTTATTGGGTCCGAATACACACCAGGCATCGAGTTGAGTCCAGAAACTTTCCGTTTTGCGATCGAACGGCATGAGGTTGTTGTTGTATAATAAACCAGAAACACCGAAATCATATATTTCTCCCTCGAGCTCACGGTCCCATATTTTTGCCGTTCCGGTAAAGGGGCAATAGGTAATGCTAAGGTGTTGGCTCTCAATCTGATCGTTGATGATTTCGTGAACATCAAGGATTTTGTGGGGGTAAGCGATCCGCTCATTGCCGACTTGAATACCGACCACCAAATCATCGTCCCGGACATACAATTGTCCTTCGATCGAGTTTTTTGAATTGGCTTCCATGTATTTCGGGTCATTAATGGCGGGAATGGCATCAAGACTTGAAGCCTGAGCTACGTAATTGGTTGGAATCAGCCATTCCGGATTATTTGGCTCAGCGGTATTTACCAACGTAGGTGCTGTCCCTTGAAAAATTTCGGCCTCGGGATACATAGAACTAAAAGCAAACCAATAGCCCATTCCTGCATTTACCACTTCCAATTGCCGGCCTTTCCACGGTCCGTCTACCGCTACCCCAAATATATCCCATTGGTTACCTTCCTGATCTTTCATGATGACGGGCAGGCTCCTATCTGAAGGGGTAAACGTTAGTATTTCCCCGCCTAACTCTCGCTTAAAAGAAACGATCAAATTCTTCGATGCACTGCCGGCAATGACCATTGGGGCGCCTTGAAATTCATCCTGAATAACAGTAACCGTATTATTGATACTTGATGAAGGCTGTTCTTGTGGTAGTGGAATATCTTCTTCATTATTACAGGACCATAATAAAATGAAAAGTAGTATTAAAATAAATTTTTCTTTTAACATCTTTTGAAATTAATCTGCGAGCCGTTTTAGACAAAAATAAATATCTAATGACTATTAGTTTGTCTAACAGTGGACAACAGGGATTCATTACCGTACACTTTATATAAATTGACCTCGCTAGAGGTCTGAGATTGGTAAAACATAATGTCAAATAGTTGCTTTCGTGCCGTTAGGTACGAAATATGGCGTACCTAACGGCACGCCAATCATGCCAGGGCTTTCATTTTTACCTAGCTTTCGGTCCCTAACGGGACTATTGTAAAGTGTACAGTAAAGACAACAGGGAAAGAGTTGAGTGGTAAGATTGTCCACTTACTTATACCCAAAGGCAAAAACGAATGGGATGCCACCTAAGTGACACCCCATTCATTTTTATACCGTACTTGAAGTGGTTTGGAAACCCAAACCACTTCAAGTACGGTATATACTGACCGAAGTAGCTTTGGGAAGTCCCAGACCACTTCGCGTCAAGTATAGATGTAAAGACTCCAGATGCCAGAATTGATCTGCGTACCCTCGTCTAGTCTATCACGCTATTCTAGCATCTAGCCTCATCCTGACATTCATCGTCAGGAGCGTCTAATACAAAATTAATTCATATCCCAAAAGATCCTGGTATTCAAATCATTAGGATTACTGGTTACTGCGCTCAATGAACTACCGTTACGCGTTTGCTCATCAATCGGATAAGGCAACCGCACTGGAATGATATCATTGGTAGCCGCAGCAGGTACCTCTAACTGTGGATAGTCTAAACGACGCCATTCTGCCCATGCTTGTGGACCATTCATGTAGAAAGCGATCCATTTTTGCCATCCCAAAGATTCTTTCCAGTTATCGGCGTTGTAAGGATTGGCTTCGACGTATGCCTGAATAGCTGCATCATCTTCGATACCCCAGTAGTTCATAGATGCTTTAACACCCTCAGCGTATGCTGCTGCTGCATCACCCGAAAGGATACCACGTTGATAAGCTTCCGCAAGGATGAACTGTACTTCCGCATAATCCATGATCACGGCGGGAGCCTGAGCTGCTCTTACCAGGTCACTAGGACGAGAAGTGGTAGATTTCAAGGAGAAAGCTTCACCATCCGTCAATCCGTAAGGCATACCGATGATTTCATCAGTAAGCGTTGGATTGGCAAACTTTTCTAAGCGAGGATCGCCCATTGCCTTTAAGTTATCGACCAAAACATCGGTAACGGCAAAATCATCCCGGTTGCCGATCACGTTATCTCTGTAGAGCGGATTCGCCAAGTCAGGATTGTCAGAAAATACAAATAAGGCATTATCGGCATTGCTGGTAAAAGCACCGCTGGCCGCTTGATTCAAAAACTTGGAAGCTGTTCCGTTATCGACGTCAACAACGCGCATAGCCATACGCATCATCAAAGAATTACCAAGTTTCTTCCAAAGTGCAACATCTCCATTGTAAATGATATCGCCAGAATCAAAAGAAGGTTCTGATTCATTCAAAGCATTGATAGCATTTTCCAGCATAGAGAAAAGGCCGTTGTAAACATCTTGCTGGTTATCGTATGCTGGTAATGGATGCTCAACACTATTTAATGCCTGGGAAAACGGAATATCACCGTAGCCATCCACCAAATTTTGGTAAGCATGTACTTTTAGAATGTCGATGATCGCCAATTGATTGGCTTTACGGCCGGCCGAAACGGTCTCATCTTCGGTAATGATATCACCGGCAATTTGTAGTTCGTTCAATACACTGGCGTACATCGTTGTCCATTCGCCATTAAAGTCATTTCCATCAACGGTATAACGGGATTCTTCCGCGTACTCGTTCTGTGCCCAGTGTTGTACCAGCAGCATCGTCCATTCTGCATTATAGCCACGGCTCCACAGCAGGTTATTCAACTGGAATTCTGCCTGTGTCAATAAATTGGAAGCCGGAACTTCTACCGGATTGTTAGGATCGACGTTGAGGTCGGTAATATCATCACAACTAGTGAATGGTAAAACCAATATTCCTGCTAACAGGATAAATTTATATTTTAATATTCTTTTCATGATTATTGAATAATTAACTGTTCAAAAATTAATTCCAAAAATTTCCGCTATTTATTAATATTAGAAATTTATTACAGCTTGATATTAAGGCTAGCTCCGAAAGATCTTACTGAAGGAATCTGAGCATTTTCCAAACCTTGGTCGTTTCCGGCACCAGCAATGATCTGAGGATCGAGGTAAGGGAGATCAGCAGCAAGGATCGCCAGGTTCCGTCCGAACAAGCTAATGGTTACATCTGTAAATGGTGTAGCACCAAGAACACTTTGCGGCAATTTATACCCTAAACGCAACTCTCTTAATTTCAAAAAGCTAGCTTCGAAAACATTAGGTGCTGCACGGTTCCAGAATGTTTGATGATAAACTTGTGGGTCAATGCGGATATCGTTTGGCGTACCATCCGATTTGACACCTGGCAATAGTAATCCATCGGCACGAATGTCTTCAGAATCATTGAATGCCACCGTTTCTGGGTGCATACCGGAATATTTAGCCCATTGCAAAGAAGTAGAGTGGATCACACCACCTTCCTGGAAGTCGAACAATGCGCTTGCAAACAAACCTTTGTAAGCAATTCTGGTATTAAACCCACCGGTCCAGTCAGCAATCGCAGAACCTAAAAATACCCGCTCGCTCGTAAACATGTAATTACCATCTTCATCCACCATACGGTTGCCGTTATCATCAAATACATAATCCTGGCCAAAGACCGCCATATACGGGAAGCCTTTCGCAATTCGCAAGTCAGCAGCCCAGGTTCCACCACGCGCGATACTTTCTACACCTTCTGCCAGCTCAACCACTTCGTTGTTCTGCTGGAAGGCATTGATACCGATATCCCAGCGGAAGTCCTTCGTTTCGATCGGCGTACCGGAAAGCTGAAATTCAAATCCCCAGTTGCGCATTTCTCCTGCGTTCAAAATTCTTGAAGTATAACCCGTAGCAGAAGAAGAAGGTACGGAGAAGATCTGATCAGTAGTAGTACGGTCAAAATAAGCGACATCAAAGCCTAAACGACCGTTGAAGAAGCGCATGTCAACACCCACTTCGTATTCAGAAGTTTGCTCTGGCTTTAACTCTGGATTATTTTGTTGATTTGGAACTGCGTATCTCGGGTTACTTCCGAAGTTAGGCACTTGTGGTGCAAATACATCGGTCAACTGGTAAGCACCAGCGTCATTTCCAACCTGTGCGTAACTAGCACGTACTTTCGCAAAAGACAAGAAATCAATATCATTGATCAATGGTAATTCTGAAAGTACAAAACTCAACGATGCCGATGGATAGAAGTAAGAATTATTATCATCTGGTAAAGTAGAAGACCAGTCATTACGTGCAGTCACGTCCAAATAGATCCAGCTATCCCAACCGAAAGAAGCAGAACCGAATACACTATTGATCCCTCTTTCTGTCTCCGAAGTGGTAATATTTGGCGAACTCGCAGAGTTGCTGATGTTGAAGAAGCCTTCCAGACTTAATCCACCTACAGAATTTAAATCAGTAGCCCGATTGAACTGACGCATACGGTTTCCACCAGCCAGAGCACTTACCGAGAATTTACCAAAGTCATTATTGTATCTCAAAGTCACTTCCAGGTTGGTTTCCTGGAATCTACGCTCCGTCTCCTGGTATCTTGATGTTTCAACCGAAGCGACCGGAATTCCCTGACGCAAGCTGAACTGATAAGTATCGGTACCGAAACGACCGGCCAGATCCAATCCTTTGGCTAAATTCACACTAACATTTGCATTACCAAAGAAACGGTTACGCGTATCTTCTTGTAAATAGTTCTCTCTTACCCAGAAAGGATTATCGAAGAAGTTAGGAGCACGATCGTAAAAGATCAGATTGTCCTCACCATCTTTTTGTGGTCCTTTTGCGTTCCAGGTCATTTGTGTACCATCTGTAAAAGTGGTGTTCTTCAAGCGATCGATGTCCAACTGTGTTTGCCACCATTGCGTGAATGCTTGCATGGGGTTACCATTGTTATAACCCGTAGCATTACGATTTTCAGCATCGGTACGAACGTAGTTTCCTACCAAACCGACCTTCACTCGCTCGTGAATTTGGTATTGAGAATTGATATTGATAGAATTCCGTTGCAAAGCTGCTTCCGGGAAGGTTCCCTGTTGGTCTAAGTTTGTATATCCCAAGCGGAAAGAACCTTTATCATTGGCACCCGTAAGGGCAATACTGTTGGTCCAGGTCTGCCCTGTTTCGAAATACTCTTCATATCCGGCATTTGGAGCAACCCAAGGACGGGTTTCCTTATAGTTGGGAGATTCAGGGTCCCAGGAATCCCAATGGCGAACTCTAACGCTAGGATCGTATTTCGGTCCCCAGGAACCATCTTTGGAGTAGGCAGGATACAAGAATGTTTCACCATCCTGAATCACTTCATTAAAACCATGACTGGTATTGGGGTTGAGGGCACCTCCACCGTATTCCTGCTGGTGAGGAATTAAGTTATCGACCTCATCAAGGGTCAAAGCGGAACTAACTTCTACTCCAATTCCTTTTTTCCCAGCACCATTTTTGGTAGTAATCAAAATAACACCGTTGGCACCACGCTGTCCGTAAAGGGCAGAAGCAGCAGCGCCTTTCAGTACGGTCATGGACTCAATGGTATTCGGATCAATATCCTGGGCAGTATTCCCGTAATCATAGGCGCCTGCACCTCCAAATCCCCTTTGTTGGCCATTACTTGAAAACTGGGAGTTATCGATTGGAATCCCATCGATCACGAATAGCGGTTGGTTATTCCCCAAAAATGAGTTGGAACCCCGAATCGTAATCCTTGAAGAACCGCCCATAGCAGATGGGCTACCTTGGATCTGGATCCCTGCTACTTTACCTTGTAGCGAGTTCACCAGGTTGGTTTCTCTGGTTTCCGCCAATTCGGCGCCATCTACTTTCTGTACAGCGTACCCAAGAGCCTTTTCTTCCCTTTGTATTCCCAGCGCTGTAACAACCGCTTCCGTAAGGGTTACCCCTTCAGCAAGTGTTATATCGATGACACTTTGGTTGCCCACTTCAATTTCCTGGGTTTCAAATCCCGTGTAACTGAAAACTAAAGTTGTGGCACCATCAGGCATCTGGACGGTGTAATTACCGTCGAAATCGGTAACCGTACCTGTAGTGGTACCTTTTACCAAAACACTGGCACCGATCAACGGCTCTCCCTGATTATCAGAGACCGTACCCGTTATCGACCGTTGTGCCATGGTAAAGCCTACCACGAACAAGGACAGTAATAATACTAGTGAAAGCTTTTTCATACTAACGTTTTTAAAATTAAATAATATGTTTCGAGTTATTTGTTTACGCCTTTTCAGTTTTAAATACTGGAATCACCAAAATAGATTTCCCTAACACCGTATTCCTCAGAATCAACCCATTCCATAAGCAACAATTTCAATATAATTCAAAAAAAAAATGAGCATTAGGAACAAAACCTAATCGCTTTTCGCACTAAAAACAACCTTATTGTGATTGGTAAAAAAAAGAATAGAAGACGGTTCCTGAAATGTAGGTTATAATGCACTTTTGTTTGTTTTAGCGAGTTCGTAATCCCCCAATTTTTAAATGTCATTTTGCTGACACTTAACTTTTTTACAATTTTAAAACGAAAGGGGTCTGAAATTCGCTGCCGAATTTCAGACCCCTTTTGTCGAATTAATGTAAAAGCAGAAGATATTGCTAGGGCTTTTCGTGATCCTTATACTTTTCAAACCACCCCAAAATATAACTAACCTTAGCGATTAAATTACTGGGTTTACTGGCTATGCCATGTCCTGCTCCCTGGATCCTTACCATGGCAGACGGAATTTTTTGCAATTTTAAGGCAGCGTAATACTGCTCCGTTTCCGACATGGGTGTGCGGTAGTCCTGCTCACCAGTTAAAAGCATGGTGGGCGTTTTCACGTTCCCAACCAGTGAAATAGGCGACCGTTTCATATAATGTTCCTGTGCATTCCACGGATAATCGGGGAACCAATACTTATAAAAGAAAGGAATACCATCAGCGTGCAAGACGAAGCTATACCAGTTGATCACAGGTTTTGCCACTACCGCTGCCCGAAAGCGATCCGTTTTTCCGATAGACCAGGCGGTCAATACGCCGCCACCGCTGCCGCCGGTTATGTAGAGCTGATCTTCGTCAATGTATCCACGCTCAATTACGGCGTCTACCCCCGACATCAAATCGTCATAATCCTGTCCCGGGTAGTTGTGGTGAATTAAATTACCAAATTCCTGTCCGTAGCTAGTACTTCCCCTCGGGTTGGTATATAAAACCACGTATCCGGCAGCAGCATATAATTGAACTTCGGCAGAAAAGCGCCAGCCGTAATTACTGAAGGGGCCGCCGTGAATTTCCAGTAATAACGGATATTTCTTATTGGGATCAAAATTGGGAGGCTTGCAGATCCACCCCTGGACTTTTCTTTGATCATAGGAGGATTCGTACCAGATCTCCTCCACTTCTCCCAATTGTTTGTACCCTTCAAATTCATCCGTTCCCATCTCTGAAGAGGCAAAAAGGTCTCCGTTGTAATTGGTCAGGCGGGTTACTTCCTTGCTATTGGCTTCCACTACAGCCAGGTCGGCAGGATGATCAGGAGCAGTTAGGGTGAATGCCAACCGGCCGTTCCGCGCTGCGCTGTAAGTGCCGTCACTGTAAGGTCTTCCCAAAGAAAGCCCGCCCACATCCTTAGCAATTTCTTCGATCTTACCGTTCAAATCGCAATAGCCGATTTTGGTGTGTCCCTCATCATCGTATTGAAAGAATAACCCCTTGCTATCTCCTTTCCATTGAATGTTGGCTACATCCCGGTCGAAGTCTCCACTGATCAGTTGCTTATCCGAACCATCCCTTTTCATCAAATACAGTTTGGTAACCATGTAGCCTTGGTAAGTATCATCAAATCCTGTGTAGGCGACCCATTTTCCGTCGGGAGAAACTTTGGGGCTGCTATCGGGGCCCTGGCGATCGGATAACGTTGTCACTTCAAGGGTAGCGATATCTACTTCGTGGATTTCGGTATTGCGTGGATCGTATTCGCCTTCGGGGTGCCGGTTAGCGGAAAACAAGATTGATCCACTATCGGGACTCCAGGAATAGGCCCCGCCATTATCGTATTCTCCAAAAGTTAACTGGCGTGGATGCCCTCCGTTTACTGAAATGATAAAAACCTGGCTATACGTATTGGGCGTAAATCCCACACCGTCAGCCCGGTAGTTCATTTTATCAATAACTACGGGTGAATCGGCCCATTTCGCACCGGCAGGCTTCGCCGGCATCTTAGCTAAAGATTCCTCTTTAGGTGCTTCTACGGACATAACAAAAGATATCCACAAACCATCGGGAGACCATTGGATATTCCGGGGCCCCTTGGTCAGGTTGGTCAATTTTGCTTCCGCTCCGCTTTCCAGCCAGCGCAAATACAATTGCGTTTTGCCGCTTTTGTTGGATAAATAAGCTACTTGTGTGCCCTGCGGGGACCAGCGGGGACTATAATCTCTTTGATTTCCGGTAGTTATTGGTTCGTTGTTTTGCCCATTAAAATCGACCATCCAAAGATTAGACAAATTACCGTCGGTCATAATGTCTTTGAAATTGCGGGCATAAATGATGCGATTCCCATCCGGAGCGATCTGTGGATCCGAAACGTATTCGA
>CAZHNG010000036.1:0-17927 GCA_964533785.1 uncultured Saprospiraceae bacterium | reverse complement strand
TTGAAATACGTTAGATTCCTGGGCATTGAGATGGATGATACCCAGTATGAATAGGAGATGTAAAAAATACTTCATTATCAGTTTTTTTTGTAACAGTTTATGGAACGCTGATGACGCGGATTGGGCGGATTTTCACTGATCTTCATGCACTCTATCCGCGAAAATCCGCTAAATCTGCATTATCCGCGTTCTATCCTTATATCCGCGAAAATCCGCTCCATCCGCGTCATCAGCGTTCTATCCTTTATCCGCGAAAATCCGCCACATCCGCGTTCTATCCAGTATTAGAGAATATCTTACGCTTAAACTGAGGCGTCTTTCCAAAATTCAATAAAAGCCCCACCTCAATATCAGTTGCTTTCAAATAATTGATCAACTGAAGTTCATGAGCTTCTATAATGCTTTCTGCTGCCTTAATCTCAATAATGACCTTTTCTTCGACTAAAATGTCCGCATAATATAATCCCACTTGAACATTATCATAATACACTTTAATTTTTTGTTGCGCATTACAGGATAACCCATTTTTTCTCAACTCAACCAACATGGCATTTTCATAGACTTTTTCCAGAAACCCGTAGCCTAAAATATTATAAACATTGTAGAAACAGCCGATTATATTTTCAGTTAAATCTTTTTGTTTCATGTGTATCATTTATGGAACGCGAATGACGCAGATTGGGCAGATCTTCACTGATCTTTTACACTCTATCCGCGAAAATCCGCTAAATCTGCGTTATCCGCGTTCTATCCTTATATCCGCGAAAATCCGCTAAATCCGCATCATCCGCGTTCTATCCTTATATCCGCGAAAATCCGCTAAATCTGCATCATCCGCGTTCTATCCTTATATCTGCGAAAATCCGCTAAATCCGCGTCATCTGCGTTCTATCCTTTATCCGCGAAAATCTGCTAAATCCGCGTCATCTGCGTTCTATACATTCTATCCGATCAGTACTTAGGCATCACCGCGCTCTCTATCATCGGTGCTCCGATAGCCTTCAGTGCTTCTTCCATCTTAGGAATGTCGACCTTACTGATCTGATCGATCTCAGATTTTATCTCCTTGAATTGGGACTGTGCAATGGCCAGAGACTTTTTATGCATGTCAGTTGGCCCGTAAGTCGTAAATGCTCCACGGTAAGCTACGTAGTACCTGGATTGTACGGTAGGATTAGTTTTTTCACCGATCTCTGCCTTTGAGCGATTACCACTCACTTGCTCATCCAGATCCATCAACTTTTGCTTAAGTTCATAAAGCTGTGTATTCAAAGTCAAGTTTTCTTTATTACTCCTGTCGAGGGCTACTTTCATAGCTTTAACTTTGTCCATACAATGGTCGAATACCATATTAGCAGCGGACATCATACTTTGCATTTCTCCCAACTCCTCAACGAACGCAGCGATTTCCTGGTGAGACTTACCATCAAGCGCTCCTTTTCTTAACGGCACTACCTGAAATGGTACAGGATCGGAAAGTGGTGTGATCTTTCCATCAATCTCTTTGGAAAGGGTTACGGTATAATTGCCGGGAACGGCCATTAATCCACGGCTTCTCCATCCTCCCGAAGAGGCTTGTTCTAACCGGATGGTATTTTTCGACATCATTCGGAGGTCCCAGGCAACGCGGTGCAAGCCTTTTTTGGTAGAACCGGAAATGCGCCTGATAACATTACCATCCTCATCCTTTACGGTTAGCCAAACTTTGGGCTTATCTTGCCTTCTTTCTTTTTCCAGTGCATCCCATCCGGGGAATGGAACGTCTTTATCCGCCTTGATCAACTCCTTTTCCGTTTCTTTACGATCAGCTTCGAGGCTGGAGTACCCTTCTGCTAAGTGATAAGTAAATACAGCTCCGAAAGGTGGATTGTCCGCTTCATAACGAGAAGCACCTTGTGAACCGACCAAGTCACGCTCAGAATACCAATAAGCCTTGCGAATGGAAGTGAATAAATTGGCTTCAGCCTTCATTTTTTCTTCCGTTACTTCTCTCAGGAAGCTATAATCATCCAGTACGAAGAAACTACGTCCAAACGAAGCGCCAACCAAGTCATTTTCTCTTTTCTGGATCACGATGTCTCTGAATGGGATAGTAGGAGAACCTTTCACTTTCGTCCACTCCTCACCGCCATCCAGCGTGAAATAAATACCGAATTCGGTAGCGGCAAACAACAAATTGGGGGCTACGTGGTCCTGCACCATTCTCCAGACCAAATGCCGGTCGGGCATATTACCGGTAATGGATTTCCAGGTTCTTCCGCGATCAGTACTCTTGAGCAAATAGGGCTTGAAATCACCATATTTGTGATTATCCAAAGCTACGTAAACCGTATTAGCATCGTAAAGATCAGCTTTGATATCATTAACGAAAGCCGTTTTCGGAACACCCGGCATACTGCCCACTTCAATTTTACGCCAGTTTTGCCCACCGTCTTCGGTAACCTGAACGATACCATCATCGGTACCCGCATAGATTACCCCTTCCTGCTTAGGCGACTCTGCCAATGAAGTGATCGTATTGTAATTCGACATAGCATTGACATCCCAGGGGGCATCCCAACTCCAGGTTTTACCCATTATTGGTAGGGTTATTCTTTCTTCATCTCTGGTCAGATCACCTGAAATGGCCGTCCAGTCATCGCCACGATTATCCGATCGCCATACCCGGTGAGAAGCGAAGTACAATCGTGTAGGATCATGTGGACTCACTAAAATAGGTGCATCCCAGTTAAACCTTTCGTAGTCTTCGCCCTCTGCCGGTTGAGGCTGGATATAAACTTGTTCACCGGTGATCATATCAACCCGGTGTAAACCACCTTGCTGGGTTTCGGCGTAAATGATATTAGGATTACCAGGTTCGGTTGCCGATTGGTGACCGTCAGCTCCCAAGGTTTTATACCAATGCTTGTTGCGAATACCTTCCGCATCAGTGCGGGAAGGCCCGCCGTGCGAACCATTGTCTTGGGTACCACCAAAGATATTGTAGAAAGGCTCGGCATCATCTACCGCTACTTTGTAGTATTGGGTGATCGGTAGGTTATCAAAAAAACGCCAGTTCTTAGCGCCATCAAAGCTTTCGTAAATACCTCCGTCCGTACCGATCAATAAATAATCCGGATCGTCTTTTCTGAAGGCAATAGCATGATTGTCAGAATGCTTGTCTTGTTCGGTTAGCCGGCGAAAATTCTTTCCACCATCATCTGAGATCTGGATGCGTACATCTACCAGGTAAAGGCGGTCGAAGTTATGTGGGCAAGCATATAATTCCTGGTAGTAATGAGGCCCGGTAGCACCAGAAACAGCATCTGACATTTTCGTCCAGGAAGCACCGCGATTTTCAGAACGATAAACCCCTCCTTTGGTACGGTTCAATTCTATTGCGGCATAAATAACATCAGGTTTTTGCGGAGAAATGGCCAGGCCTATCTTTCCTTTGTTACCACTGGGTAAACCCGTTTTTAGTTCTTCCCAGGTTTCACCTCCGTCCATGCTGCGGTGAATTCCCGTTTTAGGTCCACCGCCCATATAAGCGGCCACCGTACGGTGCCGTTGCCAGGTAGCTGCATATAGTACGTCTGGATCTCTTGGATCTATTAAGATATCCGTTACGCCGGTCCATTCCGCATCGCCCAAAACTTTTTTCCAGGTTTCACCACCGTCGGTTGATTTGTACAAACCTCTTTCATCCCCTTTACTCCAGAGCGGTCCCTGAGCAGCGACCCATAATACATCGGAGTTTTCGGGATGAACAATAATCTTGGAAATGTGCTCGGATTTTTTTAATCCCATATTTTTCCAGGTCTTCCCGTCATCGGTACTGCGGTAGATACCATCACCGAAGCCGACGTGCCGGCCACCTACATTTTCTCCCGTTCCGACCCAAATCGTATGGGGGTTATTGGGATCAATGGTCACACAGCCAATGGAATAAGAAGGCTGGTCATCAAAAATAGGTTGCCAGGTCGTTCCTGCATTTTCAGTTTTCCAGACACCGCCGGAACCTACGGCTACGTACCAGACATTATCGTCATTCGGGTGGATGGCAATATCGGCAATTCTGCCGGAAGTGAATGCAGGGCCTACGTTTCTTAGTTTCATTCCGCTGAAGCTACTGGCTTCGTAGGTCATGTCACTATCTTCTTGAGCGTTTAGCCCCAAACTGAGTAAACAGATCAGTGCTATTAAACAGGCGTTGAATTTCATCTTTACCAATTTTAGTTTGAAAATGTTCTAAAATTAGTAATTATGTATGGATTGCAGGCAATAAGAATCTGATTTGATTCTGAGGAATGGTTTAACTGAGAGTGGAAAATTCTCCCTTTTGTAAGAAACTTGGATAGGGAAAACGCATTTAAATTAATTTGTGGCCTTATTTTCGTTTGGAAATTCGATCTTTTTGTAGATGTCCGATAAATTGAGAGAGACATTGACTGAAGACAGATGAATACTTGAGTCTAGACCTTCTACCGCTGTATTTACCCAAATATTGGATGCTTTACGAAAAAAAGTAGCCGTCCAGGGTTGATCTTGGGCGACTAGCAAATATTCTTTGAAAGATGGAATAATTGAATACAATTCAAATTTATTCGTTCTGCCATATTCTGCAGTGGAAGGTGAAAGTACCTCTACAATTAATATGGGATTCAAAATAGTACAAGCATCTTTTTCGTACACTTCTATTTCCTTACAGACAACAACAGCATCAGGATATACATATTTGTTTAACTTCGGAATTTTAATTCGGGTATCACTATTCATCACGATGAAATCACCTTCTTTCTCATCCAACAATTTAATTAACTCAAAAATAATTCTTGATGCAATAATATTGTGAATTGGATCTGCTCCAGCCATTTTCGTGATTTTACCATTATGAAATTCGTGTTTTTCGACAGACCGTCCCTCCAATTCAAAATACTCTTCTTCCGTATAGGTCTTTCCCACTCTGTTTTTAATTAATACCATCACAAAATTATTTGTGTTAATATACACATTTTTCTTTGAAGTCGTTCATTTTTCCACCGTCCCTTTGCGTACCAGTGAAACTGCATTTTCAAAATCATACAAGGTAATATTTCGCAGTTCATAATGCGCCAGCCAAAAATTACGCAAAGCCAAAACATAAGCGCGCCGTGCCGCTTCCCGTTCGTCGATAGCGATATTGAGATCGGTCAGGCTAATTTTACCGATGAGGTACCGGTTTTGGGTAATGGTCTGGCGTTTTTGAGCTACTTCGTAGGATCTCAGGGCCAGTGCCACCTGTTCGCGTACCAGATCAAACTGTTGTACTTTCAAGAGTACATCCTGTTCGAAACGGATGCGTTCCTGTTCAACGATCATACGCGTTAATTCCTGGTTGGATCTCGCTGTTGCCAGCCGGGCTCTTCTTTTTCCGAAATCGGCAATAGGAATTTGAATACCTAACTCCACCACTTCACGGTCAACAAGTTCATCAAAAATACCGTCTAGATCAGGGTTGGTGGAAGTCAGACCAAAAGAAGCACGCAGATTAATGTCGGGATCATTGTTAGCTTTCGCTTCCGCCACATCGCGATCCGCTTCGATCAATTGCCGGTCTAATTGCAGGTTTACACTTCGGTTAGCCCGAGCATACTGTAGGGCTTCCGCAACTGGAACGGCATAATCTGGAATGATTTCGGGGGTATCCATTTGAAAATAGACCCGAGATTGTATGCCGAGAAAATTTCTCAACTCTTCAATACTCGTTTGCAGATCAAGCCTTGCCCTTGCCAGATTAGCATTAGCATTCATGGCCCGCAATTCGATCTGTAACAAATCGGTTTCCGCAATCCGCCCCACCGAAAACCTGCCTTGCGCAATGTTGTACAACGTATCAGCATTGCTCTTTTCCCTAATCGCTGCTTCCAGGTTCAACTGTTGGGTTAATACTTCGAAAAAAAAATTGGCCGCATCAAACCCGATCTGTTCCATTTCTTCGGCAAATTCCAATTCCGCTTCCTGGTAACGAAGCGGTTCGATCTTTTTCTCCCACTTGAAGCGATTAAAAGCAAAGATCGGTTGGATCAGATTAATAGATATGGGATTGTTCAAATAGGAAGCCGTTTTGGCATTAAGGATATCCAGTCGCTCTAAATTAGTTGAAGCAAAGATAATCCCCCCGGTAGCCGTAATGTTCTGGCTCAAACTCAGTCCGACCGAATTACTCATTAATGATCGCTCGATAAACACATCCTGTCCGTCAGGTTGGGTAATTGGATCAATCGAGCGGTTCAGGCTCGGCAAGGTGGCCTGAAAATCGATCTGCGGTTTATAGTCTGCCAGGATAGACTGGTAGCGCCAATAGCGGTTGGTAAAACGGGTTTTTGCGATTAGTACATCCGGCGCATCACTTTGGGCTAAAGATACGACTTCAGGCAAACTTAATCTTATGGTATCCGTCTGGCCATTTAATGATGCATAAATAAGAAAGCCAATTAATAAAGGAAAAAGTTTATTATTCATCGGGCAATTTTTTCAATTTAAATAAATACAACCTAATGATAATTAAAATTATGGGAATATGGAAGGTAAGAGTGGAATATGGAAAGATAAAAAGGGAAAAGGATTACGGGATCGAGAATAACCGTAAAACGATTATTTTTTAGAAATGAAGTCCAAAACCTCTGTGTTTTTAATCCGACCGCAACGCCTTAATAGGATCCTGAATTGCCGCTTTTTGAGCGGGAAAAATACCGAATATAAGACCAATTGAAGCAGCCACACCAAAAGATAACAAGACCGACCACCAGGAAACCACCGTCGGAATATCCGCATAAGATGCAATGGTATTGGCGGCAACGATACCCAAAATTACTCCGATCAAACCACCAATAAGGCTGATGAATATGGATTCGAAAAGGAATTGGAGAATAATATCAACTTTCGTAGCCCCCAAAGATCGCCGCAGCCCAATTTCTTTGATCCGCTCCAGTACTGATGCCAGCATGATATTCATGATCCCGATACCGCCAACGAGGAGAGAGATACCAGCAATAACGGCCAGTACGAAATTGAAAGTTTCCTGGGTTTTTTGCTGTTGTTGCAATAACAATTCCGGCACTTCGATCTCATAATCGATAATATCGTAGTGACGTCTTTTGAGCAATCGGGCAACCATTTTAGCGGTTGCTTGCAAGCGGCTGGCGTCTTCCACCCGAAGTACGACCCGGTCAATTTGGTGGTGATTATCATCCGTTGGCCGCCTATCGCGATCATTGCGTTGAATATCTGCTTTAGAGACCAGGGACCGGTCTTCGAACCGCAATAAAGCAGTAGAGATCGGAATATACACATCTGAGTTATAGTCGCGAATTCCAAGGCTGGCCAGGCTTTCATCACTTGCTGATCGCCTTTTCAGCACTCCGATAATGGTGAGCCAGGTGTTGCCGCATTTGATCTTACTGCCCAAAGCAGCTTCCTCACTAAAAAAGCGTGTTTTGATATCCTGACCAATAATACATACGGGTTGTCCGTGCTCAAGGTGGAAATCGCTGAAAAGTTTTCCTTCCCCAAGTTGCAGGTTATTCAATTCAAAAAAAGCATTAGTAGCCCCTACGCAGTTTACTTTTTGCAATTTTCCTGCGGTGATCAAATTCGTCGAAATGAGGACTTCGGGACTTACCCGGTCTAATCCGGGAACCACTTTTTCTATAGCCTGAATATCGTTTACCGTTAACCCTGGCGACCAGGGTTTTTCTTCATCGCTTTCATTGGAATTACTGGTAGCTTGGGCGGTAGCTTCTTCCTCCTGTCTTTTTTCCAGTGGTTTTCCATTGATGACGATATTATTGGTCCCGACCAATTTCAGTTGATCAAGGATCGATTGTTTAGCTCCGGTTCCAATGGCTAACATGGCAATTACGGCTGCAACACCAAATATGATCCCTAATGCGGTTAGAAACGTCCTAAGTTGATTGGCTAAAACGCCTTCGATGGCTAAAATGAAATTGAATATGGTGCGTTGCATGGTTGATGGGTTTGAACGGGTTAAACGAGTTTGACGGGTTGAGTGGTGCGAGTGAGAGTAATTGGGATTCGAAAGTTAACTTTCGAAGAGAGAATCTACGAAAGCGCGTTTGTTGAATACCTGGAGTTTATCGATGGCTTCGCCTACACCGATGTATTTGATGGGGACCTTGAATTGATCAGAGATCCCAATAGCGACTCCACCCTTCGCAGTACCGTCCAGTTTAGTTAGTGCTAAGCAGGTGACGTCGGTGGCGCTGGTAAAGTGTTTGGCTTGCTCGATCGCATTTTGACCGGTGGTCGCATCAAGAACGAGTAATACATCGTGTGGTGCTCCTTCCAGGTTTTTACTGATGGAGCGTTTTATCTTGCTCAGTTCCTTCATCAGGTTCACTTTGGTATGTAACCGTCCGGCAGTATCGATAATAGCAACATCACAGTTATTCTCAACGGCAAATTCCACTGTTTCATAAGCCACCGCCGCCGGATCCGTATTCATTCCTTTACTGTAAAAATCACATCCAACACGATCCGCCCATATTTTCAATTGATCTACAGCAGCAGCACGAAAAGTATCACCGGCTCCCAGCACAACCTTTTTTCCCTGTTGCTTAAATTGATAAGCCAATTTTCCGATAGTCGTGGTTTTTCCTACTCCATTCACACCTACCACCAGAAGAATGTATGGACGCACATTTCCTGGAATTGAAAAATCCTGGACATCAACGGTATTGTTTTCCCCCAACAACTGAACGATCTCATCTCTGAGGATCTCATTCAATTCTTTTGTGGTCACGTATTTGTCTCGCTCCGCCCGTTCCTCAATACGGTCGATGATTTTCACAGTAGTTTCCAGTCCAACGTCAGAAGATATTAAAACAGATTCCAATTCATCCAAAACTTCGACATCAATTTTGGACTTTCCGACAACTACTTTGGCCAGTTTATCCAGGAAGGAGTTCTTTGTTTTCTCCAATCCTTTGTCCAGATCCTGCTTCTTTTCTTTATTAAAAAATTTTGTAAAAAAACTCATACTGCTATGTTTTAAGGTAAAATCAACCTTGGGATTCCTGAATACCAGAAAGGGCTTTCCTCCCTGAGAAGAAAAGCCCTTTCTAAATAAGCAAATAAAGATTCAAAGATTATTTGTTGTTAGCAAAAAACTCTTTGACTTTATCTTTATGGATCATTACTTCTTTATAAGAATATTTTCCAGTTTTAGGGTCCTTTATGCTTTGTACGACTTTGACGTGGTCCTTACCACTACCGGCGTTAGCTTTACGTTGTGCGACCCGTGCGTTTTTTGATACTTTAGCCATGATATTATAATTGAATGATTCTAAATCTTGTGTATACGTTGGTGTGTTATTGCAGTGTTATTCGTGAATAGGCGTGTGAAACGCGTTCAACGTCTATTTAATTTCACGGTGAAGCGTTACTTTTTTCAAAATAGGATTATACTTACGCAATTCCAGTCTATCAGGAGTATTTTTCCTATTCTTTTGTGTTACATAGCGAGAAGTTCCCGGCATGCCAGAGTTTTTATGCTCGGTACATTCTAATATAACCTGTATCCTATTTCCTTTACTTTTCTTAGCCATAATACAATATTTTTAGCGGATTGGTTCCCGTAATTTCACTCCGGTTTCACTTCCTTTAGATTCTAATTTCTTCAAATATTCGTAAATACCCACTTTGTTAATGGTACGCAAAGCATGAGTACTTACCTTCAAAGTTACCCACTGATCTGTTTCCGGAATGTAAAAACGCTTTTTATGAAGATTGGGCAAAAACCGCCTCTTCGTTTTTCGATTCGAGTGCGAAACATTGTTACCTGCTACAGGTCTTTTTCCGGTTAACTGACATACTCTGGACATAATATTTAATTTTCTTTTGACTCCGTAAAGAGTCGAACCTTAAATGCTCTACACAGTTGAACTGCTCGTGACTCCGTAAGGATTCGAACCTTAAATGCTATATGCAGTTGAACTGCTCGTGACTCCGTAAGGATTCGAACCTTAAACCTCCTGATCCGTAGTCAGGTGCTCTATCCAGTTGAGCTACGGAACCTTGTTTTTATCTGCCCTTTTCACAGGCGAATGCAAAGATAGAACATCTATCTCAGCAATGAAAATTTTGATCAAAAAAAATAAAAGAAATCCGCTTAGGAACGGTTAAAAAATAAATTGCCGCTTTTGAAATAGAGTGACGATTAGAAGCACTGAAAGGGCTGAAAAGCTAGCTCTATTTCAAAAGCACTCAGGCAATTTATTTTTTGACCAATACTTACCCGGAATCATTAATTTTAACACTAATGTACAGAAAAAGATTCCTGTACGAAGTCATTTCCTCGAAAAACGGTCAAAAAATATATCCCGGAAGCTAAATTGGTAACATCTACGGTTTTCAATTTTTCGCCAAACCGCTGTGGTTCAAAGCGTTCTAAATACACCAAGTGCCCCAGCACATTAAAAATGCGCACTTCGTACTCCTCAAAGTCCGGCGTTTCGTACGTAAACGTCAACTCGCCCCGTACCGGATTGGGGTAAACCCGCATCAAATCCAAATCGCCCGTCTGCACATCACAAAACGATTGTAACTGCACCATACTGTTGAATACATTCAAGCGACCGCCCGTTGAAGTACGTGCGGCCAGACTTTCCAGCGGATCCACGCCATTCAAAATCGCCTGTCGCATCAGCAGAGCCGTAGCCTTGGGGTCTTCCACTGCTGCTCGTGCCAACTCCTCGCACGGCAAGCTGTATAACAAGGCAATCGCTCCGGTCACGTGCGGAGTCGCCGCCGAATTACTATTGAACTCGCTGTAACCATCGTTCAGATGCACGGTGTAGGAGCCGCCGCCCGGCGCACCAATGTCCACACCGACTTGCCCGTAGCCCCGGTTATTTTTCCAAATATCATCCTGCGTGGTTTCCGTCACGGCAATCATAAAATCCGTCGGGCAACCGCTTGGTGTATCGCCCACTTCGTCGATATTCAGGCTATTATTCGTTGTTGCTCCGGCGGTAAGGATGCCTTCCTCCCCCAGCATTTCAAACAAATCATCCCAGCT
This sequence comes from uncultured Saprospiraceae bacterium, assembly GCA_964533785.1. Classification (GTDB taxonomy): domain Bacteria; phylum Bacteroidota; class Bacteroidia; order Chitinophagales; family Saprospiraceae; genus JANQRV01. The sequence goes on along the minus strand of CAZHNG010000036.1, from coordinate 6,868 downwards.
CGAGCCCGCCTCACAGAACTGTGGCTGTACCAACCCCCAGGAAGCATTGGAGGCTACGATGAAGGCACCCTGTTGTCCGTTCGTTGCGTTGTACAGGCGGCGTTGTTGTACTACATATTCGTAGGCTTCAAAGATATGCGACACCCGATTGAACTGAAAGAGCATCATTTGCACGTCCCAGTTTACACCTGTTACCCCCTTCAGATTATTGCCCTGCGCTCCTACGATGCCCGATACGCTTTGTCCGTGGAAGTTTGGCACAAAAGTGCCCGAATTGTCGATGTGGTTCCAACCATAAATATCATCCACATAACCATTATTGTCATTATCGATACCATCGCCGGCAATTTCTCCGGGGTTGCGCCACAAATTATCCACCAAATCCTCATGGGTCACATCGAAACCTTCATCCACCATCGCTACCACGATAGTATCGCCCAAAGCCGTCACCCCGCCCGTCGTCACATCCCAGACTCGTGGGGCATCAATGACCCGCATATCCCACTGCAAGTCGAAGTCAGGATCGTTGGGCGTTTCGTTTCGGCTTTCCACTTTCTCATTCAGAAAAGCTTCTGCTGTAAGTTCATGCGTTTTCAGCTTTTCCAGCATCTCCGAAGTTTCCGCCAGCGTAGGCAGGAAAGAAAAGAGGTGCAAGTTTAAAGCCAACATCACCTCCTTTTCGTATTCGAGATAGAGCAGTGGCTCGCCGGCCGCACTCATCGTTTTGGTAAACTGTTCTACAGTGACATCGTCCTGCAAGCGCACCAGTACTTCCACAGCGGGTACAGTAGTCGCTTTCGCAAAAACGGTAAAAAACAAGCTGACAAAAATAAAAGATGGGAATCGTAACATGAGATTATAATTTTTCGATCGTTGGAATCACTAGATGAGATGTTTTATGCAAAAATAGTGAAAATTCAAATTTGTAGCTAATGACCCTACGAAAGTTTTTGTCAAAGGGGCGGCAGTTGGTGTACCGCACCTTAGTATAAAGTATGAAACATCAAGTAGTACGTTTATAGTAATACTGCTCGCCAGCATCTTCAGATGCGATGCGGCCCGTCTGCAAGTCTCCGACTTGCTCAATGTTCAAAACAACTCCACTCACCACCTCGCCCAGGGCTTCCAGCGGTAGGGAGTGAGTGTGTAATGCGCCTTGGGTTGTTCTTTGCGAAAAAAAACCACACCACAAAAGAACAAATCGATGGACAGGGTAACGGCCGGGTGTGCTTTGATCTTTGTCCAGGCGGCTTCCATCTCGGCAGACCAGTGAATGTCATCAAACACAAAGACACTGCCTTCGTGTACGTGTTCCAGACACTGCTCGAAATAATCCAGCGTAGGCTTTTCCCGATGATTGCCATCAATAAAAACGTAATCAAGCTGTTTGAATTGCGCCAGCACCTCGGGTAATACTTCATTAAAACGACCATTCACCAGTTCGATCTCGTTTTCGACCTGTAGTCGCCGGAAATTTTGCTGTGCCATCTTAGCGATATGCGGACAGCCCTCGATGGTGACAACACGAGCGTTTTGAGCGGCAGCCTGCTGGTACATGGTTGAAATGCCCATGGAAGTGCCGAGTTCCAGAAGCGTCTCCGGTTTGTACAAATTGATCAGGCGAAAGAGAACCTGACAAAAGAAGGGCGAAGTAGCTGAATAACGGGTGATGCTCTTGATTTTACGAGTTTTGTGGGCATCCACCTGCGAACCGGCGCCGTAGTCGGTCACTTTGATGTCCGAACTATCTCGCAGTAGGAGTTTGCGCAAGACTTCAATATCTGAAAAAGCATAGTACTGACGGCGATCATCTAGTACCCTGGCGGCAAATTGCTGCACAAAGGGCGAGCGAACCTGGTGGCGGCTTTGAGCCGAAAAGTAATATCGAAGGTATCGTAAGATAATGGCTATACGCTGCACGCTAATTTTTTTTCTACGTTATACTTGTGTTAAGAGTCCAGGTCGGACAGACGTTTTGGGCAAGCGATGAAGTTTTTATAAAAATGTATATGTATTTCGGGCTGATTACCCATCCTTTTTAAAAACTAAGTGCATGCTAAGAATTTGGTATTTCAGTCGAAAATGTGCAGGTTTTGGTTTAAATAAGTCGGAAAAAGGGGAATTCGCCTCAGACCGGATGACCCGTTTTCCAACGAAATATAAGCCGAAAGCTGCCATTTGCAGGCAAATAATTAAAATCCTGACATGCGCTGAACATCGAATGCTCTTCAAATTCTGCGCAAAGATGAAAAAAATAACGCTAACTTTCAGCTTTCTCTGCACAACAGCTCTAGTATTTGCTCAATCGTACGATTCTGCCCTGGGTATCCGCCTGGGTACAGAGTGGGGGCTGACTTTCCAGCAACGTATCGCCAAGAAGGTAACGCTTGAAGGTATTTTGCAACATAATAATCGACGGGACGAAACGACCATCACCGTGCTGGCCGAAAAGCACAATCCCATTATCATCCGCAATGTCAATATTTACTATGGTGGTGGTTTGCACAAGGGCTGGGTCGCCCAAAATGAGGAAGTCGGCTACGAGGACCCCTTCGGATTGACGCTCATCGGAGGAGCAGAAGCTTCACTGGGTCGTATCAATGTCTCCTGGGATTTTAAACCGGCCATCAACCTCATGGGGGGGGAACGTACGGTCTATGCGGAAACGGCCGTCTCCATCCGTTACGTCATCAACAAGCGGGAGCTTTTTAACAAAAAAAACAAGCGTAAACGGAAACGGAAAAGAAAGAAAAACGACGACGACTGGAAGTTTTGGAGAAACTGGTAGCGGGGTAATTGTTGATTATTAAATTGTCTGTGTCTATTGCAGCATCAACGCCACCTCACCATTAGTATAACTGGCGATTGGTGCATAGCCAAAGCCCGGTTCTTGCTGCATTTCATCCTGCATACCTTGATAGACCAGTACGGCCTCGCCTTCTTGCACAGCGTACAGGTAATCACCCGCTCCGGCGTACCAGCCTCCAACGGCGGCTAGTGCTTCGGCGGGGATGTCGTACTCGGCGTACTGTTCCGGCTCGATAGTTTCACAAACGGTAATGGATGCGATTTTCACTTTGCTGTCACCGGCCAGGAAATATACGGCAGCAGCAGGGATATTATCTACCTCCTGATTTTCGCAGACGAGATCAATCCTTTCGGTGGTAGCTGCAGTACTGGCATTTTCGGTACCACAGGCTAGTAAGAGCAAAGAGACAAATAGTAGGGATGTACGCATAAAATCGTAATTAGGTGTAAAACAAAAGACTCGTGCTACAAACCGTTTTGCACACGAGTCTTCTTCATTATTTGAATACAAATACCCTGGGTGACTGACCGGATTTGAACCGGCGACCTCTGGAACCACAATCCAGCGCTCTAACCTGCTGAGCTACAATCACCATTACCAACTTATTGCAAAGGAATTTTCCAACTCCTTTTTTATAAAGCGGTGCAAATATAAAAAAGTTCCGATTTCCACGAAACTTTTCTCAACTAAAAAATTGGCCGCCGGACGAAGCCGACGACCAGTAGGAAATTTTATTTTTACATTTCAGGTGCCGGATCCTCTTTCAGGGTAATGAGCCGCTCTACTGGATTGTAGGGTGCATCGACGGTCATGCCATCTGCATCTACCAATGTCAGTTCAATACGGTTGTCGCCCATCTCCAGACCATCCAATTTGTAGGATTTCCATTCATCCAAGGTGGCAATTTCCTCGCCATTCACGGCTACTTTCACCTTGTAATCGTCACCCAATTTAACATTCACCGGATAGAAATCCAGCAACAAATTATTGATGTCATCACCCACGTAAGTACCTTTTGGTCGGCTGTAAAACAGCATCGGCTCCGTAATTTGATTGGAAGCTGTAGCTTTACCGCCACTTACCGTCAATTTTTTCACCAAAAAGGCCTGCCGATTTTTCAGACTTTGGTGATACGAGCGAGACAAGAAAGCCAGTGTATGATGCTCGCCATCTTCCACTTCCATTTCGTAGGACGTTTCGTAGATCGCTTTGTACGGCTCATTATCCACGATGAGGTGAATGTGCTGTCCTTGGGCCGAATTAGCACACATTAGCTGATCTGCATCGGGCGTCTGTACTTGCAGTTGATACTCTTCGTCGTCATTGAGATTAAAGGTAAATGTACCGTCGTTATAGCTCATGCTTGACAAACCTGCGTTAGGGTAAGACTTCGTTTCTGGAAAATCAGTAATCGTAACACCGGAAGCAATCATATTATCGGACATCTCATCCGTCATTTCTTCGTCGTCGGTCATTTCGGTTTCCGTGCCGCTAGTGTCACCTCCGCAGGCCATTAAAAATAATGCTAGCATAAAAAGAAGGGAGCTAAGTGTTCTCATTTTTAATTTTTTTTATGAAAATTGAAAGAAAATAGCTTTTGCCTTGTTATTTAGAAGTGATCTAAATCCAAGCAGTTGTATTAATTTATTTTGTAGTTTACAACAGCCAAAGGTGGATAGCGGTTTGCACGAATGTATATTTTTTCAACAACAAAGCCCGGACACCCCTTTTTTTGGGTCTAAAATTTTAACTGTCAGGTCTTTGTATTGCCATAATAAAATAATTGACGACAAGAACGATATGGGAATAAAAAAAGAAATGATCGAACTGAAAGTGGACGGCATGACCTGCAATAATTGCGCAGCCAGCCTCAACCGCTTCCTGGAACGCAAAGGACTGGAGGAGGTCTATGTCAATTTCCAAACCAAAGAGGTGCGTTACAATCAGGCCGGTAGTGCCGCTACCCTCGAGGAGGTCAAGAAAGGCATCCACAAGCTGGGCTATTCCGTGGTAGAGGACGGTGATCAGGCACCCTGGTGGACGCTAGAGCGAAAGCTACTGGTGAGTGCAATTTTTACCGCTCCACTCCTGCTCCATCACCTGTTCATGATGGTAGGCATCACACTTCTCCCGTTTTTAGAAAACTCCTGGATGCAGTTTACTATCTGTTTGCCGGTCTATATCATTGGCTTTTTGCACTTTGGCCGCAGTGCCCTAAGTTCCCTCAAAGGTGGCGTTCCCAATATGGATGTGCTGATTTTCATCGGTAGCACCGCTGCTTTTGGCTACAGCCTGACCGGGAGCATTTTGGGCAATCCTGACTATATTTTTTACGAAACGGCGGCGACCATCATCACGCTTGTCTTGGTTGGAAACTACTTGGAAAAACGCTCCGTTGACCAAACGACGACGGCCATCAATGATTTGAGCAAACTGGAAGCCAAAAAAGCCAATCGGGTTATGCCTTCGGGTACCATCGTCAGTCTGCCGCTGGAAGAAGTTAAAAAAGGGGACATTTTGCAAGTCAACGAAGGTGATGCCATACCCACCGACGGCATCGTAAGCCAAGGAGAAGGTACGGTAGACGAAGCCATGCTGACCGGTGAGAGCGTCCCTATACAAAAGGAAAAAGGCGATCAGTTGGTGGGGGCTTCCATCCTGCTGAGCGGCAACTTGAAAATGACGGTAACCGCCACGGGCAATGATACGGTGCTGCAAAAAATGATTGAGCTGGTAAAAACGGCACAACAAGACAAACCCGACATTCAAAAACTGGCGGACAGCATTTCGGCGATTTTTGTTCCAGTAGTACTAGTTATTGCGCTGCTGACCTTTCTGGTCGGCCACTTTACCTTCGGCGTTTCTTTTCAAAATGCGCTGATGAACAGCATTGCCGTGCTGGTGATTTCCTGCCCCTGTGCCATGGGGTTAGCCACGCCGACGGCCGTGATGGTAGGGGTGGGACGCATGGCGAAAGATGGTATTTTGGTAAAAGGGGGACAGACGCTGGAGACCTTTGCTTCGGTGCAAAATTTCGTTTTCGATAAAACGGGGACGCTCACTACTGGCGATTTCAGTATTCAAGATATCCACTATTTTGATGACAATCAGGAGCAGATTCGCTCACTCGTCCGGTCACTGGAGCAACACTCCTCGCACCCGATTGCAAAATCTTTGGTCAAGCAATTGGAAAACACCAATCATGTGCCAAAATTCACCGAGGTAGAAGAACGCAAAGGACTCGGCGTTTTCGCCAAAGATAAGCACGGCAATCAGTACGCTATTGGTTCCTACAAAGTTGCCAAAGACCTGACCGATGCTACCAAACACGCCGTTTATCTCACAAAAAACAACCGACTACTAGCGACCATCGACATTCAGGATACGCTGAAAAGCGATGCAGCAGAAACAGTTGATTTTTTGAAAAAAGAAAATAAAACGCCTATCATCCTCAGCGGTGATAAGCAGGCCAAGACGGCAGCGACGGCTCAGGCGATTGGCATCGATAAGTTTTACGCCGAGCAGTTGCCCGAAGAAAAATTGACGCTCATCGAAGAACTCTCTGACCAAACCCCCACAGCTATGATCGGCGACGGCATCAATGACGCTCCGGCTCTAGCCCGGGCAACAATCGGTGTATCGCTGAGCGATGCCTCCAAAGTAGCTATTCAGTCCGCTCAGATCGTATTGCTCAACGGCAAACTCAGCCACTTGATCCGAGCCGTGGCCATCAGCAAGCACACCCTGCTGACCATCAAGCAAAACCTGTTTTGGGCTTTTGCGTACAACATTGTGGCTATTCCAATTGCCGCCATGGGCTTTCTGAATCCGATGTGGGGTGCGCTATTCATGGCCTTTTCGGATGTGGTCGTCATCGGTAACTCTATCCGCTTGAAGCGCAAACGGATTTTCTAAAAAATCGAGCTGATGAATTTTTTTCCAGCGAAAGGGTTTCATTTTTTGAAAATATGTTTTACATTTGCGTTCCATTAGTTGAAAGGGTTATGGTACGGAGGAGTGGCAGAGCCTGGTTTATTGCACCGGTCTTGAAAACCGGCG
>CAZHNG010000035.1:0-29023 GCA_964533785.1 uncultured Saprospiraceae bacterium | reverse complement strand
TTTTAAAGCAGACAATACTGCTATATGAGTCGATTTTTCGAGTTTTGTAATATGAGCAATTTCCGGCGGTCCGAGCGCATGTAATTTCAAATTCGGATATAACGACTTCAATTCCCTAAAAAGATCACAATAATATTGCAGCCCTAAATCCGGATGATGACCGCCCTGAAGCAGCAATTGTTCTCCACCGAAACGAAATAGTTCTTCGATCTTCTGCTTGTACTGTTCAATGGTCGTAATGTAAGATTCCTCATGACCGGGCCGACGGTAAAAATTACAAAACTTACAATTAGCAATACAAACATTTGTAGTATTCGAATTCCGGTCAATAATCCAGGTGACAATGTTTCCCGAGACATGCCGCTGCCTCAATTTATTTGCAACGTAGGCCAGATCAGCAGTACTGGCATTTTCAAACAGAAAGCAGCCTTCTTCGGCACTTAAAAAGTCACAGGAAAGACCTTTTTGCAACAATTCTTCCGTATTCATAATCATATTTATGTGCGAAATTACCTTTCAAACAATCAAATATCCAAATAGATTTCATTTTTTTCTGAAATTACAGAAATACTTCAGGCTATTCCAAACACTTGTTTATATTAGATAATTATCCTATCTTTGCAAAAATTCCAAAGAATTTTCAAAAGAGGGAACTGAATCAGTTCCCTCTTTTGGTTTTTTATGAATATAATGAAGATGCAAGATATTGAAGGCAAGATAACGGAACTTCTTGAACAAAAATTTACCGAACCGGAATTTAAGCATTGTTTTCTAATTGAGATCAATCTCAGTGCCAACAACAAATTAGAAGTATTTATTGATAGCGACGAAGGGGTAGATTTCAGGCTCTGCAGAACAATAAGCCGCTATTTGGAACAAACCTTAGATGAGGCTTTATGGCTGGGAGAAAAATACACCCTCAACGTCTCTTCTCCCGGCGTTGCCAGACCCTTAAAATTAAAGCGGCAATACTTCAAAAATATTGGCAGAAGACTTGAGGTTAAATTATTGGATTCGGGCAATACTGAAAAAGGTGAATTGATCGCCGCAACTGATGAAGCCATAACACTGGAAAAAGAAGTAACCGTAAAACAAGGGAAAAAGAAGCGCAAAGAAGTAGTGCAAACAGCAATCCCTTATAACAATATAAAAAAAGCAACCGTTAAAATTTCATTCAAATGATGAACCTAGTAGACACTTTCTCGGAATTTAAAGCGGGAAAAAATATTGATCGTCCAACCATGGTCAGGGTATTGGAGGACGTTTTCCGAACTTTGATCCGCAAAAAATACGGTTCTGATGATAACTTCGATGTGATCGTCAATACAACTAAAGGAGATTTAGAATTGTGGCGGGTGAGAGAGATCGTTCCTGACGGTGAAGTGACTGACGACAGAAGCCAGGTCTCCATATCCGAGGCTCTAGCAATCGACGAAGACTATGAGATCGGAGAAGAATGCTACGAGCAATTGGAACTTGAGGATTTCGGCCGCAGAGCCATCATGGCTGCCCGGCAAACTTTGATCTCCAGGATCATGGAACTTGAAAAGGACGAGGTCTACAAAAGATACATGGAAAGAGTAGGTGACATCATACTCGGTGAGGTCCACCAAATATTGAAACGGGAGATCCTTATACTCGATGATGCCACCAGTAATGAACTGATCATGCCAAGAAACGAGCTCATCAAAGGAGACTTTTTCAGAAAAGGCGATATGGTAAAAGGCGTGATCAAAAGTGTGGAAATGCGCAATAACAACCCACAAGTTATTCTTTCACGCACCGCACCGGAGTTTCTGGCCAAATTACTAGAACAAGAAGTACCGGAGATCGAGGATGGGTTAATAACGGTCAAGAAGATCGTTCGTATCCCGGGAGAACGCGCCAAAGTTGCTGTAGAATCCTATGATGATAGGATAGACCCCGTTGGTGCCTGTGTCGGTATGAAAGGGTCCAGAATTCACGGAATTGTAAGAGAGTTGGGCAATGAAAATATCGACATTGTCAATTACACCAATAATCTCACCTTATTTATACAACGTGCGCTTACACCCGCCAAAGTCTCTTCTATTGATCTGGATACGGAAAATAAATACGCTAAAGTCTTCCTTGAACCTGATCAAATATCACTAGCGATCGGAAAAGGAGGTTCAAATATAAAGCTGGCCAGTGAACTAACCGGTTATGAGATCGATGTTTTCAGAAATGTTGAAGAAGTAGAAATTGATGACGTTAATCTGGAGGAATTCGCTGATGAAATAGAAGAATGGATAATAGATGCATTTAAATCCATCGGGTGCGACACTGCCCGGAGTGTATTGGTATTGAGCAAGCAAGAACTGCTGAGAAGAACTGACTTGGAAGAAGAAACAATAGATGAAGTATTGAAAATTCTAGAAGCAGAGTTCGAAGAGGAATAAACGGTCAAAAACCCAGAAAAAAATCTTCGACATGGGAACGATTTTATCGTATCCGCTGTTAGAATCTTGTGTGTAAAAAAGTTAAGCCGTTTGGCCTAATTAACAATTTAATATCAAGGAGAATAAAATTTTATAAACCACTAAGAAACAATTATCTTTGCGGCGCAATTTATTACAACCTTATCTAATAAAGTAGATTAAGACACTATCACAGAGGTTGTTCCTTAGGTAAAAGCTTTTTTGATGAGCATTTTCAATTACTAAACCAAAACAACTTGGATATTATGTAAAAGAGAACTCTTTAGGATATTTGCTTTTGCCTGTCTAAATACGCAGCTTAAGTCACTAAATATAAATATGGCAAAACGCTTAGTTAAGATAGCAAAAGAATTGAACGTTGGAACGGCAACTATCGTAGATCATTTGACTAACAATGGGTTTGAAATAGAGAATAAACCTACTGCGAAAGTTAGTGATGAGATGTACGATGAGTTGATAAAAGAGTTTCAAAAGTCTATTGCGATTAAAGAAAAGGCTGATCAGCTTATCATTGGTACGAGGCCGGCAGGAAAAAAAGAAGAACAAGTCACGGATGCTCCTATGGCCAAAACAACCGACCCATCTTCTAAACCGAAAAAGGAACCTACGGAAGAAAAAGTTAAACAACCTGCTGAAGAAAGGAAGAACGAACCAGTTCCTGCCTCCAACGAAGAAGTAGTCAAAGCAGATGTTCCGGAAGCTAAATTAAAAGTGGTTGGTAAGATCGACCTCAGCAGCCGCCTGAAGAATAAAGGCAAAAAAGTCGAAGCGAAAAAAGAAAAAACGGTTGAAAAACCTGTTGAAGATCAATCCACAAAAGAAAAAATCGATCAGCAACCGGAAAAAGCTCCTAGCAAGAAAGAAGAACCTGTCGAAACAAAAGTAAAAGAGCAGAAGAAAGAAGATACAGAAGCTAAAACTTCCAAGGCTACCCTTCCTCCAAAAGAAAAGCCTCAAGAAAAAGAAGCTATTTCTAAAACTGAAGAAGAGAACATTCAGAAAGAAACTCCTAAAAAAGAGGCCCCTAAACCCCAAAAAGAAACCAAGCCGGTTAAAGCAAAAAAAGAAGAAGAAAAAGAAAACAAAGAGCAGAAAAAAGAAGCTACCCAGGACAAGAAAGAAGAAGCTTCCGGCTCACAAGCTCCCAAAGATGAGGTATTGAGGGCGGAAGCTCCGGAATTGAGGGGATTAAAGATCCTGGGGAAAATCGATACGGACAAGTTTAAAAAGAAAAAGAAAAAGAAAGAAGAGCCTAAAGAAAAAACCAAAGCAGGCAAATCCCAGCAGGATAAGAAAAAACCAAAACCCAAGTCTAAGGAAGATCAAACTTCTGCCGACGAAAAGAAAAAAAGGAAAAGAGTCCGAAGAACAATTTCAACGGTTCCTTCAGGCAAAGACAGATCTTCCCGAAGGTCAGGGCGCGACAGAGGTAATCGTTCAGGTTCTAGAAACCGTGGTCGTCAAGATCAGCCGAAAGAGGTATCCACTAAGGAGATCGAAGAAAAGATCAAGGCAACTATGGCCAGGCTTTCCGGCGGCGGTAAGAAAAAACGCCAAAAACTGCGCCGGGAGAATAGGGACCGAATGCGTGAAAGACAAGAAGCCAAAGAGCAAGAACAACAAAACGATAAGTTACAACTCACCGAGTTTGTAACCGTTTCCGAACTGGCTTCCCTAATGGATGTTCCCGTGACCGATGTTATCACCACTTGTATGAACCTTGGCGTGATCGTATCTATCAATCAAAGATTAGATGCTGAAATCATAGAACTCGTTGCAGATGAATTTGATCATCAGGTAGAATTTATCAGTGTTGAAGAGGTAGATAGTGAAGAAGAAGAAATAATCGACGATCCTGAAGATTTAGTCCCTCGTGCTCCGATCGTTACGGTAATGGGACACGTTGACCACGGTAAAACCTCCTTGCTGGATTATATCCGTTCTGCCAATGTTGCCGGCGGCGAGGCCGGAGGTATTACGCAACATATTGGAGCTTACGAAGTCAAAGTCGATGGTAAAAAGATCACATTTCTAGATACCCCGGGACACGAAGCCTTTACTGCGATGAGAGCCCGTGGTGCAAAAGCAACAGACATCGCAATTATCATTGTCGCTGCAGACGATGCTATCATGCCTCAAACCAAAGAGGCCATTAGCCACGCTCAGGCGGCAGGTGTTCCCATCGTTTTTGCTATTAATAAAATCGATAAGGAAGGAGCTCAACCGGAGCGTATCAAACAAGAACTGGCTTCTATGAATCTATTGGTAGAAGAATGGGGAGGAGAATACCAATCTCAGGATATTTCTGCCAAGACCGGCCAGGGAATTGAAGAATTATTAGAAAAAGTACTGCTGGAAGCTGAAATACTTGAATTAAAGGCGAATCCTGACCGAGCAGCTGCCGGAGCAGTTATTGAGGCTTCCCTGGATAAAGGTAGAGGCTACGTCACTAAAATGCTGGTACAAACCGGAACGCTTTCTATCGGCGATCCTATAGTAGCCGGTGAATACTCCGGAAAAGTCAAAGCCATGTTCAATGAACGCGGGAAAAGAGTTAAAAAAGTAGGGCCGTCTGCACCAGTTCTTGTACTCGGATTAAGCGGTGCGCCACAAGCGGGAGACCGCTTTAAAGAGGTGGACTCCGAACAGGAGGCCAGACAAATTGCCAACAGAAGGGCTCAAATTGCCAGAGAACAGGCCAACCGGGCCACTAAACGCATTAGTTTAGATGAAATCGGTAGGCGTCTAGCGCTTGGTAACTTTAAAGAATTGAACCTGATCGTAAAAGGTGATGTTGACGGTTCGGTGGAAGCACTTTCCGACTCCCTGATCAAACAATCTCACGAAACAGTTCAGGTGAATATTATCCACAAAGCGGTAGGTCAAATCATCGAATCCGACGTTCTTCTTGCTTCGGCTTCCGATGCGATCATTATCGGTTTCCAGGTTCGTCCTTCGAGTGGTGCCCGTAAATTAGCTGAACGTGAAGGTGTCCAAATAAAAACTTACTCCATTATCTACGAGGCTATTGAAGAACTCAAAAAAGCCATCGAGGGTATGTTGGATACCATTAAAGAAGAAAAAGTGGTGGCCCAGGTTGAGGTACGTGAGACCTTTAAGATCAGTAAAGTTGGTACCATTGCGGGTTGTTATGTACAAGAAGGAAAAATCACTAGAAATACCAATATTCGACTTATTCGGGATGGTATCGTCGTATTCCCTACCAAAGAAGGGGCTGTTGGAGAAATTTCCTCCCTCAAACGATTTAAAGACGATGTCAAAGAAGTTAAAGCCGGCCTTGAATGTGGTATTTCAATCAAAAACTTTAATGACATAAAAGATGGCGATGTCATCGAAGGATACGAGATCATCGAGATCAAGCAAAAGCTTTAACCACAATCGCCACGAATACACGAATGGATTTTTTTGTTTAATATTTTATGATCTTTTGTGCTTTCGTGGCGATTTTTTAATCTATGCCGTCCTAATTCCAGCAATTCCAATTTTTTAGTTTAATTGTGTTGAACTTTTTTCCCTCCTTACCAGGTTATTTCAAAAATATGGCGTAGAAAATATTTCTGCAGGGAATCTTCTAATCGATATATACCCACAGCTACCACTATATTTATTAATTTTGTGATTCTTACAAAGATCAACCGACATGCACGTATCATTAAATTGGATAAAAGATTACCTCAATATTGATTTGCCGCCGGAAAAAGTGGGTGAGATCCTAACAAGTATAGGACTGGAAGTAGAAGGCATGGAAAAAGTGGAAAGTATCAAAGGAGGATTAGAAGGAGTAGTGGTAGGCTATGTTACCAGTTGCGAAAAGCACCCCAATGCCGACCGGCTTTCTTTGACCAAAGTCGACATTGGCGTAGAAAAGGATTTGCAAATCATATGTGGTGCTCCGAATGTAGCCAAAGGGCAAAAAGTATTGGTCGCTACGGTTGACACTACGCTATACAGTGCCGAAGGAGAACCCTGGACCGTAAAAAAAGGAAAAATCAGGGGAGAAACTTCAGAAGGGATGATCTGCGCAGAAGATGAACTTGGACTGGGAGATAATCACGACGGTATAATGGTCTTGCCCAAGGAAGTAGAGACAGGAACCTTGGCCAAAACCTATTTCAATATTGAAAATGATTATGTTTATGAGATCGGCCTGACACCCAATCGTTCGGATGCGACCAACCACCTGGGCGTTGCAAAAGATCTCGCAGCAGCACTCAAGATCAATTTCGATAGCAGCGTCAATATTAAAATGCCGGATTTGAGTCGTTTTCAAATCTCGAATTACGACCTTCCCGTTGAAGTAGTCGTAGAAAACGAAGAAGCCTGTCCCAGGTACGCCGGCGTCACGATCAAAGGGCTTACCATCAAAGATTCTCCGGACTGGTTGAAGAACCGGCTGAACGCCATTGGGGTCAGACCGATTAACAATGTAGTAGATATTACCAATTTCGTTTTGCACGAATACGGCCAACCGCTTCATGCATTCGACCTTGACAAAGTCAGGGGCCACAAAATTATAGTCAAAACATTACCTGCCAATACTACTTTTACCACCCTTGACGAAGTAGAACGCAAACTCGACGCTGAAGATCTCATGATTTGTAATGGTGATGCTGACGGCATGTGTATTGGCGGCGTTTTTGGCGGCCTGAAATCAGGTATTACTGATCAAACCACCACTATCTTTTTGGAATCTGCCCATTTTAATCCCAAATGGATAAGGCGCACCAGTATGCGCCACAACCTTAGGACGGACGCCGCTAAAGTGTTCGAAAAAGGAAGTGATCCTAACGTAGTTATCGATGCCTTAAAAAGAGCAGCCATTCTAATCCATGAACTGGCAGGTGGTATCGTTTCTTCTGACATTATTGATATTTATCCTACCCCAATCACTCCCAAAGAGATAAGAGTCAGATATGACAGGGTAAATAAACTCATAGGCGTTGAAATTGCCAAAGAGGATATCAGGGCTATCCTCGAAGCCATGGAAATGGAGATCACCAAAGAAGAAAAGTCCGCATTTACCGTGGCAGTACCCACCAATAAATCAGATGTATTGCGAGAAATTGACGTTATAGAAGAGATCCTGAGGATATACGATTTCAACAAAGTGCCGATTTCCAATCAGATCTCTACCTCAATAACCATCTCGCCGAAGCCTGACCCCTCCGAAATCAGGAATATTATTGGTGATTTTCTTACCGCAAACGGTTTCTATGAAATGATGGCCGTTTCATTATCACAATCTAAGTATTACCAAGAAAATACATTTTCGATCGCTGTGGACAATTTGGTCTTCATCAATAATACCTCCAATATTCACCTGGATATTATGCGGCCGGAAATGCTCATGAGCGGTTTGGAAGCCGTTATCCACAATCAAAATCGCCAGCAAAACGATCTAAAACTGTACGAGTTCGGCAAGTCTTATCAAATGGATAAGGAAGACGAAATTATAGAACGTTCACACTTAAGTTTGATCCTTACCGGAAAACGCAGCCCGGAAAGTTGGCTCAATCCCGATAATAGACAAACCAGTTTTTATACTTTAAAAACCTATGTTGAAAATATACTTAAGCGCTTGGGTATTACAGGTTATCAAGAATCAGTATTGGATGATACGGTATTCCTCTCGGCCATTGAATACCATCGCGGCCCTCAGCAATTAGTACGATTTGGCCGGGTCAACCCTAAGATATCAAAGAGTATAGACATTCGCCATGCCGTATATTTTGCCGATTTTCACTGGGACAATATTTTAAAGGCTTTAAAGAAGCATAAAATCATATTTGAAGAGTTGAACAAATTTCCTGCTACCAGAAGAGATTTAGCATTGATTGTTGATAATTCCGTAAAATTTAGTGATATTGTAGCATTGGCCAATAAAGTGGGTAAAAAATTATTAACGCATACGAATTTATTTGACGTATACGAAAATGAAGAGCAAATTGGAGAGGGCAAAAAGTCTTACGCCGTAAGCTTTTTATTCGAAGACCACTCCAAGACTCTCAAGGATAAAGAAGTTGATAAAGTAATCAATAAGTTGATTCAAGAATACGAAGCCAAATTAGGAGCTATAATCAGAAGATAATCAAATGATAGCTTCCTTACCGGATGAATATGGATCTATTAGAGCAAATTGAAAATATTGAATTAAAAATAAAGCTTTTAGCATTAAAATTGGAGCGTATTCAAAAGGAAAACGCATCCCTAAAAAAAAATAAACAAACGTTACAGCGACAATTGGCAGAAAAAGATGCTGCTATTTTGAAGCTACAAACAGAACTTAAAGCGAAAGCAGGGGGGAAAGAACAGATGAAGAACATTAATCCAGAACAAATTAAGCAGCTCAAAAAGCAAATTGATCAATACATTGAAGATTTAGAAAAATGTATCGATTGGCTAAAGAACAATTAATGTATGGATGGTCAAGAATTGGTTAATATGACGGTGATGATCGCTGGAAGGCCTTATCCTTTGAAAGTAAGGAAGCCAGATGAATCTAATATCAGAGCAATAGCCAATGATGTAAATGATAAAATTAGTCAATATCAAGTCACGTATAAGAATAAAGATAAACAAGATTGTCTTAGTATGGCTGCATTGACTTATGCGGTTGATCTGCAAAAAGCAAAACTTACTCTTGATCAATACAATTCCATAGAAAATAGGCTTGCTGAGCTGGAGCAATTACTCGATCAACTCATCGATTAATAATATGCTTCACCACAATACTTCTCGATTAAAATCCTTCAATTCCTTTCTTCCTTTTTAAAGTTCATTTTCATTCAACAATGATCCAATGCCATACTATTTGGTCTTGGGCTTGTACATTTTTCGAATAGTAAAATTTTAAAATAATTTTTTTCACTATAAATGCAACAATATGGAATTGATAATAGGAGCCGTAGTGGGAATAATAGTGGGATATTTTATATCTCAAATTCTTCTGAAAAGGGCTAATCAATCGAAAATAAATGAATTAAACGCCAAAGCAGACCTAGAAGTCAAGGAAGCTCGCCTTACGGCTAAACGAATTATTGACGAAGCAGAAACAAAAGCGGAAAAAATCGTCAGCAGTGCCGAAGGAAAAAATGAAAAAATAAAACAGAAAAAAATACAGGAAGCAAAGGAGAAGTTCAGTCGTCTGAAAAGTGAGTTCGAAAACAAAAAGTCGAACCACGTGATGGAAATGAAGGAGCGGGAGATAGAAGTAAAGTCCCTGGAAAAAGAATTGGATCAAAAAGAAAAAGCCTATTCACAAAAAGTCGAAAAGTTAGGGGAACAACTAGCTGACCTTGAACAACGCGAAGTTGACGTCAAAGCGATCAGAGAAAATCTCGAAAAACAACTGAAAATAGTAGCCAGAAAAAAAGAAGAGCTGGACTCCGCTAATGAGATCAGGATCCGCGAGTTGGAAAATGTGGCTAAATTAAGCGAACAAGAAGCTAAGGAGCAACTTTTAGAAGCCGTTAAGGCCAAATCAGAGACCGAGGCAATGGCCGTGGTAAAAGAAACCCTTGCCGCCGCTAAAAATAATGCTAAAAAAGAAGCTAAAAAAATCGTTATTCAAACCATTCAAAGAATGTGTGCGGAGTATACGATTGAGAATACAGTCTCCGTATTCAACCTCGATAGCGATGATCTTAAAGGACAGATCATCGGGCGCGAAGGCCGGAATATCAGGGCGCTGGAAGCCGCAACGGGTGCCGAAATTGTCGTCGATGATACGCCCGAAGCTATTGTCATTTCAAGCTTTGACCCTATCCGCAGAGAAGTTTGTCGTCTGGCTCTCAAAAGACTCGTTGCTGACGGCAGAATACACCCCGCCCGCATCGAAGAAGTAGTGACTAAAACCAGGAAGCAACTGGAAGAACAAATCGTGGAAATAGGTGAAAGAACGATTATCGAGCTGGACCTGCATGGCCTCGACCCTTACCTGGTCAGAATGGTGGGGAGAATGCGCTTCCGTTCTTCTTACGGGCAGAACCTGCTTAAGCACTCTATCGAAACAGCTAATCTATGCGCCATCATGGCCGCAGAATTAGGCCTGAGCAACAAACAGATCAAATTGGCCAAACGTGCGGGCCTACTCCACGATATTGGAAAAGTAGCAGAGGAAGAATCAGAATTGTCTCACGCCCTGTTGGGTATGAAAATGTGTGAAAAATACAAAGAACACGCCGTTGTTTGCAATGCCGTCGGTGCTCACCACGACGAAATAGAAATGAATAACATCATCTCTCCGATCGTACAGGCATGTGATGCCATCTCAGGCGCACGCCCGGGTGCACGGCGGGAAATCCTTGAAAGCTACCTGAAAAGAATCGGAGAACTGGAAGAGATCGCCATGGGTCACGACGGCGTGCAAAAAGCCTATGCAATGCAAGCAGGCCGCGAATTACGCGTTATCCTTGAAAGCGATAAGGTTACTGACCAATATGCTGATGATCTGTCCTTTATGATCTCCCAAAAGATCCAGGACGAAATGCAATATCCCGGCCAGATCAAGGTGACCGTGATCCGGGAAAAACGGGCGGTGGCTTTTGCAAGGTAAGCAGCCGCAGTCAGTTAAATACCAAACAAAGCAGCGACTTTGCTTCGAGCAAAGTCGCTGCTTTGTTTTATATAGGCTGCCCCATTCCAACTCTTTCTATTTACAAATAGGAGATTCTACGTGTAGGTACTGTTCTATTTACCAAGGAAAAACAATATCAAATTATAAACCACCCCTTTAAATGAAAAAAATGCATTAATTTAAATATTTTTTAAATTAATGCAAAAAAATATAATTAAATAAATAAAAAAATGACTTTTCTGATTTTATATGATAAAAACAATATTCACACATTGACTCTATTAAAAAAAGCACTTATATTGCCACGTTATTCAAAAAAGCAATAATGGCAAATGTTTAAATTTGAAATTGAAGGCAATCTTAACAACCGAAAGCAAATCATTATTTTAAAACCTCAAAAGAAGAAAGGAATTCCCTATAAACCTCCTTTCAATTTTTTACCACACTTTATTGGCATTGCTGTGCTCATTGCCCTCGTACAATTTATGCTGAAAACCGTACCTGGAACTGACGAGAAAGTGGTAATAGACGAACGAGGTGTATACCAGCATGCGGAGAAAGAAAAACAAGAGCTGGAAAACCGGATTGAACAGGAAGAGAATTGTGTTCAATATGTCGCGAGGGCGCGTGATAATGGTTATCGAGACTGCTATAGTTGCCCTCCTCCACAAATTAAGATATATTTGAGAACTGGAGAAGTTTGGCGATATGGAGAAACATGTGATTTTCAGGAACGGCAAAAAGCTAAAGAATATGTTAAGAACAAAACTTTTCTATCGCCTCAATATTATGGAAATAGAACTTCTTGTTATCAAGAACAATTGAGAAAAATATATAATTACAGACTCCATCCAGAAAATATGGAACGCTTAGTAAACAAAAAATTATGGTTAGAACGTCCACCAGGGAACAGAATCAAGAAATAAGGAAAGTACCTGACTTTTACACATTGTTGTTCATTGAAGATAGGCTCTTCGAAAAATTTAATATTGTTGAATTTGATAACCATATCAATGCAAATTTCAATCTATCAAAATACGGCAAAACCGTAGAGCAAGTAACCTACGATGTAACCATATTGTCCCAAAAACGACCCGAAAACTTAAACCGAAACCGCTACTTCCCTAGCCAAAAGCGAATGGTTCTATCGATCGAATTAGATTACGAAAAAGCTGTTCAGCTTGACAAAAAGGGCATGAGGGAATACCTCAAAGAGGGCTTGATCACCTGTCTCAACCGGCCGACTAAAATCAAAGGTTTTGACTTTGAGACCTTTCGGGAGGATTTTCTTCAACGGTTGTTACCGAAAATGACCTGATGTTTATTAAGCCTTTGTCACTAAGACCAAAGAAACGCCTTAAAGTAAAGCAGCGACGTTGTTCGGAACAACGTCGCTGCTTTACTTTAAGGTGACCCCTCAAAAATTTTGGAGTTCAATCCCAAAAGCAGTAATTTTATCTACCCAATGTTAAGCCTGCCAAATATATTTTTATCATTGCTCAACGAAAATGAGGAACCATGGATCGCCTGTCTGCTGTCATTCTCGCATTTATTACTATGCTCACCACTTCGTGTGAAGTGGACATGCCTGAATCTGTTTCAAAAGCCTACCAGGATCTACCCGAAAAAATTGATTTCAATTTCCACGTCCGACCGATATTATCTGATCGCTGTTTCCACTGCCACGGACCGGATGAAAAAGCCCGAAAAGCGGATCTGCGACTTGACATTGAAGAAACGGCCTTCGCTGCCCTTGCCAGCGGTCATGGTCATGCCATCGTTAGCGGCAAGCCTGTTAAAAGTGCTTTGGTCAAAAGAATTTTGAGTGAGGATCCTGAATTTATTATGCCTACCCCCGAATCTAAATTAAGCTTAACTGACCACGAAAAAGCCACATTGATCAAATGGATAGAACAAGGGGCCGAATGGAAGGACCACTGGGCTTTTATTCCGCCGCAAAAGCCCCCCCTCCCAAAAGTTGAAGCCGGTGTAGAACATCCCATCGATAAATTCGTCGCCCAAAAACTAGCCGCCAAAGGTTTAAAGTTTTCACCAGAAGCAGATAAAGAACGCTTGTTACGCAGGGTAACTATGGATCTGACCGGGCTGCCACCCACCGTTGAAGAAATTGACGCCTTTCTAAATGATAACAGTAATAACGCTTACGAAAAAATAGTCGACCGGCTGCTGTCTTCCGAAGCTTGTGCCGAAAGACTGGCGATGGAATGGATGGACATTGCCCGGTACGCCGATTCTCACGGCATGCACGCTGACGGGTATCGCTTCATGTGGCCCTGGCGCGATTGGGTGATCGATGCTTTTCACCAAAACATGCCCTACGACCAATTCATCACCTGGCAATTGGCAGGCGATCTACTGCCCGATGCCAGCAAGGAGCAAAAATTAGCTACCGCCTTTCACCGCAATCATCCTATGACAGCCGAAGGTGGAGCAGTAGATGAAGAGTTTCGTCTCAATTATGTATTTGATCGAACCGAAACGACCGCCACCGCCCTACTCGGACTCACCATGAATTGCGCACGTTGTCACGACCATAAATTTGACCCCATCAGCCAAAAGGATTATTATAAAATGACCGCTTTCTTCAACAATGTCAAAGAACTCGGAATGACCGGCGATGACGGCAACTACGGCCCCATGCTTCTAATAGCAGACGAAAAAACGGATGCACAGATCGCAAAATTGAAAAAGCAAATCTCCCAGGAAGAAAAAGCCCTGGAAAAAACAGAAAGCCAATTGATGACAACAAAAGATTTTATCCAACAACTTCCCACTGATTTCCAGCCCGGCGGGCGAATTGGCTACTTTCCGTTCGATAAGATCATTGAAAACCCTAAAAAACAATTTCTGGTAGACCATAATCCAAAAGCGACCGCCAGCACAGCCCTAAAAACTTCCGATGGAAAAAAGGGTAAAGCCCTCATTTTTAGGGACGATTATGATGTCGTTCACCTCAGTGAAATAGGGGATTTTGAATATACTGAGCCCTTTTCGGTCGGCGTATGGATCAATACTACGAAAAGGAAAAAACTGGAAACCCAGACCATAATCGGCAATGCCGGCGGTAAAAACGACTTCTGGCGAGGTTGGGATTTTTACCTGGATAGCTTGAATCAACTGTCCGTAAGACTTATCCACTCTTTGCCCCATAATTACTGCCAGGTCATCACGAAAGATTCCATAAAAACCAGTCAATGGACCCATGTCGGATTTTCGTATGACGGTTCCGGCAAGGCAAGCGGAATAAACATATACGTCAATGGCAAAAAGGCGGATACCAAGACCTCCTATGACCGTTTATACAAAAGTATCTACCCGATCAGAGGGGCCGTGCACACCCCTTACCGAAAACCTTTGAGAACTGGGAAAAGCTACCGCTCTTTTACCGGCGAGAACGGTATATTCAAAGGAGCTATCGACCAGATAGAAATCTACAACCGGTCATTAACGGCACTGGAAATGGCTTTCCTGGCTAATGATGAGACATTCAATGCCCCGGCAAATAACCAATTAATGGATTACTGGTTAGACCGGCAACCCCAAGTAAAGGAACACCGGGATCGCTTAAAAGCACTGCGGGAAATGCTGTTGGATACCCTTAATAAGATTCCGGAAGTAATGGTCATGGAAGAAATGCCTCAACCACGCCCTGCTTTTGTTTACAACCGCGGGGAATACGACGCCCCTATTGCCCAGGTTGATATGGGCACTCCGGAAGTTTTACCACCATTTTCGAAAGAATATCCCCGGAACCGTTTAGGGCTGGCTAAGTGGCTTTTCCAAAAGGACAATCCCCTTACCGCCAGAGTAACGGTAAACCGGTACTGGCAAATGTTGTTTGGACAAGGGATTGTAAAAACGCCACAGGATTTTGGTGTTCAGGGAGACCTGCCTACCCACCCTCAATTGCTGGATTGGCTCGCCGTGCATTTCATGGAAAACGAATGGGATTTAAAAAACCTACTGAAAACCATTGTCATGTCGGCTACTTACCGCCAGTCTTCCAAATTAAATGAAAAGCTGAAATCGCTGGATCCCGAAAATGAATTACTGGCCAGAGGCCCAAGCTACCGGTTACCGGCAGAAATGATCAGAGATAATGCTTTAGCAGCCAGCGGACTACTGGTTAAAAAGGTTGGCGGTGCCAGTGTTAGGCCATATCAACCGGAAGGACTATGGATAGAAAAAGGCAACTTCTCTCATATTTTGCTGCGCTATAAAGAAACGATGGGAGATAGCTTATACCGTCGCAGTTTATATACCTTTGTTAAGCGTACTTCTCCTCATCCGGCAATGACGGCCTTTGATGCCCCTAACCGTGACATTTGCGTCGTTAAACGGGAAAATACCAATACCCCATTACAGTCATTGGTACTACTAAACGACCCGCAATTTGTCGAAGCAGCCAGGGTATTGGCCCAAAGAATTCAGTTAGAAAAAGAACCTCAACTGGAAAAGCAAATCAATTACGCCTTCCGCCTGGTAACCGGAAGACACCTAAAACCCGTTGAAAAAGAACTTTTTGTCGGATTATACCAGGAACAACTGGAACTCTTTAAAAAAGATAAAGCTAGTGCTGCGGAATTGCTATCGGTAGGCGAAGCCCCCATTCCCGAAGAACTGGACGAAACTAAAACAGCGGCCCTGGCAGTCGTCGCCAGTACCATGATCAATCACGATGAAGCGTATATGAAACGGTAATGCAATGGCAATGAGCAATGAGCAATGAACAATGAACAATGAACAATGAACAATGAGCAATGAACAATGAGCAATGAACAATGGGCAATGTGGGTCCGGTGAAGTCTTTGTGTTCCTACTTACACACCCTTAACCATAAATTTAATCTTGATAATTATGCACTGTCACCATCAAAATGAGAAGTATACCCGCCGGGACTTTTTGACCAAAACTTCCTTGGGCCTTGGAGCCTTAAGTTTGGCTTCATTCTTATCTCCAACCAGCTTAATGGGCCGCAACACTACTGGTCCCGGAGGCGGGGGTATCCTCGGCAAACCGCACTTCCCCGCCCGCGCCAAAAGAGTGATCTACCTTTTCCAATCCGGCGCCCCCTCTCAACTGGATTTGTTCGACCCCAAGCCTTTATTAAAGCAAATGAATGGGCAGGAATTGCCGGAAAGCATAAGAAAAGGGCAGCGCCTGACCGGTATGACTTCCGGTCAGAACTCCTTTCCTCTCGCCGGTTCTCTTTTTGAATTTAAACAATACGGAGACAGCGGCGCCTGGTTTAGCGAATTAATGCCCTATACTGCCCAGCTAGCGGATGAGCTGTGTTTTATTAAATCGATGTATACGGAAGCCATCAATCACGACCCCGCCGCTACCTTTATTCAAACGGGATCCCAATTTCCAGGTCGCCCTTCTATTGGTTCCTGGCTCAGCTATGGCCTGGGATCGGATAATGAAAATCTCCCGAGCTTTGTAGTGTTAGTAACCAAGGACAAATACGGTCAACCCTTGTATTCCCGCTTATGGGGCAACGGGTTTCTACCTTCACAACATCAAGGCGTACAGTTTCGTGCCGGTAAAAACCCAGTGCTTTACCTCAGCAATCCTCCCGGCGTTAATGAAAACAGCAGAAAAGAACAGTTGGATTATCTGGCGGAACTGGAAAAAATCAACCACCAGGATATCGGCGACCCTGAAATTCTGGCCCGTATAGCTCAGTATGAAATGGCCTTTCGCATGCAAACTTCCGTGCCCGAAATTATGGACACTTCGGGAGAACCAGATTATATTTACGATATGTACGGTGAAGACAGCCGTACGCCCGGCACTTTTGCTGCCAATTGCCTGCTGGCAAGACGCCTGGCGGAACGCGATGTAAAATTCATTCAATTGTACCATCAAGGCTGGGATCAACACGGGAACTTGCCCAATGCTATTAAGGTGCAATGCAAAGAAACCGATCAGCCAACTGCCGCATTACTGACCGATCTCCAGCAACGCGGATTGCTGGAAGATACCCTAGTTATTTGGGGCGGCGAGTTTGGCCGTACCAATTACTCCCAGGGTAAATTAACGGTCGACAATTACGGCCGTGACCACCATCCTAAATGTTTTACTATTTTTATGGCAGGAGCAGGAGTAAAAAAAGGATTCACCTGGGGAGCTACCGATGAATTCGGCTACAACGTCATTCAAAACCCAGTACATGTACACGACTTTCAAGCCACATTAATGCACCTGCTTGGGGTCGATCACGAAAGACTGACCTTTAAGTTCCAGGGCCGAAGGTACCGGCTGACGGATGTTCACGGAAAGGTAGTAAACGATATAATAGCATAAAAACACAACTTTAAACAGTATGATACCAGTATTACTGGCCAGCTTTACGGGATTTTTAGGGCGCCTGCATCCACTCATGGTTCACTTGCCCATTGGCTTTTTAATTTTTACCGTCCTCTTGGAATGGTTTGATCGCGATAATAAATATGATCGGCTAGTGATCAATGGTTGGTTTCTGAGTGCCTTAAGTGCACTGGTCACGACCGTTTTTGGTTGGTTGCTTGCAACTGAAGGCTCTTATGCAGAAGACACCTTATTCTGGCATCGCTGGTTGGGGGTAAGTATTACGGTTTGTTGTGTCCTAGGTTGGATAATGAAACGAAATGCAGCTTCCTTTAAACCAACCTTACACAATGCTTTTAACGTATTGGCTTTTATTTTGCTTTTGGCAGGCGGACACCAAGGTGGGAATTTAACGCATGGCTCAGATTATCTGGTAGAAAAGGCACCAGCTCCTCTCCAAAGCTTATTGGGTTATGAATCAGAAAGTAATGAGCGGTATCCTTCACTTACTAATCCCGATTCTGTTTTGATTTATGGGGACATCATTCAACCTATCCTGGATAAAAAATGCATGCATTGCCATAATGATGAGGTCGCCAGAGGCGGCTTGAACATGAGCACCCCTGAATTATTAGTCGAAGGCGGCGACAACGGAGAGGTTGTTTTCGCAGGAAATGTAGGCGAAAGTGAGCTATTCCGGCGATTAACGCTCGAGACCGATAATCCCAAATACATGCCACCGAAAGGAACACCGATGAGCTACCCGGAAAAGAGGCTTATCCAATGGTGGTTATCCCAATCCGAACTTTTTGAAACCAATGTGACCCAAGCTTCTCTTTCCGAAGATGTTAAAACCATACTGCTAAATCTGTTCGAGCTGGATACTGAGCCCAGGCCCTACTACGAAACAGCAAAAGTTGAAGCAGTGGACGACAGCGTGATCGAGGAAGTTGTCCAGAAAGGCTTTAAGATCAACACCCTTGCGGACAACAATAATTTTCTGGAGATCAGTTGGCCAACCGGCAGCGCAACCGTTACTACTGAAAGCATCCAGGCTTTGGAAGCCTTGCAGAACAACATCACCTGGCTAAATTTAGGAAACGCCGGAGTACAGGATGAACACCTGAACATTATCGGCAATTTTCCCAACTTAACCCGCTTAAGGCTGGAAAACAACCCCATCAGTGATCAAAGCCTTACTTACTTAGAAAGCCTATCCCATCTTGAGTCCCTTATCCTTTACGGTACTCCCATCACAGATGGGGCTATACCACATCTGAAAAAAATAACGAGCTTAAAGCGCTTGTACCTGTGGCAAACCAAGGTAACGGAAGAAGGAGCAGCCCAGCTTAAAGAAGCATTGCCCGAACTGGAAATTGATACGGGATTCCAATTTGCAACAAAATAAAATATAGCAGTCATGAAAACCAATCGCAGAAAATTTATTCAAAACACTTCCGCTTTTGCGGTAGGCGCATTAGCGGTTCCCCATTTCTATATCGGCCAATCGAAGTCTTTTGTTCCTGATTTGGTTCTGGGCCATGGGAAATTTAAGTACCGCGTCCACAAAGAATGGGGAAACCTGGATCCAGCCAAAACGCCCGTCAATAATTGCCACGAAATGGTAATGGACTCCAAAGGCCGGCTGATCATGGTCGGAGACGAAACCAAGAATAATATTTTGATCTATGATAAATCAGGTAAATTACTGAACCACTGGGGCACCACTTACCCAGGCGGACATGGTTTGACACTTTGGAATGCCGGCGGTGAGGAATTTCTATTTATCAGTGACAATGGAAAAGGAGGCAAAGGCGGCGCTGTTGTAAAAACCACGCTGGATGGTAAGGAATTAATGCGTATTGAACATCCTTCAAAATACAGTGCTTACGAAGCCGAAGACGGGTTCATTCCGACGGAAACCGCTATTGGACCCAACGGGGATATCTACGTTACGGATGGCTATGGCTCCCAATACATCCTGCAATTTTCCGAAAAAGGAGAATTCATCCGAAAGTTTGGCGGTAAAGGAGATGCGGACGACCAATTTGCAACAGCTCATGGCATCTGTGTCGATCACCGTGAAGGAGGCACTCCTACCCTATTGATCACTTCTCGTTCACACAACGCTTTTAAACGCTTCACGCTGGATGGTAAATATTTGGAAACTATTTTCTTACCCGGTGCCTTTGTTTGTCGCCCGGTTATTGATGACGAAAATCTTTATGCTGGTGTATGCTGGTCTCGGCTAAGGTACTTAAACCGTACCCCAAATTCAGGCTTCGTGACGATACTGGATAAAAATAACAAAGTAGTCTCCAACCCTGGTGGTACTGCTCCTAAATACAGGAAAGGTGAACTAGAGGTCATGGTTCAACAAGAAAAGGTGTTTGACCATTGCCACGACGTTTGCATCGACGAGGATAAAAACATTTACGTTTGCCAGTGGAATGCGGGCAAGTCATACCCCATCAAGTTGGAGCGCATTTGATCCATACTTTACTTCGGGTAGAGGGAATTTTTTATTCACTACGCTCTACCCGGAGTTGGCTTTTTCTCACTTCTGCTTCAGCCGATTCTATGTTCAACTGTAATACCAAAAGACTAGGGCATATACAAAAGTGCTGGTTTCAGTTAGATTTGTGGTGCATTATACTGACGTGAAATTATAACGTCGGACAACTTCAGTAAGCATCATACTCAGTATTCAACGTGAACTAGAGGTTTAGATTAGGTGCAATGTGTTGGTTTTGAAATTTTTATGGTATTAGGATTGCAAACCCGAATCCATGGACTTTAGTATCGGTGTACTTAATTGTAGAACCGGAACTTTTAACTGCCTTTGGTAGTCCAGTTCCGGTCGTTGTCAATACTGTTAAAACTGTCCCGCGTAAATCGAAGGAAGCACAAATAAGTTCAGGGAATCTCTAGTTCACGTCATTCAGAAAAGTTGGACGCAGACAAACACTGATTTACACAGATTTTATAAGAAAATTCTAAATCAAAGGCAAGCAACCCTGGAAATTATGGGTGGAGTATAGTAAAAATGGAAGTTGCAAAAAAAATTCTGTAAAGGGATTGCCTCTTATTTTCAGGGAGACCCTCCTTAATCCAAAATACTTTGCTGCGCCGCTTGCAAAACCTCTTTCTCATCACCAGAAAGGCTTATGAAAGCAACCACTTTGACATCTTCTTCTTTAAAATCCAAAGGAATAACTGTAGAAAAAGTACGCTTAAAAGAGTTCCCCACCGCTGGGTCCTCTCCCAGCAAATTACCGGTAGGACTGGTCAGCACCTGCCGCAAAACGTGTTTGTGAACGTAATCATGTTGGATACCTGCCGGTGTCAACTGGGTATCGGTTACATCATCTTCAATAATAACCACGGTTAAGCGCAAATCCTCCGCCGTTATCGATTCTTCAATAGTAGTGGAGATCTCTACGGAAAGGGCACGTGTATTTTCGTTGTAATCTGGCGTAATTTCCATTCTCAATTTCGCAGTGGTTGCCAACTCCTGGGCAACAAAGCCGGCCCATTTATTTCTTCCTTCCAGTTGCAGGTTTTGTTCCCCCGGAAAAATCTTCCGGTTGATGGCAGCAGTGGGGTAACCAAACGGCACACCAATAAAGTTCAAAATGGCTTCACTCTCCGGCATGCGAAAATCAATAGTACTCTCGGGATACGGATTCGCAAAGGACCCGGAGTGTATAGAAACGACTACCAGGCGGTCACCGTACAGATCGATCAGATCTTCTATCGCTTCCGTACCTGCCGGGCAATTCACACACCTGACGCCAGTAAATTCTTCTATCAAAATCTGACGGGTCGCCGGAGTAGCTTCAACTGGTTCTATCGGAGTAATGATCGGAGGGATCTCTTCACACGCGGAAATTGTGATAATAAACAGAAAACAGAGATAAATAAAAATATCTTTCATAGGCCCTTTTGTTTGTTTGTCTATCCGAACACCAAGGTATATAATCCTACTTTATCCTCTTGAACAAAACGAGGCTTCGAGTACAAACATGAAATTAAATCATTATTGTTTTTTTGTTTATGTGTTTATCAGTTTACACAAAAAATCGCCCGAAATGAATCAACAGATAAACCCATTAACATGCCAGTTTACAGATAATATGAATTGTTCGGCGTTCCGATTTTCTAAAGTGACCAAGTAATATTAAATACACTGTAACAAAAAACTTTCAGTAGTTTAAATTGGTCCTAGCCTTGATAGGCAGTACATCTAGCGTCAGGCATCTGGTATCTAGCGTCTAAACTATCAAAAAGAGCTATTTACCGTCAGCTTAGCTCCGCTAAAAGCAGGCTCCAGGCGGCAGATGCCACCAGCACAAACAATTCCTTCTACTTGTTTTACGTAGCTTAATGAAAATCGATTGCTCTTATGGGTATAATATACGTCAAAGCGCGGATAATGAATATCCAGTTTATTACCATTTTCATCTTGTGGTGAATTCTTGCCCGGGTTGATATTGTACATATCAGAGGCCGTAAACGTCCAATGAGGAGCGATCGAGAATTCAACCAGCGCAAAAGCCCAGTCGCCGTAATCTTGCTTAGCATTTGCCTTTTTGTCCTCTCCGACTTTCATGTACTGTAGTTCTGCCCGGTACGCTTTCCTGCGATCAATTTTGTATTGAAATTCCGCAAAGGGAATAATCGTCTCAACAATAGGTGCTTCTGGTTTGAATTCATAAACTTCCTGATTGTAAGCCTGCATTTGAATACCACCGCTTAATGTCCATTTACGCTCGTACTTATAGGATACATTCGCATATATTTCGCGGTAGAGCAGGTTATCTTCCAAATCCGTGACGTTAGAAAAATTCAGGTTCATCTTCAGGTTTCGGCTGGGGGCAAATGCCAGGTCCGTCTGAAAAGCCAGTTCTCCCAACTCTTGCGCTGCCGGGCTGTAGCGGCTGGTAAGCCGGTAGGTATTAATGCGCGTTAAAGGTTGCAAAAAATTGACCAACCCCTGATTGAGCTGTGCCTGCGGTTGAGTGCGAAAACTGAAATATTCGGTTCTACGTACCTCTGCGCTGGCTGCAAAACCTTTGTCTGCGTAACCAATACTTGAATACAAGATCGTTCCGGATTCATTAATGAATTTATCGCCGACGATGGTGATGGTATCACTTATGAAAGTTCCAAAAGGATCATTCATAGCGTCTTCTGTTTTATAGGCCCCTTCCAGATACCAGGTTATTTTCCCTGCTGTCAGTGTATTGTAGACAGAAAAGGCATAAGCATTATAATTGGGGACAAAAGCATCATCTGTAGAATAAGTATTCAGAGTGGCGACCAGGTTATCCATAGTATTGTCGTCCAAGGTACGATTGACGATGCCGAAGCCCGGGGCGATCGACCATACTTTCCGAGCAGGTTGGGTTTCAAAGGAAAAGAAACTTTCGGCAGAAAAGCCTTTAATGATCGACGCGTAAGTATCAAACTGTTGTTTTTGCCTTCCGGTGAAGCCTTTAAGCTGTACGTTATCCCAAAGCGTATATTCCAGGCGCAATCCATACAAAGCGTTATCGATCAGCAAAGGGCGTTCTTCGAAAGCCCTGAAAATCAAACCACTGCCAATTTGATCATAAATATAACCAACGGTAATGTCGAGGTCATCAATATTTTTGCGTACGAACCAGCGCCCAATACCTTCATCTGAGTAAGAGTCCAAAGGGTTCAACAAATTGGAGTTGTTGAAGAAGTCGAATCGCAGACCAAAATCAAACCCCCAATTACTATAATTTAAATTAAACCAAGCCTCAGCGCCGTACAATTGCCGGTCGTATTGCGGAGTATTGGCTGCACCGATCAGGCTGTCGCGTTGGAAGAAGTTCCCACCAAGCTGAAAATCTCCTGAAACTTGTCCACCATTATCTTGTCCGATGAGCTGCGCACTTGTGTAAAAAGGTAGGAAAAAGAAAGATAGAATAAGGATCTCAACTTTTCGTTTGTAGAACGTATCTTGTGATTTTAAACTCATTTTATTTGTTTTGGGAAAAGCTGTTTTCGGCAAAATTCAAACTCAAATTAAATTACCACTCATGAAATTACGTAGACTCTCACTAGTTGTTTTCATTATTTGTGCTTTTCATGCATTATCCGCACAAAAATCAGTGCCAGACGTCGATGTGTATACGCTTGATGGGAAACAAGTCAACTTGAAGGATTATATAAAGGAAGAAAAGATCACGGTGTTGAGCTTTTGGGCATCCTGGTGTAAACCCTGTATCAATGAGCTTAATACTATCGTGGATTTTTACCCGGAGTGGCAGAAAAAATACAATGTAGAAATATTAGCTATCACTATCGATACCCGAAGAGCCCTCGCTAAGGTACCAGGTATTGTATCAACCAACGGATGGGAATACACCATACTTTCTGAGCCTAACAATTCCATTACCAACGCCTTGCAATTCAGAACAATCCCGCAAACTTTTCTAGTTGATCAAGCAGGAAATATCGTTTACAGCCACAATGGATACAATCCAGGAGATGAGTATGAATTGGAGGATCAAATTAAGGAACTCTCTAAATAAGCGCAGAAAACGGCTAGTTTAAGCGTCTAGCGTCTAGCGTCTAGCGTCAAGCGTCAAAATAACCTATTTCTTCTTATAATCCCCTCTTTTCCAGGCATCGAAGAATTTCTTCCAGGCAATGGGATTAAAGATATTCATGGGGGGTTGCTGACCAATGTAGTAGGAACTTTTAGCTTGTTGCCTTAGGTAATAGTCAGCATTTTCATCGCCATCGGCCACTACTTCCCGTCGCATTCTTTCGAGAGTCTCATTTGCCAGGTTTCGGGTTGCTCTCTCCTGCAATTCAGAGGTTACGTCCATTGCCAAAAATTCCAGCTTGAAATGTTCACGGCTGGGCCAGGGAAAGACAACCGTTTCCGGTAAATTAATGGCATCCTGGGTCATTAACTGAACGATGGAATACCGGCTGTCATCCAGATTAGTGGGAATGATGTAGTCAACTGTTTTATAACCAATAGCGGAAAAAGCGATCGTGTCACCTTTCTCCACCACAATAGAGAAAAAGCCATCAAAATCAGAATAAGTACCCCGTCCTTTCCCTTTAACCAAGATATTGGTATACGGTACAGGAAATAATTCTTCGGTACTACCGTCCAGTACCATTCCCGAAAATTGCACCAGGTTGGTATCCCTTTGTGCTATTACATTGGTAACCGCCATAAAGCTTATGACTAGAAAAACGACGAGAATTCTCATATTGGGAAATTAAATTTTCGAACTATAGTACACTATAAAGACCAAAAAACCGTGCCAATGGTTCGTTTGGATCGTACGTAATTTATCCGAAGCCATCGCTGGCAACAATTTATTTGTACAGTTTTTGCCATTCGTTACAAAAAAAAGTAGTTCTACCGGCTATCTTGCATTTTTCTATAACTCCTTTTCCTTCAGGGCCGGCTTCTCCATCTTTGCGCCATCCCCAAAACCAATCAGGAGGATAATTTTTATAGTTTGGCAGTCTCCTTACTGCTTCCGAAAGAATAGATTGCATATTTTGGTAAATAGCACTTAACAGTTGTTCGCTCAACTTATCTACTCTTGATCCTGGGTGAACCCTTGATTGAAAGCATATTTCGTCTGCATATAAGTTTCCTACCCCTGCAATATAACGTTGATTCATCAAAAAACCCTTTAAAGTACCCTTTTTTCCCTTGGCTAACTTCAAGAACTGCTTTTCTTTTATCCTTAATGCGTCAATCCCCAACCGAATTTGTTTTAAATATTGGGTTCTATCATCTAACAATAAGATACGGGCAAATTTACGCGGACAATCAAATCCCAGATTATATCCATCGATAAAACGAAATACAAACCGTTCGTATTTGGGTGGCTCTTCCTGATCCTGGTAATATTTAAAATCACCCGTCATCCCCAGATGGAACAAGACACTTCTACCATCTTCCAGGTCACCAAAAAAATATTTTCCCTGCCGGTAAGAATTAGTGAATCGCTTTCCGCGAATTCCCCGGATAAATACATCCGGATCTGCATTTCGGATTATTTTGCTATCGTGCACAATGACCTCCTCAATCCTTTTATCAAGTGCTGCTTCATCAAAATATAATTGAACGGTATTCACTTCAGGTAATTCCGGCATAAGCATCTGATTTTGGAAAGAAACAACCAATCCGCCTCCGGGTTTAATGCTATTTTATCATTTAATACTACTTTGCCACTTTAAAGAAAAATCTATGTTAACTGATTTTCAACTTGTGACGGACTTGGTTATAGAGGTTATTTGGTTATGCGGTTATAGATGACGAAGCCCTCTTGTCGCTATTCAATGAAATTCAGGCGATTTTAAACTAATCACATAACCAATAGCTGACTATACCATATTCAATACAATCAACTGATTCTCATTTAAGATGACAAAGTAGTATTAAGTCAATGGCTGACTCAGATACATCGTTTCCTTCGAGATAAAAAAGTAGAATTTGGTGAAGGGAAATAGTCCTACAAAAAATTAGCGAACCAAAGCAGCCATGTTTTACTTCTATCTTATACCTTTGGCGCTGGAAACATTCCTGTTTTTAAATGTTTACGTATGAACCTCAACTATAAAACTTTTGGTGAAGGAGCACCGCTCATCATATTACACGGTCTTTTTGGGAGTCTGGATAACTGGGTTAGCCTGGCAAAGAAATTTGCCACCCGGTACCAGGTATTTATTATTGACCAGAGAAACCACGGGCGTTCTCCTCATGCTGACGATATTTCCTACCCCATTATGGCTGAGGATCTATTCGACTTTATGAATGACCATTATATTCCACAGAGTCATATTCTGGGTCATTCGATGGGAGGTAAGACCGCTATGCAATTTGCTTTTGATTTTCCGGAAAAGATCAAAAAACTTATTGTCGTTGATATTGCTCCCAAAGCTTATACCCCTTCTCACGAATTTATATTTACGGCTTTACGAGCATTAGACCTGAAACAACTTCAAAGCAGAAATCAAGCCGATGAATTTTTGCAGGAAGACATTAAAGATTTTGCCATACGACAATTTTTGCTTAAAAATTTAACCCGGTCTGGTGATGGAAAATTCGTCTGGAAAATTAACCTGGAAGCATTATATGAACACTATGCCGAAATTCTGGCAGCCACTACTTCCCCTCTACCTTTTGAAGGACCAACACTTTTCATTAAAGGCGGTCAGTCCAATTACATTCAAAACGGGGATCTGGACAAAGTAGGAATGTATTTTACAAAAGCCAAGATAGCGAACATCGAAAGTGCGGGTCATTGGTTACATTCTGAAACACCGGAGGAATTTCAGCGCATTGTTTTTGATTTCTTAGCGGATTGA
The DNA here is from genome assembly GCA_964533785.1 of uncultured Saprospiraceae bacterium. GTDB lineage: Bacteria > Bacteroidota > Bacteroidia > Chitinophagales > Saprospiraceae > JANQRV01. The sequence goes on along the minus strand of CAZHNG010000035.1, from coordinate 2,257 downwards.
TCGTGAAATAATGAATATCAGAGCCAACCCCTATCTCCTGATCATTATTACGACAATTATCTGGAGTACTTCAGGTGCTTTTGTGAAGCTCTTGCAATTGCCTCCTACCTCTTTTGCTTTCCTCCGAATGGCAGTACCGGTTTTGGTTTTCCTGCCATTTTTATCTGGTGCTACACGAAGGTTTTGGATAGCAGACAACCGATTGATGCTTATTGCTTCCGCGCTAAATGTTTTTCGGTTGTATTTCTTTTTTATGTCTTATACCTATGCCCCTATCGGTTCTGCCGTCATTCTGCTGAGCACCTGGCCGATTTTCGCCAATATTTTCAGTGTCTTCATATTAAAAGAAGCCATTCCAATAAGAAATGCGATGTTGCTAGTGTTGGCATTTTTGGGCATTATTTTGGTTAACCTAGACAAGGAAATCGCACTTGACAGCGAAGTATTTTGGGGATTATCAGCAGCTATGGCTTGCGCGGTTGTCAATGCCTTGGCCATAGTGATATTCAAACGGCAATCCTTAAAATATACCTGGTATGACTCGGTTTTTTACCAAAACCTGCTCGGTGCGATCGCTTTTGCTCCTTTCTTTTTTCTATTTAACCCTGCCCCCAGTTCCTTCCAGTTGAGTGGAGCAGTACTATTTGGTCTGCTTATCGGGGTTATTGCTTACGGTCTTTTTTTTAGTGCCCTAAAAAGCGTAAAGGCTTCAACTGCTTCTTTTTTAGCTTATATCGAAGTTGCCGGAGCAATCATTATCGGAGTGATTTTCTTTGATGAAATACTTTCCTGGAACTTGGTTTTAGGAGGCATTATTATTGTTACTACAACCTCCCTGATAAGGCGCTAAGACCGTTCTGGAAAATTTCGGTTGATCAGTGGAAATCAATAACATAAATTGCTCCTTACGATTCAGGATAACTCATATTTAGCTTTTTGTTAATAAACCTTTTGATATTCTTAGGATTCCCTGGCCTAATTCTTGACTGTAATTCATTGAAATCTATAAAACTAAAAGATCATGAAAAAACTATTATTTGTTGCTGTTTTTACGCTATGCTCCGCGATGGTGCTTGCGCAAGAATTCAAGGTAATTACGATTGTTGAATCCATTGTTCCGGCGGGCATCGGACGATCCAGAATGATTGAACACAGTGAAGACCTTGACCACAGTGAATTTACGACTCAAAGAGAAGAAGGAACCGATACCGACCAGGGAAAAGTAAGGCGAAGAGACGCTAAAATTGACGAGCTGAAGGAAACTAAACTACTCAATTTTTACAGCGTTACCGGTATCAACTTCAGAAATATTGCTTCGAATGACGCGATTATCACCTCTAAATTAAATCAAATGGCCAAAGAGGGCTGGAAACTAGCTTTTGTAACCAGTGGCGTCGAAAGTGAAGGAGGGAAAACGGACGGTCATGGTATTTTCATCACCCGGCTTTTTTTCCAGAAATAATTTTACCGGATTATCCGGAAAGCCAAAGAATAAGTGTAAGCTTGTCTTTCGGATTTCCGGTTATCCTTATTCATTCTTTTTGTCCGTATCATCCTCCTTTTCCTTTAACCAGGATGCCGTAATTTCATTGAGTTTTTGCACTTTATAGTCAAAATCACCGCCCAGTTTATCCCTCACGGCTTTGAGGTTGTCCAATAATTGTTGAATTTCGGCAGTCTCCGGCAAACTTGTTGATAGGTATTGGCGCATCCGCTTCGCCAAAGTTGGGGATTTTCCATTGGTTGATATACCAATTTTCAAGTCTCCTCGTTTCACTATGGAACAGAGGTAAAAATCACATAAGTCCGGGGTATCAGCCACGTTAACAAGTAAGTTCTTTCTTTCTGCCAAACTTTTTATGTGTTCGTGCAAAAGGCGGTTATCGGTTGCACAGATGACCAGGTCCTTTTTTTCCAGGTCTTCATCTTGAAAATCCCTTTGAACGAGCCTTACATTGGGGTGATTATTAACCAATTCAAATATTTCTTTTCTTCTTACTTCACCCGCAATAATGGTTACTCTGGCCAGTGGAGCATTCTTCAGAACCGCCTCTAATTTTTCCAACCCAACATTACCTCCACCTACCACCAATAAATGTAATTGATGAAGTTTCAAAAAAATGGGAAACATCGTGTTTCCATAGTTTTCTTTCAAAAAATTCATGATTTATGGTTTTGTTTATCCGATTACTCTAATCGTTTTTAATACACTGTAACACAAATTTCTTTGCATTTTGAAGCCGTCTTTTCGTCCAAC
>CAZHNG010000034.1:12844-29118 GCA_964533785.1 uncultured Saprospiraceae bacterium | reverse complement strand
AATGGAAATTTAGGGGTTTGCGAAAAAAAATAGTTGCGCAGGAACTTCGTTCCTGCGCACTAGATCAGCCAGGTTAGCAGACTCTTTGAAAGCAAACCAAATATTATTTTTCAATGCCAGGTCAGCATTCTGGAAATTGGCCCAAGAATCTTCATCAGTGCCATCCAAATCTTCAATGGTCATAGCTTTACCGTTGAAGTCAGTGAAGATAGAGTTCCAGTAGAAACCACCCGCTCTGTCACGGAAGACAAAAGCAAAGTCGTTACCGTCTCCCTGTGGAGTATCACCTTGGCCAGAACCAATGTAAGTAGCATTGTAAATAGTAGGTTGTGCGAATGGGGTCTGCCCATCAGGGCTTGCACCATCGTACTCACCAGCACGGCCGGCAAATTGTGGCGCATCATCATTCAGAGAGAACCAGAATTGTCCGCGACCTCTCCATCCGAAGTCATAATCGTAGCTATCGTCACCGCAGTAAGAAACAGAAGCGTATTTCAAGTCAACGGTACCACCGAAGAATTCGATACCATCGTCCAGGTTAGCGAAAATTTCGATGTGGTCTAAGTTCGTACCACGGCCAACACCACCAAGGGAAAGACCGTTGATCTCATTACCCGGAGAAAGGGCAATACCACCGTGGCGGATAGAAACGTAAGATAGAGAACCGGAACTGTCGTCATCGTCAGGATTGTCAAGACCACCGAATCTTGCACGAGGCTCATCAGCGTCGATCCCTTCGATACCATCTTCACCGCCGGGACGAGCGATAGTTGCATTACCCAGGATAAGCAAACCACCCCAAAGTCCACGAGCTTCTTGTGGGTTTGGTACATCGTTCGGATCGGCAGGATCATCGGCTTCAGCAGTGAAGATAATGGGTGCTTCGGCAGTACCGTTAGCGAAGATCTGTGCATCTCTGGTAATGATCAAGGCCGAAGCTTCGTCCATGTCATTTTCTTTTGCAGCGCCCTTGATGACAGTACCAGCCTCGATGTTTAAAGTACCGCCGGCTTCAAGGTATACTAAACCGTCAAGGATATAAATATTGTCAGCGGTCCAATTATACGTTTGACCCCCTTCTAAATCGGCGTCCGTTATAGTGATCTCATTCTATGCAAAAGCCCATGAACAAGATACCATCAGCAACGCCAGAAAAGCGTAGAATCTTAGATTCATAATGTGATTGGTTTTGTTAATAAAAATTTTACGATATATATTCATAATAAATTATGATTAAGCGTTTTGATGTTTGTTGATTCGATAGCTAGGCAACGATTTTATCATTGCGCATAAGCAACCGTAGATTGACCACAGAATCCGATAATTGGGAAAGGAATTAGGAATTAACTGTAAGACTGGTAAATACTTTGATCGGGAAAGGATGACATTGGAAAAAATATGACATGCTTGCTGCGGATTGCCACGAAAAATGAATTGATATAAAACTGTCTTTTGTTCCCTAAATAGTAGTTGCGAATGTGTTTTCAAATTACCCAGGCGATTGAATGTGAAGTAAATTTCTTAAAAAGCAAAAATTTACCTTTTAAACCATAGTAAAGGTCAGATATGAATGTTAATTCAACATTAATAGGTGTTAATTCAGTATTAATTCTTCTTGGAAACAGCTTTTGTAAAGTGCTCATAATTAAAGGTTAAGAGCAATGGGTGAAGCCTGCGGGTGGCTTGGTATATTTGGTTTGCAGTCAATATGCCGAAAGGATTTATTAACTGCTGGAGCTGTCTGAAAGATAATTTTTTTTTTGATCGGTTGCTTCGAAATTATATACCAGGGTAGTAAAGCTAAAAATTTCAGCATGTTAATAGAACATTAAATCTGGTCTACGTCAATCCTCTTCTTTTCATCTCCTGCTTGATCATACCCAATTCCCGGCTCACGTCGCCAGTGACTGCAGTGTTTTCCTGAGCCCTCCTAATCAAATACGGTACTACTTCTTTCACCGAACCATAGGGTAAATATTTCGCTACGTAAAAACCGGCATTTGCGAGGTTAAAGGTCAGATTATCACTCATCCCGTACAATTGAGAAAAGATGAGATGCGGATGGCTTCTTTTAATATCCTGTTCGGCGATCAGTTGAGCTTGTAACAGGTTGCTTTGTTCATTATGAGAGGCGTTGATCAAAGCCAGGTCTTCGTAGTTGTCGACACAAAAACGTACGGCGGTATCATAGGCATCATTAACAGCTTCTTTGCTTTCCAGGATGGGATCTTCGTAGCCCATATTTTCAGCGCGCGCTCGTTCTTTTTCCATGTAGGCACCCCTGACCAATTTTGCCCCCAGCATATAACCGCCTTTCTGTGCCAGGTTATAAGAGTCAATGAGGAATTGAAGCATCCCTTTCCGGTACATTTGGAAGGTATTATAAACAACGACTTCTTCCCGGTTATAACGACGCATCATTACGGTAGCAAAATGATCAATAGGTTTTTGTATCCAGCTTTCTTCGGCATCAATTAAAACGGAGACCCCTTTTTGCTTGCCGGTATGGCAAATGGCATCGATTCTTTTCAGGATGTTCTTGTATTCATTGCGGTTTTCTTGTTTCAGTGGTTTATGGTTCTGAAGGTCTTCGAGAAAAGAAAATCTGGCTAAGCCTGTGATCTTAATACTGATGGCCGGTACGCTTGGATTTAAATGAGCAAATTCAATAGCGCGAATGATTTCATTCATCGTTTTATTGAATTCCTTTTCGTGTTGTTTGGCTTCTACTCCATAATCTAAGATGCTCAATACGCCATGTGCATAAAGCTTGTCCACGGAGTTTTTAGTTTCTAGTAAAGTACGTCCTCCGCAGAATTGCCTGAATATCGTTTTGCGAACGATCATTTTTACAAAAGGCAGGCGCAATTTAATCGCAATCAATAAAAGTTTAGAGCCAATTTTTACCAAAGAAGATTTATTCATCCAGTTGAATAGCCAGGCCATTTGTTTCAATTCCCGATCCGATTTGGCACTAAACGCAATTTCCGTATTTTTAAAATCCAGTTTTGAAATACTTTCCTGCATAGCTTTTAAAGTTGTCTCATTGCTTTTCTGACGCTTCCTGACGCCTCGGTCAGGACTGCTTCGGTCAGGACTTTCTTAATGCTCAGTTTTCTTTTTCCATATCTCCCAGGCCCTTTCGGCCTGTAAATGTAACATTTCCATTCCATTTTTACCTTTGGCTCCCTGAAGAAATCCCTTTTCCAGAAATAAGGTGGTTTCCGGGTTGTAAACCAGGTCAAACAACAAATGATCGGGTTCCATATTTTCATAAGGGATAGGCGGGCAGGTATGAACATTAGGAGCCATGCCCAGTGGGGTCGTATTGATGATCAGTTTGTGGGATGAAATACAGCGCTGATCCAGATCGTCGTATGTCAACTTGCCTTTGTGGGCCGACCTGGAGACGGTTAAAAACGGGATTTGCATCGTAGTGAGTACAAACTGTACTGCTTTGGCAGCTCCACCGGTACCTAAAATAAGAGCTTTCAGATCATTAGGCTTTCGACCGACCTCCGTTAAAAAGTTTTCCAAAGACTTTTGGAAGCCGTAAACATCACTGTTGTAGCCAACTCTTTTGTCCGGTTGGATACTGATCACATTGACGGCATTGACTGCTGCTGCGCTTTCGTCTAACTCATCGAGAAAAGGAATAACGGCTTCTTTATAGGGAACCGTAACGTTAAGTCCGATAAGATTGGGATTTTTTCCAATCAAATTGGGAAATTCCTCGATGCTTTCAAGGGGAAATAATTCGTAATAAAATTCTTCAATCCCTTCTTTTTCAAATTTAGCGGAAAAATATTTCTTTGAAAAAGAATGAGAGAGCGGAAACCCAATTAATCCAAACAGATATTTGTAGCGGTTTAGATCCGTCTTAGCTGGCATGTTCATAATTTAAAATCCGTATCCTTTCCAAGTCGCCCGAGGATAAATACAATGGCAAAACCGATAAGAATAGCGATGACTACATAGAGTACTTGTGGATCACCTTCGTATTGAGCCGGCAATACACTTTTTTCTAAAAAAGGTACTTGTTCACCGTCGCTATTAGTACGGTATTGCAGTACGTTGCGCCAAGGCCATATTTTGTTGAGCGAGCCGATCATGAAGCCGGTCAGCAGAGCAAGCGTAGTATTGGCATAGTGTTTAAAAGTCCAGGAAAGTACTCTGGAGAAGGTCGCCAATCCAACCAGGCATCCCAAAGCAAAAATGCCTAAGGTTATGATGGCGCTGATATCCTGGTTTTCGATCACTCCCTCTTTTAGAGTATCGTGTAAAATGAACTGGTAAATTCCCAACAATAATAGAATGAAACTTCCCGAAATACCGGGCAGGATCAGGGCCGAAATCGCAATGGCGCCCGCAAAAAAAACGAATATTTTCGATTCTGAACCACTGGCGGGTGTAGCTACGGTGATGTAATACGCCACGCCAATCCCAACCAACAATAAGAGTATCTGTTGCCATTTCCAATGGGTTACTTGTTGGCCAATGAATATGGCGGAGGCAATGATCAGCCCAAAGAAAAAAGCCCACACCAATTCAGGGTAGTTCTCGATCAAAAAGGAAATCCCAAAAACACCGCCTAAAATACCTACGACCATCCCGCCGATCAGGAAAAATAGGAAATTTCCGTCTATGGTTTTCCAAGCTGCCAACAAACCATCTTCCTTTACCGTATGAAGCAATCCGGGCCCCAAAATGGTTTTAATGGCGTTGATTAACCGGAAATATATGCCGGTTATAAAAGCAATGGTGCCTCCGGAGACTCCCGGAATGACTTCGGCCATGCCCATGGCCATTCCCTTTAATGCGACCAATAAATTATTCATGGGGCGAATATAATTCATTGTTTTGAAAAAACGAGTTCAACGGGTTGGGCGGGTTGAATGGGGTGTTAGGATGCTGTTCGTCAATCTAACCCAATAACCATCTACCCAAAACCAAAGCGTGAGAATTGCTCATCAGGGTTATGTAAAATGACAGGCTCGATGAGGTGTCGCACCTGCGGCGCTCAATCCAGATTTAGCTTGTATTTTTACCAAGATTTGGCTCCTCCGGAGCTTTAATCTGACGAGTAGATGGAGTCGCCATTGTTCATTGCAATAAATTGCTCATTGTTCATTGCTCATTGCCCCCCCATTTCCCAACCTTTCCGCACCGTTTCCCGAATAAAAGGATCGGCTTCGGGTAATCCTGTTGCTTTCATATTTGCCGCATCCCAGTAAATTTTCTTTCCGCCGAGGCGTAGGGAGAGTACTCCCAAAAGGGTGATTTCTGTAAGTCGGGCACCGTATTCAAAATTGGAACTGGCAGCGGGCCCACCTTTGATGGCGTCGATCCAGTCGCGGTGGTGGCCATTGGTAGGCCCTAGAGTAGGTGTGGTTATCTTGGCATCGTCGTTCAGGTTTTCGGGAAATAGTTTAGGAGCTTTACCACTTCCTTCGTAAAGCATGATGCCTTTTTCACCGACGTATAGTGCGCCGCGACGGGACAACATCAAATCTTTCGGAAGTAGATCGTGGTGAGGCGGGCGCAAACCACCGGAGTACCAGGTGAGGTTAATCGCCGGTTGGTCGGCCTGAGCAGGGAATTGGAAATAACCGATTTCTCCGTAAGGGACAATATCCTGATCGCTGTATCCGGCAGGAAATAGCTCTACCGTTTCTGGTGCGGGGAGGTTAAAAGCCCAAACGGCGGCATCCAGGTCGTGGCAACCAAAATCGCCCATGGCACCGCAGCCAAAATCCCAGTAGTCGCGCCAGGACACTGGTGCGTAGGTTTTATGGAAAGGGCGCATTTCACGGGGGCCTAACCACAGATCCCAATCCAATCCCTTCGGAAGGGTAGAACTGCTTTTGGGTACGCCTTTGAGGCTTGCCGTCCATCTACTGGCGGGTACCCAGGCGTGTATTTCTTTGACCGGGCCAATAAGGCCGGCACGAAGGTATTCAACAGTAGTTCTGATGCCTTCACTGCTGTGGAGTTGATTGCCCATTTGGGTGGCCAGGCCGGTCTCTCGCGTTACTTTTTGCACCTGTCTGGCTTCCCAGATATTATGCGTCAGCGGTTTTTCGCAATACACGTGTTTGTTGGCGCGCATTGATAATATGGAAACATAAGCATGGGTATGGTCGGGGGTGGCGCAAAGGATGGCATCTAAGTTCTTTTCTTCCTCCAGCATACGCCGGAAATCCTTGTATTCCGCCACTTTATAGTTAGGGCTTCGGTCGGCATAGGCTTCTTCTATTAATTTTTTGACCGGTCCACGGCCCGCTTCGGAGCGATAATAAAAGTCCGCCAGATCCCAATACTCCGCCGGATCTGCAATAGCGGTAACCTGGACGTCATTCAGGTTTAACAACTGATTGATATTTCTGCGGCCCCTGCCGCCTACGCCGACTATACCGACATTGACTTTGTCACTCGGTGGCGTATAGCCTTTACCACCTAGCACAAAACGTGGTACTATGGTAAATCCGGCTGTAGTAAAGGCTGCATCTTTGATGAATTTTCTTCTCGATCTTTCTGATGGTGAATGGTGGTTTTTCATTTTTTGAATTTTTTAAAACGGTATTGGTCTGGCATCGCACTTAATTATGAGCTCGTCCTTTCACTTCCCCCTTCTGGAAATTTTCTTCGATTTCTTCAACGGTTTTTTGTTCTTTTTGGGACAGTTTCGCATCGTATAATGCGCTTAAATCGGGTTCTCCAGCATCGACCCAGGCGGTGTACCAGGCACTGCCAATGGCTAGTACGGATTGACGCATGCGTTCTTCCACCATGCCATCGAGCCGTTTGGCGTAAGCGGCTGCGTATTCCCGGCATTGTGTGCGTATGGTGAAATCCAGTCTTTCTTCGTAGCAATACTGTTTATCCTTAGGGAACTTTCGACTTAAATCTTTTTCAATAAGCAATACGCTATCCACTAACTGGTGGCTTGCTAACACCACGTCCCAGTAGTATTGATTGGGATTTTCAATGTACTCCGCCCGGCCTACGAAAAAATCATAGGTTTGATCGGCGAATAATTCGGGCAGCCGGCTTTCCCAAAAAGCATGGATGCCAACCTGGCCGGTTAACTGGCCATTGTAGTTTTCAGTGGTGTGAAGGGGGACGTGTGCGTCACCAATATAGTGGCCGATCTCTGCGGAAACTCTTAGGATGGCGTCGATACTTTTTTGTTCAAAAGCTTGGGTTAGCCGGCGTTGTACTTTGGGAAGATGGTACGGCAGTATACCGTAGCCCGAAAAGCGGTCCACGGCAAAACATTGCTTACAGTCTAGCCCGGTATTCTCGGTGCCTAATACCTGAAGTAAGGATTTACAGTCTACCGTCCATTCATCATCGTAATACTGAGGAAGGATCTTTTTTTGAAAAAATTGCTGGTAAGTTACCTGGTTTACCGCTTCTATCTGTAAAAGGTCTTTGGTGGTATCATTGGTAATGAAGTAGTTTTTTCCTTGGCTTTCGATCAGGTCATTTCCAAAAAGGTGTAGCGTATCCCCTTTGCCGTTAACGGCATACATATCGGTATACTGCGACAATACGCCTACCCAATTTCTGGGGACATTATCAAAGGGAAAGGTACCCCAATGGTCGATATCAATATAATGCCTGACCGCCTCGTGTTTAGTGGCATACCTTCTTTTATCGGGATCGACGGCATGTTCGGTGATGTATTCAATATTTTTTTTGTAAAAGCCGATCATTTCCGGAGGAAGGGTAAAGACCGCCATCCGGTTAATGCGGCGATGGCCAAAAAAGCCCCATTCCTGGTCGACAAAAAAGGAGAATGCTGTTGATGAAAGGATAATCAGAAATAAAAACCGCTTCATTGTTCTAACTGTTCATCAAAAAAGAAATCATAAGCCCAAAATACGTTTTTAAAGACTCTATTTTGTACTAACATCAAATCTTTTCCGTCAATATCTGCAAAAAAACGCTCGACCTCATTGCTGCTGATGATTTCGCCGGATTTGATGTCAAAGCCCGGCTGGTAGAAGATAGGATAAAAATCTACTTTCCTGGTCTCTCCGTTTAATCGATTTACCGTTATGGAGCAAAAGGGAACGTTTCTCCTGATGGAGTCTTTCCTGGGATTATTGTTTTCAAAGCTTTCCGCAATTAAATGATCAAAGCCGGTCAGATAACGTTGGATACTTCCTGGTTTTATTTCTTGTTCCTTTCGGGAAGATTGGTAGACCGGGCTGACCGAAAATCGGTTTTTATCGGTTTGGATTTCGAAGGATTTGCTTTGTTGTTTGGGGTAAATGACTTTCAGGGTTTTTACCTCTTCGTGCTGAAAAGCAAAAACGGTTTTATCCCGCCATTGATCCCCCTGAAGGTTGAAGCGAAACCGCAAGTTGCCGGACCATCCCGGCAGGTAATTGACGTAAGGTTGACTTGCTCCTGCCATGATCATGTAAGTTCCTCTTTCATCGGGGGTGGAACCGCCGATATAATAGGATTTTAATAGCTCGCCTGTTTGGTCGTAGAGTTCTACTTTAAGGCCATTACTGGCCAGGCTGGCTACCATGGTGGAAACGGCGGCATCAGCCGGTTGGAATTTAACTTCTATTCTGCTGATGGCATCGAGTAAATTTTTCATGACGTTGGGATTGACTTTGTATTGATCGTTGTATTCCCAATAACCGGCTTTTCGGACCAGGGTAGTTTGTTGACCTTTACGATCAGCGATAAAAATTTTATGGATTTGGTCGGTGTTTTCAATGGCGAATTCGCGGTCGGCGCCTACTGTGCTTTGTTCCGTGGTGCTTTCCTGGTTAGAATACCAGAAGTAGACTATGGTTAGTATGGTGAAAAACAGGAGTAGTATAGTGGTTCTTGACATGATGGTGTTTTTTTGTTCAGACAGAGTCTGACAAGTTTGTGTCATCGAGACAGAGTCTCTTGATAGCAGGGGTTTGGGTTCATCTAAACGGCATACCTCCTTTTCCTGATAAAATGATATACAATTCCAAAAAGCGTTAGAAATACGACGGGAATGACAATATTGACGAATTGCCACCAACCCCTTTCTGCTTCTGCTTTTGTCGTATCCAGCAATCTCAGTTTGACTTGCCGGTTGCGCGCTTCGATAATGCCGCTGTCGTCCAACAGGTATTCGATGGCATTTATGAGAAAGTCCTGATTACTGTATCTGAATTTATCATAAGGATTACGGCCGAGTGGTTCTGGCTGCCGGGATCTCGGATTGATGTTATTTTTCGCTATGTCACCGTCGGAGACTACGATCATGCTGGTGGGCAGACTTTCTTTTTTGAATTCCATATCCAATTCGTCCAGGCCGCTCAATAGTGTTTCCGTGATCCGGTTGCGGTACATGGATGGAAAAACGCCTTCCAAAAGCAAAGCAACGGGCTGGAAGGACTTGTTGAATTTATCAGGGTCGAGGTCATACCGGAGAAATTCAAAGTCCATCATAAGCGGCAAGTATTGTTCTCTGGTATTTGGAGTGGTTTGTAGGAGTACCTTTTTCCGGAGCGGTGTCTTTACTTTAATAGTAGTATCGACGGTGCTTGCGTAAAAGAGGTTGACCGGTCCCAGGTTTTTTACAATACTGTGATCGAGTTGGGAGGTGATCACCAGGTGATAGGGATAGGGAAAAAGTTCCAATTGTGGTTGGTCTCCTTGAAACCCTACCTGAAGAGGGATGGAAGAGGATTGAATATCCAGGATCAAATTGGGTTTGATGCGAAAACCGTAGTTGAAAAACAGGTCATCCAGGTCGAGCGGGTAGTCGATTGGTGCGTAGGTTTTTCCCTGCAGGCTGTCCACGGCGACATTGATCTTATCTACCAGCCAGAGTACTTTCCCACCATTCATAATATACTGGTCCAGTTTAAATTTGTCCTTTTCAGAAAAGGTTTGCGTGGGTTTGGCTACGACTACCACCGAGGCATCCTGGCTGATGGCCACCACGCTGTCCAGGTGAATTCTTCCGGTATCGTAGTATTTGCGCAGGGCAAATTCTAGACTGGCTGTTTCAATAGGGGCTAGTTCACCGTGACCGGTCGTGAAAACAACGATGGGCTTTCTGTAGAGGCGCAGCTTTTGGATGGCATCGGCAAATTGGTATTCCAACAATTCAATGGAACTGTTCAGTGCTTGTTCGGATTGTTGGGGGCTGATATTTTGCACACCTTCCAGTAAGGGGACATTAATTGTACGCCCTTTGTGCGCGATAACTGCCCAGGGATAGACGTATTGTTCGGAGCGCCCGGAGTTATCAACTACATTAAGCCGGATGGGTAAGATGCCATCTTCCCGGTACTGTTCTCGTCTTTTGTTGATGACTTCGACCGAGCCCTTATTAGGATCTTCAAATTCGTATTCGATATAACCGGATTCAGCACGAAAGTCTTCCAGCATTTCGAGCGTAGCCGTTTGCAGCCGCTTGAACCCGGCCGGAAATTCTCCTTCCAGCAATATTTTGATATCTACGACTTCATCAAGATCTTGCAGAAGAGTACGGGTACCCGGGGTAAGGGTAAATCTTTTTTCTTCGGTGAGGTCCCATTTGGTGTACAAAGCCGTATCTCCAAACCTTGCATTGGCGAGGATATTAACCAGGATCAAAATTCCAATAACGAGGATAAGTTGAACAAAAAGGTGTCGACTATTTCTATTTGACATTTTCAAACTGCAATTTTGCCAGGGCGCTGTACATGCCTTCTTCTTTTTCGAAGAGTTCATCATGCCGGCCTTGTTCTACAATCTTTCCACCATCTAGAACGTAAATTTGATCAACTTCGCGTATGGTCGACAAACGATGTGCAATAATTATTGAGGTGCGGCCGAGCATTAATTGGTCTAATGCGGCTTGCACCAACTGTTCGGACTCTGCATCCAGAGAAGAAGTTGCCTCATCTAGCAATAGAATAGCGGGGTCTTTGAGAATGGCCCTGGCGATGGCAATGCGTTGTCTTTGGCCGCCAGACAGTTTGATGCCCCGTTCCCCGACGACGGTATCCAGTTTTTCCGGAAAAGAACTAATGAATTCCCAGGCATTAGCTTGTTGGGCAGCTCGGACAACCTCCTCTTCACTGGCATCGGGATTCCCGTAAAGGATATTTTCTCTGATCGTTCCACCGAAAAGCATAACTTCCTGAGGGACGATTGCAATATTGTGGCGGAAGGTACCCAAATCGTATTTAGTGATATCTTTACCGTCGACGAGTATTTTTCCGGAACTCAGCGGATAAAACTGCAGTAGCAATTGTACGATGGTAGATTTGCCTGCACCGCTGGTACCCACAAGGGCAATTTTTTGTCCGGGTTGTATTCTGAAGTTGATCCCTTTCAAAACGGGAATATCCGGCCGGGTAGGATAGCTGAAATTCACTTCCCGGAATTCGATACTTCCCGTCAACCTTTCCTCCGGGGTGAGTCTTTTGGGCGTAAGGTCTACTTCGGAAGGGCGTTGTAAGATTTCTACGATCCTTTCCGTAGCACCAATGGCACCGGCTAAAGCAGTATATAAATTCCCCAAACCACCGATCGCTCCGCCGATAATTCCGGTATACAAGATGAAAGAAAATAGGTCGCCTACTTCAATTTGGTCGTTGGCAACCATATTGGCTCCCTGCCACAAAATGAAAAAAATCGCTCCGAACAGGATAGTAATAATGAAGATGAAAAATAATCCGCGAATGCGGGCAAAGCGCAACGAAATATCGACTACGATATCGACCGACTTTCCGTACCGGATGCTTTCCAGCCATTCATTCGCAAAAGATTTGACGACGGAGAACGATTGCAACGTTTCTTCAACTATCACATTGGTAGATGCCAATTCATCTTGCCTTTTTCTGGATAATTTCCGAATGTAACGGCCGAAAAAAATAGCGATCAGTACCACGACCGGAAAAGTCAATAACATGATCAGTGACAATTTTGGCGTCAGCCAGGCGATAATAGCAACACCAACGATCAAGGTGATGATCTGCCGGAAAAATTCCGCCAGCGTTACGGAAAATGCATTTTGTAATTGGCCGACATCGGCGGTTATCCGGCTGGTCAATTCACCGACCCGGCGTTCCTCAAAGAAGGTAATATCCTGAGTGATCAACTTCTGGTAAAGTGCTTTTCTTACATCTGCCATTCCTTTTTCACTAACCTGAGCAAATAAGATCGTTCGTAGATAGGAAAAAACGCCCTGCATGATCAGCAAGACGAGGAAAAGCCAGCCAAATTGTTTAAGCGTAAATCCAAGCCGGGAAGGATCTCCGTTAGCAACGTTGGCCATGTCGCCGGCAGCACCGGGAAATATCATGAAAACCAGGCTGGAAGCACTCAGTAGAACCATTCCGAAGATAAAGGACCACCGGTAGGGACGAATAAACTTAAAGATCTTTGTGGCATTGCGTAGTTTCTCCCGGGTGACCTTTTCTACTTTGTCTCCACTCGCATTCCTTCTTCTGTTCATATTGGACTTATGTCTTTTATTCAAATACTTGATGTAAGATGCCAGATTTCAGACGCCAAACACCAGAATGAGCAAGAATAAATTCAATATGGCGTCCGGTATCTGCTGTCTGGCATTTGACATTATAATACGAGGCTTATTGGCCTACAATAACATATTTGATTAACAACACCAGTGCAATACTTGCTACTAAACCGAGGAAAACTTTACCTAAATCTGACAACAGCATCATGAGCGTTGGGCGGTCTACCTTCTTGTCACCCAACCGGAATCGTATGGCGATCTCCCGTCCGGCCAATAAACCAAGAAATACCCAAGTAGTACTCATTGGGATATTACTCCATTCTTTAAAGAACAATAATACCAAGCCGTAAATAAAGTCAATGATGGTAGCGGACCGGATATCAACGGTATTCGTTTTGGCTTTTACTATTTTCTGGATCGCTCCCCCCTTGCTGGCAAAGATGTAGGCCAAAAATGCTAAAAGAATAGATAACGACACGAATAATTGAGTAGCACTAATATCTCTGGGCAGGTAAACATAAATATTCGCGAAATCCTGGATCAGCCATTGTGACCATAAAAAGCCGGTTGATAGCCATTGTAAAGGCACCCAAATATTCTGTTCAGACTTGCTGATCGGGTTTTCAATGAAGCGTTTTTCCAGAATCCGGGTAGTGATGATATAAACCAGTACTGCTACCCCAAAGGCTACAACGTAACCAAGCATGGACTTAACGACCATGTCCCCTAAATTTTTCTCATTAAAAAAGGTCAGGATGAGAAAGGAGGTACTAACGGGAATTCCCGTTCGGGTGAGTAGCATTAATACGATAGGCGGTAAGATATAATACCAGGCAAACGGATCGGGTAGCGGATATTTCGCGAGCCGCTCGTAGGAAACGTCACCGCCGTAGTTGTACCACCCATAAACCAGTGTTGCGGTTAATATACTTCCGGCGAACAACCACAAAATATACCAGGGCCTTTCTTCATTGGAACTCAGGAAAGTTCCCAGCGTTTGAATACTATCGTTACCCACAACAGAGTAGCCCGCAAGAATAAAGCCGAACCACATGATGAATAGAGAATAATCCATTTGCGTCTTGGTTAGTTTGAACTTAGCGTGAAAATACAATTTTATTTTGGACCACTAAGTACCTACTTCGATTCTTCCAGAGCAGCATCTTTTCTATCAAACCTTTTCACTTTTTTCCGGCTTTTGAAGGGAATATAGCGGTAAGGGCGCTCTTGGAAGTCGGTCGCCAGAGAATCTACGGAATAACTCATCTCGGTTAGATCATTGTAGAGTTCATCATCATTCAGGAGTTTACCAAGGGAGCCCTGGCCGGAATTGATCTTACTAACCAGACCATTGATGTTTCCCACGGCGGCTTCGGCTTGATTCAATGTTTGCTTTAAATTGGCGATCGAAGCATTTACTTCTTCCATGGTTTGGCCAATATCGGCGTCAGCTAATTGGCCGGTAACCGTATTAGCATTATCAATGATGCCGGCAATGTCCTCCGATTTTTGGCTTACCGTTCCTGTGATGGTATATAAATTATCAAGAGTGCCGTCTAATTTGCCGGTTGATTTTCTGATGATGACGTCTAGCTGGTAGCTGGCCGAATTCAGATTGGAGAGGGTACCTTGTAAGTCCCTGATGCTTTTTGCAAGTGGAGAGTCACTTTCTTCATCCAGCAATTCTCGGTTAAGGGTGTCGAGAATATCTCCCAGTCCGTCTTTGAATTGTTCCATATAGGGAGATAAACCTTCTTTACCGATCATGGAAGCCATCATTCCCAGGGTACGCCCTTTAAGATAGCTGCCGCTCGGCGCACAGTCGTCCGTGCATGGTTTATCGTAGATCAGTTCGATCACTTTACCACCCATAAAGCCGGAAGAAATGATCTGTGCAATCGTATTTTGAGGGATCTTTACGTCTTTATTCAGATCCAGGGTTACTTTTACTTTTTCGGTCTGGTCGTATAACAATTCAATTTTAGTCACGCTTCCTACCTGTACGCCGTTAATGGAAACCGAGGTACCTTTTTTCATGCCGTCAACATCGCTGTATTCGATATAATATACATTCGATTTAACCAACATGTTTTGTCCTAAAATAAATTTATAACCCCAAAAACCTAGGGCTATTGCGATTATGGTTAAAAGGCCAATTTTTACTTCGTTTGACATAATAAAGTCAGGTTTGGTTTATTGCATATCCAATGAGAACGTCCATTACTCTAAAGAGTTTTACGAGAGTCGATCCATATTTTGAAGGTTGTATATTTTTGCTTGTTTTCAATATTTTTAGGTTTTTTCTTTACAATTAGTTTTGGCTCAAATGCATCAAGGGGTTCCCAATGCTTTTTTGGCTTCCGCCAAACTAATCGCTTTACCTTTATAATAAACAACGATGAAAGCGTCGGGGAAGCCATTGAAACGGAGTTGCATAGCAGCACGTTCGGCAGCATCCAGGGTGTCAAAGTTTCTTGCCTGGTATTTTAACAAATTCTCTTCTTTTAAAACTTCAATTTGGTAGGGGACATCCTTCCACTGTTTTTCGCTGGTATTGATCGGATGAGTGGCTGCGGCAAGCTGAACCTTGAATTGAAAAAGATCGCGATCCCAATTTTGGACCGGCGTTTTTGCTTTAAGCACAGGTTTGGGATTATTTTTTCTTACGGGAACTGTACTTTCACTGCTAAATTGGTAGCTTACCGGCTCAACGGCAGGGGAGGGGCTGGAGTAGGCTTTTTTTGGTGAAGGATTGAACTGTTGATATTCATTAGGTTCTCCCTGAGTGTGATCATAAGAGCGGTTTTGGGCGAAGGTGGGGCTGGGCATATCAAAGTTTTTATCTTCAACGGCAAGCTTATATTCTCTGAACGCGGCAAGGATGGAGTTAGCTATGCGATGCTGACCATTTTTGGTGGCCAGGTAGTTTTCTTCCTGGTAATTAGTGAGAAAGCCCGTTTCTACTAAAACGCTTGGCATGGTCGTCAACTTGAGGACAACGAAGCCGGCTTGTTTGACCCCCCGGCTTTTTCGATCATCTTTTTGCTGAAATTGTTTTTCCACTTTTTCTGCGAATAGGATACTTTGTTCCAAAAAGGTGTTCTGAAACATACTCGCCATGATATGACCCTCATCGGAATTAGGATCAAAAGGATAGTTTTGCTGGTAGTTCTCTTCCAGAAAAATGGAGGCATTTTCTCTTTTTACGACCTGTAAATTCTGGTCGGCAGTTTTAAGTCCCATCACAAAAGTCTCGGTGCCGTATGCCTGTCTGCTTCCTCCGGTAGCATTACAGTGTATGGAAATAAAAAGATCCGCATTATTTTTATTCGCAATTTCGGCTCTTTTGTACAAAGGAATAAAAGTATCATCTTTCCGGGTTAAAATGACTTTGATCTCAGGGTGTTGCTGCTGTAGTTTTGCGGCGAGCAGTTTGCTGATCGAAAGAGCAATATCTTTTTCTTTGTTGTGATTACCGGAACATCCCGCGTCGTGGCCTCCGTGTCCGGCATCAATAACGACGGTTTTAATTTGGTAGACTTCTTCTTTATCAATAGGATTTTTACTTTTGCACGGCTCAGTACTAAAATTCTTAACATTTTTCTGCAGAAGATCGTAATTAAACAATAAGGAATTGTTAAAGAAGAAACCAACAGGCATCATAGAAAAGAGAATGAGCGTTTTTTGGATGTTGTACAAATAGGTCATGATACCGGGATTATATGATTTACAAAATCTACTACTAATTTACTGACTTATCCAGTATTAATGGATTTACAAATTAAGTCAAATA
>CAZHNG010000034.1:0-12834 GCA_964533785.1 uncultured Saprospiraceae bacterium | reverse complement strand
TTCTAATTAACACAAGATATTACGTCTGTATATTGTTGTTTTTTTGCTGTTGCCTTACTGCCTGGACACAGAGGGATTCTACCGTTACCCGGATGCAAAATACTCCTCCCTCAGGCATCAATTATACCGAGCTAAGTGCTACTGCTGATACCAATAAAGTAGCTAACGATACGACCAAACGATACCAAATTACCTATTCGAAGGATTCGCTGGAAGCACCTGTAGACTATAATGCTGCCGATTCTATCCTCTTTGATATTCAAGATCGTAAAATTCATTTATACGGTGATGCGGTAGTCAATTATACAACTATTACCCTTAAGGCTGATTATATCGTGATGAACTGGGACAGTAGCATTGTTACGGCTCAGGGATTGCCGGATAGTACCGGTAGAATAGCAGGTATTCCTGAATTTCAAGACGGGAGCCAGTCATTTACTGCCGACAGGATGCGGTACAACTTTAAATCGCGTAAAGGCATCGTATACGATGTGACCACCCAGCAGAATGATATTGTTGTTCTGGGTTCCAGGTCGAAATTTGTCAGCAGCGGTGAAGACTCTACCAGTCGTGAAGATGTCGTATACAGTAAGGATGCCATCTTTACGACTTGTACCCATCCGGAACCGCATTTCGGTATTCGTAGTTCCAAGCAAAAAGTGATCCCCAATAAACTGGTAGTCGTGGGAGCCTCCAACCTGGAAATTATGAATATTCCGACACCGCTATGGCTGCCTTTTGGTTTTTTTCCGATATCCAGTGGGCGGCAGACGGGGCTTTTGTTTCCAAGGGACTACGAATACTCCGATGCACTTGGTTTTGGATTGAGAGAAATAGGATGGTTCTTTCCTTTAGGGGAACATTTTAATCTTGCTTTGACTACTGATATATATCTGAAAGGATCTTACCGGTTACACGCAAGATCTCAATACCGGAAGCGGTATAAATACAGCGGGAATTTTTCGCTGGATTTCGACCGGCAGCGAATAGAAGCGTTTGACGGGACGATCGCGCCTACCAATGCCATCAGTTTTAGGTGGTCGCACCAGCAGGCGCCCACCGCCCATCCGAATAACCAATTTGGTGGATCCATCAATATTCAGACTGGGGACTATCAGAGCCGGGTGCTGAACAGCGCCGCCAGGGTGTTACAAAACCAGTTTCGCTCCAACCTAACTTTCAGCCGGAATTGGCCAGATTCACCGTATAGTATGACGGCTAGCTTTAACCACAGTCAAAATACAGCCACCAACCGGGTGACGATCAGTTTTCCTAATCTGCAATTCAGAACGCAGACCTTATATCCTTTTCGCCGCAAAGTTGCTGCCGGTAAAACCAAATGGTATGAGGACATTAATGTGCGCTACACCAACGAGGTTCGAAACCAGTTCGATGCCGTTGACAGTACCTTGTTTACGCAGCAGACCTTGGATGATGCTCGTTTCGGGGTGCGGCACGATCTGTCGGGAGGTACTTCTCTCAGAATGTTAAAGTGGTTTAGTGTCAACCCTAATTTCAGTTACCAGGAAACCTGGTATTTAAATACGATTGACCAAAGCATACAGACGATTACGGATCTCGACACGATCCTGGTACCCAATAGTGACGGCACGGCTTTTTCGGAGCAGATCATCGACAATTCCAGAGATACGCTTTTTGAAAACCGCATTAATGGTTTTGACCGGTTTTACCAAATGTCTGCCGGCGTGAATGTCAATACCCAATTATTTGGTACCCTGTTATTCCGCAAGGGGTGGTTGCGTGGGCTCCGGCACGTCGTTAAACCTTCGATCGGCTTTAGTTTTGCTCCGGATTATATTGAGAAAGACTGGTTTCGAACGGTGGGAAGTGTAAACAATCCCGAACAGGAAAACCGTTATTCCATTTTCGACGGCGGTATTTTTGGTTCTCCTACGGCCAGCCGGCAACAGATGGCGATCACCTACGGTTTTAATAATATCTTCGAGGCTAAAGTCTTTTCGAAAAAAGATTCTACGGAGAAGAAAATAAAGCTTTTCAGCAACTTAAGGGTAAATGGTAGTTACAATCTGGCCGCGGATACACTGAAATGGAGCCGGATAAACATGAGCGGGACCGCCCGCTTTTTCAAAGGAGCAACTACATTGGCGCTAGGGGCTACCTGGGATCCTTATACTTTAGACGAAGAGACGGGGCGCAGGATCAACGTGACCAGTTTGAAACAGGATGGGAAATTGTTGCGCTTTGAACAGGCCCGTGCTACCCTGAGTACCAGAATGGACGTCGCAAAAATAAGGGCGATCTTCCAGGGAAAAGAAGAGGAAGTGGTGGAAGATCTAAGAGATTTCGGGGATGATCGGAGGCGACGATCCAATCAACCGGAAGAAACGGACTTTTTAAGCCTTTTCGAAAACTTTAGTATCAATCACAACCTTGCCTTTCGCTGGGACCGGACCAAACCGGGGCTGGACACTTTGATCACTTCCGCTCATTCGATCGATATACAAGGAAGTATCGCTTTGACGGAAAACTGGGATATCCGGATCGGAAGGATCGGGTACGACTTTATCCGAAAAGATATTACTTTTCCATCAGTAGGATTTCGACGTGATCTACACTGCTGGGAAATGGGAATGGACTGGTTCCCGACTCGTAGAACTTACCGTTTTTACATACAAGTGAAACCCGGCTCGCTCGGATTTCTCAAAATTCCTTACCAGCGGAATAATATTGATGGACGGAATGCTTTTAATTAGTTTAGACGCTAGGATGAGGATAAATGTATTGACGATGGAATTGATCGTTGAAGTTTTTAGAAACAGACGAGACTGTTTTTAGGCTTATGTGTTTATAAAGTTTATAGGGTTTATAAAGTTTATGAGTTGATATAACCTACTATAAACCTTATAAACATCATCAACCAATATCTACAGGTCACGAATGCTTGTCATTACATTTAGGCACTAGCATCAATTATTTGCCCTTTGTCAATTCTTCAATTTGCTTCTGAATTGCTTCCGCTTCTTCCATTTTTTTGGCATAGCCTTTGATATCGCCGTTACGCTGCAGTTGCATCGCTTCTTCCAGCAATTTTTCGTAAGCTTTTTCTAATTTTTTTACAGGATCTTTTTTAAAAAAGTTAAACATGTCGGTCGATTTTAGTTATGTGGATCAAACAAAAGTTGAAGTAGAAGGTTGTGGAAAAAGGCAAATCACAATTTTATTTGGTTGATTGAAAATTAAATTAGAGTTTTAGCCTTTAAAGTATTTTTATCCCGATTAAACGAAAAAAACTTTTGGCCCATGCAAATAAAACGTGTAATCCTCCAAGTATTTTTATGGCTTTTTCTGCCAGTCATTCTATTAGCCCAGAATGGAGAATCGGATTTTATGCGTAGCGTAGGCAAAATATATGTTGTCGTAGCCGTAGTGGTTATGATATTTATTGGCTTAATCATTTTCCTAATCTATTTAGATCGAAGACTAACCAAATTAGAAAATCAAATTAAAGAGGATGAATAAATCTAAGTTTTACCAAAGTGTACAGCGGTACTTCGATAAGGCTGCTGCTTTCACTGGATTAGAAGAAGGTTTATTAAACCAGATCAAAGTTTGTAATTCTGTTTACCGACTTCATTTTCCTGTAAAAATAGGGAACGGTGTAAAGACGGTCGAAGCTTACCGGGTGCAGCATAGTCACCACAGAACTCCTACAAAAGGAGGTATTCGTTACAGCAACCACGTAAGCCAGGAAGAAGTGATGGCGCTGGCTACTTTGATGACCTACAAGTGCGCCATCGTCGATGTACCTTTTGGAGGAGCAAAAGGAGGAGTTAAGATTTCCCCCTGGGAGCACACGCCCGATGAGCTTGAACGGATCACTAGACGTTATACGGCTGAATTGATCAAGCATAATTTTATTGGCTCGGCCATTGATGTGCCGGCACCCGATTATGGGACGGGAGAGAGAGAAATGGCCTGGATCTATGATACTTACCGGACTTTCAATTACGGAGAGATCGATGCTGCCGGATGTGTTACCGGCAAACCGGTAGGACAAAGCGGTATCCGGGGCAGGACTGAGGCTACCGGTAGAGGGGTGTTTTACGGCATTCGCGAAGCCTGCGAAAATCCCGACGACATGAAAAGATTAGGACTGAATGTCGGAGTAGAAGGAAAAACAATGGTTGTACAGGGATTAGGTAATGTTGGGTCTTATACTGCCAGGATTTCTCAGGAAGAAGGGGGCGTGAAGATCATCGGTGTCGGTGAAGTGGATGGTTTTGTTTACAATCCAGCCGGATTTGATATTTATGAATTATTAGAGTATAAGAAGGAAAACGGAACGATCATTGATTTTCCCGGAGCGCGATCTTTTGGAAAAGAAGATCGCAATGGAGTGCTGGAATTGGAATGTGATATTCTGGTGCCGGCGGCGCTGGAAGATCAGATCAGAATCGAAAATGTTGATAGGATAAAAGCCAAAATAATTGCGGAGGCAGCTAACGGACCTATCACTGCCGATGCCGAGGAAGTGCTTTTGAAAAAGGGGGTTTTGATCATTCCGGATGTTTATTTGAATGCCGGAGGGGTTACAGTCTCTTATTTTGAGTGGCTCAAAAATTTGTCTCACATGCGTTTTGGCCGGATGGACAAGCGCTTTAATCAAAAGACGAATGCCAATATTCTGCGATTAGTGGAACAAACCACCGGCAGCATAGTCGGCGACCGCGAAAAAAATATTATCGCAAAGGGGGCCGATGAAATTGACTTGGTTCGTTCAGGGCTTGAGGAAACGATGGTAGTGGCTTATCAACAAATCAAAGAGATCCAGCTTCAGAAAAATGAAATTAATGACCTCAGGACAGCCGCCTTCGTAAGTGCGATCATGAAAATTAGTAATGATTATTTATCACTGGGGATCTTTCCTTAGGATATGGTTGGACCTCTTAAGGCAGGTGGTATAATAAACAGGAGTCAACCTGGATTTAGAACATCTTTTATTCACGGTGGATTCTCAATACTTATAATTCGAATTTTGTTGAGTATGGCGAGTTACGTGTTGCAGGTTCAATAACACGTAACTCGCATCGTTTTGATAACCAGTGATAAAGAGAGCAGTATTTGTTCTTATTCACCTGAAATTTTGTATCAGGTAAGAATTATTTCATGCTAATTTCCCGCCGTCATTTTCCAGAAAGCGATGCCACCAGCTTGTTTACCTACCTCAGCTACTGCGACTCTTTTTAGGTTTATGAGGTCGATAACATCGACAGAACCGGGTTCTGCACCAATACCCTCTACCGAAATAAACGCGTATTTGCTATCCGGAGAAATGGCGATGCCGTGGGATACTTTCCGGCTATTTTCAATGCTCGCTAATTCTTTTCTTTGGTTGGCATCCCAGACTGCCGTCCGGCCTTCGGATTTGTAAGTAACCACAACTTTATTGCCGTCGGGGGTTACTTCTACATTGTATGGTCCTTTCCCGGTTTTCATTCTGTGGGTAACTTCCCATTTATCGAGATCAACTTCAAGCAGTTCAGCTGATCCGTTGCCGGCAACATAAACCACGGGTTTCTTAGGATGGGGAATTACCCAGGTGGGTTTTACCACTGAATGGGCGTGCTCCATTTTTTTATCCATGCTATGCCCCTTCATGTCGTGCCCTTTCATATCGTGGTCCATCATGTTGTGGTTTTCGTGACCTGATTTCATGGCCATTGCTTCTTTTTCCAAGGATAATTTGCGGCTTACTTCCAGATCCAGCGTGTTTATTTCAAAAAGTTCACCCGACATCATAGCGACCGAATACTGGTGGAGACCGTCTGGTGAGATGCGGGAACCGTGAGGCATCGAGCCCGTAGTGATCTTTTTGAGTTCGGTCATACTTTCGGGGTCTACAACGGATACCGAGCTGGGTTCCATCTTGCCGTGTAAATTAAAATTCACAACATAAAGGAAACCAGTAGCCGACGATATTTGCATACTTGCCGGAAATAATCCCAACTCAGCGCTGGCGAGTATTTCATCATTTTCGGTACTGAACTTGTACACCTTACCGTAAGGGACGCCGTGTGCCATTGATAAGTACCAGTATTTCCCATCAGCGCTTACCGTTATTCCGTGTGGGCCCTCGATTTCGGTGGGTATTACCCCGACTTGAATCTTTTTGTGTACGCTTGCTTCTTGTCCGTCAAATTTTACAACGGCAACTTCATCCTCAGATTCTGAAGTTACGTAAATGTAGTACTCTTGTGCCTTTACTCCGGTGGCACAGAACAATAGTAATAAAAAGGTGGTCTGATATATTTTTTTCATTACTGCATTATTTTTAATGAGCTTTTCTAAACGGTGTTTCCAAATGTTAAAATGGCCCATTTTTCCAATTGGAAACACCATTTAGAAAAGTCTAATAGATCAATCAAAAGCTCAATTTTCGAGTTTTTTACTCTTCATTTTTACGGACCATAATCCCGAATTCCAATCAGAAAAGAAAATATGTCCTTTGTGAGGCTGAGGGCCCCAGGTCATGGCAGCATTAGGGATCACCCCTTCCGGATCATGGGGCATATACCAGCCCATTTCTCGTCCTTGCTCGCGAAGGTCTCCCAATAGATCTCCGGTCAGGTCAACCACTCTGAGGCCGGCATTGTAATTGGCTACGTACAGGATATCACCATCGACCCAAAAGTTATGGGAGCCGGCCCCCGGCACTTCGTATTTAGCCACTTCTTGGGGATTTTCCGGATCTGTAAAATCGATAAAATGAAGCCACCCCGCAGCGATAGTTGGTTTTCCCTTGACGTGTAAACCATAGGGGAAGGCTTCATCTCCGGCGATGACGTAGAACTTACCGGTCGTTTTGTCGAAATACGGGAAAGCGGCATGATTCCATCCACTTGGATAAGCGTAACTTGCGATTTTTACTGGGTTGGAGGGGGAGCCGCCGGCCATGCCGTTTCCGATATCTACCAAATGAATGCCATCGTGCCAATTAGAAGAATAGGCAATCCCATCGTGAATCCAGACATCATGGATGGCATGGCCAGGAGTATCCAGTTCATAAGTGCCCACTTTGACGGGGTTAGCGGGGTCTTCAATATTAATAATGTCGTAACGTTCGCCGTTGCTCAGCGCGTAAACGTGTTTTTGGTAAATAAAAAGGTTGTGAACGCCGCCGGTGAGTCCCTCTGTAAATTCTGATAAAGTTATCACTTCTCGGGGATTGGTGACATCGAGAATAATGATCCCGTTTTTTCTATTGGACGCACCTTCGCGGCTGATGATACAAATCGTGCCATCTTCCGAAACTTTGACATCATTAACGGTGCGGGCATCCACCTGTACGGTATCGATAGCGACCATGTTAGCCGGGTTCGTTACATCCCAAAAGAATGCTTCACCGTCGGCTCCCCAGGTGCCTGTGACAGCGTAATCGCGTCCATCGCTACCTTCCCATACCCACAGGTCAGACGTATGTTTATCCGTTACTTGACCACGCCCTACCAGTTCAATATCGCGACGGATCTCGACGCGACGGTCCCCAATCCTGATACTTTGCGAGGCTGATTCAAGTCCGGCCGTAGCCGTAACGGTATACATACCTTCCTGGTAGGCTACAAAACGGCCATCCTGTTTGATCAGCCCACCTGCAAATTGCATAACATCATCGGACTGGCCGGTGAAGGAGTAGGAAACGGGCGCGTTGGTTATTGCTTTACCGTTTTCATCCAGCACCGTTGCGGTAAATTGAATAACATCTCCCGTTTTGGCTTCCCGCATGTTGCTCGTCAATTGAATAGAAGCAATGGGGTTGGGAACGATATTGACTGTTGCTTCAGCTTGAATACCATCCACGGAGGCAATTATTTTTACTTTTCCGGGTTGATGAGCTTTAAGGTGGTTAAAAGCAGTAAATGAAGCAGTTTTTTCATTATTGGTTGCGTACGACACTTGGACATCACTACGCATCAGGTCTAATTCATCAAATACAGCGACTTCTATAGGGGTGCTGTATCCGGTATATATATTATCCGGTAGGTTTTTAAATTCCACCCTGGCCAAAGGAGGGTGTTCTACCGTGACGGGTACATCAAAACGGAGAAACTTTCCATCGTGTGGTTTTAGGACAATAATCGTAGCTTCACCGGGTAGGTGGGCTTCGACCAAGCCGGTAGTATCGGCAGCAGCGAAGCGTCCTCCGCGCGAGTAATAGCGTATGTCTTCCGCTGTCGTAGCGTTACCATTCTCATCAATAACTTTCACATTTAATTGTTGGGTTTCTCCAACTTTCAGTTTGAGTTTTTCCGGTTGAACTCGTAATTTTAGCCCTTCTTCCTGAGCATAGGACGGAAGAGCAATGCCGGTAGCGATCACGAGGGGCAATAAGAACGTAAGGCAATGCAGCAACTTGGATTGTGTCATAATCATTAATTTTATAATGAGCAAATGAGTGCTAAATTAACAAAGTTTTGTTAATCCGGAAGATAAGTAATCTCTGTGCCTTATGGTGTAAAATTTTTTAATAAGTATGATGATTTCGTAATACTTTTTTTTGCTTTTTAAGGGATTAACAAAATTTACATATCCTTTATAAGCGTTTTCTTGTATTTTATTTTAATTATGGATAACTTTCGGGCTCTATTGCTAACAGATAAAAAACAGGAAGGTGAAGAATTCTCCAGAAAAACTTGACAAAATTGATCTCAAAATCCTCAAGATTTTACAGGAAAATAGTAAAATAACAAACCTTGATCTATCGAAACGAATAGGACTGTCTCCTGCTCCAACTTTAGAACGGGTAAAAAAGCTTGAGAATTCGGGCGTGATCGATAGCTACCATGCCCACGTTACTCCCAGTGCAATAGGACTTAAGGTTAAAACATTTGTTTTAGTTTCCCTGGCCTGGCAAAAAGAAAATGCACTGAACAACTTTTTGGAAAAAATTAAAAAAATCGAAGAAATCACGGAATGTTACATCATTACCGGTGAAGCAGATTTTTTGATGAAAATCGTATGCAAGGACATTCCGAACTACGAAAAGTTGCTGTTTAAAACCCTTTCGCAAATTGAAGAAATTGAAAGGCTAAAAACCTTAATGACTTTATCAACGGTCAAGAACTCAAAATTGCTTCCTTATAAATATGATTAGATCATACTAAATGGATACCGGCATAAAGCGTTAATCTTCCTGTAATTCTCATTTTACCAGTTTTAGATTATTCAGTCTCTGAGGCACCAGTGTCTAGCGTCAAAAGTCTAATTTGTATTATTGACCATGAAAAAAAGAAGTAGCCTACTGTGGGAAATATACGACGCTAATGCTGGAAGCAGTTCTTACCTATATGGTACTATGCATGTTCGTGACCGAAAGGCTTTTTCTTTTATTGAAAAGATCAAACCTCTGATCGCAAGTTGCGAAGTATTTGCTACTGAAATTGATCTTGCCACGGACCAGGTCGTTATTCCGCCTCTTCTATTAAAGATCCCTGAGGAACAAACCATAGCCTCAATTATCGGTTCCAAAAAATACGCAAAACTCCGGCGGATCATCCTCAAAGCGTTTCATCTCGACCTGGACCACTATCAGCGCCTTATTCCATTACTGACTATTAATGAAATTACCAGCCAGATCTTGTCCGATGATCAGCATCTTCCCTTAGATGCTTATCTCAGCCAATACGCCAAGACTATGGACCGCAAAATGACGGGCATCGAAACACTGGATGAACATCTCAAAGTACTGCAAAAGATCCCTCTGGAATATCAAATAAAAAGTTTACTAAAGATGGGGGGAAATGTGAGTCGGTTCAGAAAACAGATCCTGCACTGGGCCGACCTTTACGAAGCAGGTGAATTGCAGCAGCTTTACCTTTCTTCCAAGAAGAGCCTGGGCAAAATGAAACGCATCCTCCTTTATGACCGGAATATCATCATGGCAGATCGTATAGACCATATCTTACAAGAACATACGCTTTTCTGTGCGGTAGGTGCCGCACATTTGCCCGGGGAAAAAGGCGTACTAAGGTTGTTGAAGCAAAAAGGGTATGGTGTTAGAGCAAAATTTTTGGAGACGGTGGTCAATGAACAATGAGCGCTAGGTAATAAACGAGTGGACGATTAGTAATGGTTAATTGAGGGTCTTGTTGAGCAGAAATTGTTGATCTCAATTGTTAACCTTAGCACTCAGAAACTTGATCTTATACTCTATTACCTGTATTTTTGCACACTATGACGAAAATTGATCACATTACTTTTGAAGATTTTCCGCTTTTACTGGCGCCTATGGAGGATGTTAGTGATCCGCCCTTTCGTGCTTTGTGTAAAGAACAAGGCTGTGATATGATGTATACGGAATTTATTTCGGTAGAAGGGTTAATACGGGATGCCTCGAAGAGTGTACAGAAATTGGATATCTACGACGAAGAACGGCCCATTGGTATTCAAATCTTTGGTGCTGAAATGGATTCCATGATGCGGGCGGCGGAAATCGTTGAAGAAGCTCAACCGGAAGTACTGGATATCAACTACGGTTGTCCGGTGAAAAAGGTGGTTTGTAAAATGGCCGGAGCAGGTATTTTGCAAGATATTGACCGAATGGTAAAGCTGACCGAAGCCGTCGTTAAGTCTACTAATCTACCCGTAACGGTAAAGACAAGGTTGGGTTGGGATGAAAAGACCATGTACATCGAAGAAGTAGCAGAACGGCTGCAGGATGTAGGCATCAAAGCACTCAGTATTCACGGTCGTACCCGCAAGCAAATGTATAAAGGCGAGGCGGATTGGACGCTTATCGGAAAGATCAAGGAAAATCCCCGGATTCATATTCCCATATTTGGTAACGGCGACATCGATAGTCCGCAAAAAGCAAAACTTTACCGGGAGCGGTACGGTGTGGACGGCATCATGATCGGAAGGGCTAGTATCGGATACCCTTGGATCTTTAGGGAGATAAAACACTATTTTGCTACCGGAGAGTTATTGCCTCCGCCTACGATTCACGAAAGGGTGGCTGCGACCAAGCAACACCTGCGGCATTCCTTGGAATGGAAAGGTCCAAAGTTAGGGATACTGGAAATGAGAAGGCACTATACCAATTATTTCCGTGGTTACCGGGGAGTCAAGCAATTCAGAAAAGAACTGGTTACCGAACACGATCCTGAAAAGATATTTGCTATCTTGGACCGGATAGAAGAAGTGTACGCTGACGAAGCGATCTACGCAGCAGCTTAACCAGAATAATACAGTCAAAAAGAAGAAAACTCATAACTACGGGCCCTTGGTTTTTAACATTGAATCATACGAGCGCAAAATTTTTAACCTGATCAGCCAAGCCGCTAGAGAGCTGGGCTATCCGGCCTATGTGGTAGGTGGTTATGTAAGAGATCGATTACTGGCCCGCCCCTCAAAGGATATCGATATTGTTTGCGTCGGTAGTGGGATCAAGTTAGCAAAAGTCGTGGCTTCCAAATTGCGTCCTATTCCACGGGTAGCCATATACCAGCGATTTGGTACGGCCATGCTCAAACATAAGGACCTGGAAATAGAATTTGTCGGAGCAAGAAAGGAATCTTACCGACACGATTCCCGCAAACCCGCCGTGGAAGAAGGTAGCCTGGAGGACGATCAGAATAGAAGGGACTTTACGATCAATGCGCTGGCGGTGAGCCTGAATGAAAGTGATTTTGGGAGTATTCTAGATCCTTTTGAAGGCTTACACCATTTGGAGACTAAAACGATCAAAACGCCTCTGGATCCCAAGAAAACTTTTTCCGATGATCCGTTGCGCATGATGCGCGCCATTCGTTTTGCTACCCAACTTCATTTTACGATCGCTCCCAACACGTTGGAAGGTATCGTCAAACATCGCAACCGTATCGGCATCGTTTCCAAAGAGCGGATTACCATCGAACTGAACAAAATTCTGGCGGCGAGTAAACCTTCTGTTGGCTTTAAGTTGTTGTTCGACACTGGTTTACTGCACATTATTTTCCCGGAGTTAGCGGAATTGTATGGTGTAGAGATCAGGAACGGCCGTGCTCATAAGGATAATTTTTACCATACCTTACAAGTGGTGGATAATTTGTGCAAGAAATCCAATGATATTTGGTTGCGCTGGGCAGCCCTTTTACACGATATTGCCAAGCCTCCCACCAAAAGGTTTCACCAGCAGCATGGCTGGACTTTTCACGGACACGAAGTCGTCGGTGCCAGAATGGTACCAAAAATATTCCGGCGCCTGAAACTGCCGATGGACCACAAAATGAAATATGTCCAGAAGTTGGTGCGCCTGCATTTAAGACCTATTAGTCTCACTAAAGAAAATATTACCGATTCTGCTATCCGCCGCCTCTTATTCGATGCCGGTGATGATATTGACGATCTTATGATGCTCTGCGAGGCGGACATCACTTCCAAAAACCCCAAGAAGGTCAAGCGTTATTTGCAAAACTACGAGCTGGTGCGTCAAAAACTGGAGGAAGTAGAGGAAAAAGATAGATTGCGCAATTGGCAGCCGCCAATTAGTGGAGAAGTTATTATGGACGCTTTTGGTATACCACCATCCCGCAACGTCGGTACCATCAAAACGGCGATCCGCGAAGCCATCCTGGATGGGGATATTAAGAATGAATACGATGCTGCTTATGCTTTTATGTTGGAAAAGGGGAAGGAATTAGGACTGGAGGTGAAGGAGAATGGAGCAAAGGTTCGAGGGAAGAAAGGAGAAGAAGCTTCGGAGTTTGTAGAAGAGGAGAAACAGTAATTACTTAGCCTTTGGAAAGCAGCGCTCCTAACTGATTTGGACTTTTGACGCTAGACACTAGACGCTAGATTTTAGACAACAAACCGCTG
>CAZHNG010000033.1:0-29144 GCA_964533785.1 uncultured Saprospiraceae bacterium | reverse complement strand
TACTCACTGAGTAAAACAGAATCTTCAGTATTAAAATTAAGATTTGAGCATTCATAAATGTGATTAAAAATTCCAGACAGCCTCTATACTTTCTCGTCTTGATTTAAATGAAATTTTAAGAATAAATAAGTGATTTAATCACTGTTTTTTAGGATTATGGGTAAACCTATTGACGTAAAATCTCCCAAAGAGGAATCAACTGCCCATAATTGCCTATAATTTCCCAACGTTTCTCATTCCTGCACTTCCCTTTCATTTACTTTCGTGTTAAGAATTGCCCCGATTATCTCACGTAACACCAGTGAATAGCAGTCTCTTGCATGACCAATCTTTTTTAGAGCAATCCCTTAAAACTTCCATGTTAGGGAACTTGGATATTCAACTGGTATCAATGAAAGTATTATGCGAATAGTTATTTTTTGGGGCTTATTTTTTATGATAGTCGCCACCTGCAATGCTCAATCGAGTTCTGAAGCCGGCATATTTATTGGAGGTACGAATTACTACGGAGAAGTGGCTAAGGATCACGGCTCAATAGAAGAAATTGGTTTAGCGGCCGGAATAATGGGACGTTACATGTTTAACCGCAATATGGGAATAAAAGGAGTTGCGGGTCTCATGAGATTAAAGGGAAAAGACCGTACCAGTGGGGTCCATACCGACCGGAACTGGGCCATCAAAAATAACCTTATTGAAGTATCCTTACAAATTGAATACTATCCGATTGGCAGGGGGAGGAGAAATTTTGCGGGAATGTTTAATAAGTATAGGCTATCTCCTTATATGTTTTTTGGTGGCGGGATAGCTTTAGGGATGCCGGAAGTTATCGCGCCGGATGATGATAAAGGGCTGTTTCCGGAGCAGGATCCGGCCACCGGTACTTTTGCTGTTTTACCTATTGGAGCAGGGATACGCTTTGATCTAAACCAGTATTGTATTCTTTCAGCAGAATTTGGGAAACGTGCCGTTTTTTCTGACTATATTGACGGTATCAGTATTAACGGTAACAGTTCGACGAACGACTGGTATGCTTTTGGCGGATTGATGTTATCTATATTACTTGATGCTCAAATTGACAGGAGATTTTAATTATCAGAGAATATTTCATTTGAAAAAAAATTGTACATTTGAAACCATACGCAGTGTGTTGAAAGATCAAACTAATCCTAGGGTGTTCAATCTGTTGGTTTCAACACACCAGCACTTTTAGCGGCAAGATATGTCGCACTTTCAGCGCTTGGAAGATTGGGGCTCTTGTTCACCCAGGCCTTCGACCTAGGTTGAGTTATATCAGCCCTTCAGGCTGAACTAAAAAATACGGGTGTCAAAAGTGATCAAACTGAACAGCCTAAAACTAATCCTCATAATTGGTGATTGCCCGCAGAACTTAAGAGACTATAAACATTCACTACTCTTTTTTATTTGTAATTTCGGTTTTATTCGGATAATAATCTTGCCTGAATTAGAAAAAAACTTATAATTGTTTTTAAAAAATTTGAATATGGAAAAACTTATACCTTCATTTCAATCGTTTTTTAGAGGTCAACTTTTGATCATGTTATTTTGCTTGCCTTTAGTCGTTTCCGCTCAAAAAAGCTCCGAGTTGGGTTTTATGGCAGGATTAGCAGCTTATTCGGGAGATTTGGCTCCTTCTCCATTTGCAGCAAACAGAGGTGGTTTTGCCCTTGGTGTTTCTTATCGGAATATGTTTAATCCTAAAATTGGTGTTCGAGCAGGAGTAAACTACGCAAGATTCAACGCTAATCGACTGGATGTTCCGCAGTTTAATGAACCTACCCAAAATGTTAAAATGGAAATGGGACTTGTGGAAATAACCGCCAATTTTGAATGGCATCCCTTGGGAGGACCAAGGTTTAACAATGTAGATATTTTGGAGAAAAACTGGACGCCTTTTTTCGCTACCGGACTTGGTCTTTCCTTTGGTGAAGCTCAAATTACTACTGAATCGGAATTTAGAGGGAGATTTCCTGAAAATGACGATAAAAACACTTTCCTAACCGTGCCGTTCATCGGAGGAGTTCGGTTTGATATTTCACAGTTTTCTACCATCTCTCTGGAAGTTGGCGCACGCGCTGTATTTTCTGATTATTTTGACGGTGTAAGCGTAAATGGCAATCCAGACAATAGTGATTGGTATTGGTTAGGAGGTATCTCTTACGTTTATTTTCTAAGTGGAGAAAAGGGTATTTCTACCTCAACTGGAGGAGGAAAGTCAACACGCAACAATAATCGTCGTCGTCGTTAA
This sequence comes from uncultured Saprospiraceae bacterium, assembly GCA_964533785.1. Lineage (GTDB taxonomy): Bacteria > Bacteroidota > Bacteroidia > Chitinophagales > Saprospiraceae > JANQRV01. The sequence goes on along the minus strand of CAZHNG010000033.1, from coordinate 26,878 downwards.
GAATTTTTCCTTTTACAGTATCCAATTGTTAAAAAAAGCCGTATTCAACAATAATATTAGCTTGAATACGGCTTTTCTGTTATGTATATAAAGATAGTACCTATCCTTTAGCTTTCAGGTCATTCAAGTATTTTTCGAGTTCTAATTCATCGTAGATCAGTACTTCACGAGCTTTACTTCCTTCGCTTGGTCCTACAATTCCCAATGCTTCTAATTGATCCATGATTCTTCCTGCCCGGTTATAGCCTAGTTTTAACCTTCTTTGGATCATTGAAGTCGATCCATGTTGGCTGCCGACGATCAGTCGAGCGGCTTCTTCAAAAAGATCATCCAGGTCTGAATATTTCAGACCCGTTGTACCATGAATTTCATCATCTCCGTGGAATTCAGGTAAAAAGAAAGGTTCTGGGTATCCTTGTTGATTACTAATCGAGTTAATCACACGTTCTACTTCAGGGGTATCTACAAAAGCTCCTTGTAAACGAATCATTTCTCCGCCAACAGAAAGTAACATATCACCGCGGCCGATCAATTGATCTGCCCCACCCCCGTCCAAAATAGTTCTGGAGTCCACTTTAGCCGTAACTTTATAGGCGATCCTTGCCGGGAAATTCGCTTTAATGACACCGGTAATGATATTTACCGATGGTCTTTGCGTAGCAATGATCAAATGGATACCTACCGCCCGAGCTAATTGAGCCAATCGGCCGATCGGCAATTCTACTTCCTTACCTGCCGTCATGATCAAATCGGCAAATTCATCAATCACCAGTACAATAAAGGGCAAGAAGCGGTGTCCTTTCTCCGGATTGAGCTGGCGCTGCACAAATTTATCATTGTACTCTCTGATATTGCGGGCACCGGCCTGTTTGAGCAAGTCATACCGGCTGTCCATTTCAATACACAAAGAATTTAAAGTGTGTACTACTTTATTCGTTTCTGTTACGATCGGTTCATCCAATCCAGGCAAATAGGCTAAAAAATGATATTGCAAAGCGCCATAGGGAAATAACTCCACTTTCTTGGGGTCGATCAGAACCAATTTGACTTGTGAAGGATGTTTTTTGAATAATATTGAGACTAAAATAGCATTGATACCTACCGACTTTCCCTGCCCGGTAGCTCCCGCTACTAATAAATGAGGCATTTTTGCCAGATCCGCTACAAAAACTTCGTTAGAGATGGTCTTACCCAAAGCAATCGGCAAATCCATCTTGGCATTTTTAAATTTATCCGATTGCAGAACTTCCCGCATGGAAACAACCTGTGTTTGTTTATTGGGAACTTCAATACCAATCGTTCCTTTGCCCGGAATAGGGGCGATAATCCTGATCCCTAATGCGGCTAGACTCAAAGCAATATCATCTTCCAGGTTCTTGATCTTGGAGATACGTACTCCCGGAGCCGGCACTATCTCGTATAATGTTACAGTAGGGCCAATGGTAGCCCGGATCTTTACGATCTCAATCTTATAGTGCAATAAAGTTTCTATAATCTGATCTTTATTGGCTTCCAGTTCTGCTCTATCGATATCTACTTTTTGACCGGAATAATCTTCAAGTAGGGATATTTCCGGGTAGCGATAAAAGGAAAGATCCAAAGTAGGATCATAAGGTTCCAGGTGATTTTTGTTTTCCTCTGTTATGGAAAGTGCGTTACGGCTATCCTCCTGCTGCTCATTAATTTCCAGTTCCGATTCTCCGGATCTCAATGTTTCGGGTTTGTTAACTGCTTTCTTCTCCGGTAGTTCAAATTGGAGTTGAGAACCTTCTTTGCTTTCTTCCTTTCGTTGTTCGGCAGATCTTGGCTTTAACGGTGTCAGGGGTTTTGGAGTAGTATTCGACCGGAGAGTTTCTATCGGTTTACTGCGTCTGCTTTTCCTACCGCTGATCAAATCTGTAATGTATAGTTTTATTTCATTAACCGCTTGCCGAAAAGTCAAATCATTAAAATTCGGATTGAATGCCCATACGATCGCACTTAGAATGACAAAAAGAAACAGCACGATCAGCCCAATCGTACCTACCAGGTTTTGCAGCCAGGTTGCTACTCCTTCTCCAAATGCACCGCCCCACGAAAATGCTGATCCACTGAAAATAAACTCCAGAAAAACGGAGGCTGTCAGCAAGGTGATCAACGAATAGCGAAGCATTTTTACCTGCTTTTTTAGAGGCACACGCCGGATAAGCCCCAAACCAATGTTGGCGATGACAAAAACAAAAATGTAGGACGGAAGTCCAAAGCCCCAATAGAAAAACATGTTGGAAACGATGGCCCCTAATTTACCTAGCCAGTTGGCCATGTCCATATCACTCAAAAGAAGGGTACTCCATGCAAACTTTAACACACGGTCCTGATCTGTCTGCCAGGTAAAAAGGTAAGACGAAAATGCGATGAACAGGTAGAACGCAATAAACAGACATAGCACACCAATCATTTTTGGTATCCTTTCGTCGTTCAACCCCATCCTTAAAGATAATTGTCCTCCTTTTTTCTTCTTTTTTGCCATGGTTTGATGGTAGATTAGAATGATCGGCGTCAAAATACAAAAATAGATATTATCGCGCATTAATTAAACCTGCTAATTCCTATCTTTGGAATGAAGCAAAAGGAATTTATGAAAATAGCAGTAGAAATTAGTTATTATCCACTTCTGGCCGATTACGAGCCTACTATAATCAATTTTATTGAACGATTGAACTTTTATCAGCAAATACAAGTGCACACCAACAGTATGAGCACCCAAATAATCGGATCGTTTGATGAGGTAATGTCAATATTGGCTAAAGAGATCAAATCGGTCTTCACCGAAGAACAAACAAGTATCATGGTCATGAAGATATTAAATAAGGTATAGTTCGAAAATGATTTACTGGTAATAAAGAGCTATAGATGTTTACAGCGCAAGAAATTGACCGTTTTAGGTTCGACACCCCCGGAGTAGTCTCTAATATTCATTTGAACAATGCCGGAGCTGCTTTAATGCCCAAGGTGGTAATAAAGACTATGCAGCAACATCTGCTATTGGAGGCTAATATTGGAGGATACGAAGCCGCCGCCGCCAGAAAATCGGAAGTTGCCGATTTTTACGCCGTGGTCAGCCAGTTAATCGGGGCGCTACCTCGTCAGATCGCTTATGCAGCCAGTGCTACTGATGCTTATTCCAGAGCCTTGAGCGCCATACCATTTTCGGAAGGGGATATTATACTAACAACAACCAATGATTATGTTTCCAATCAACTGGCTTTTTTGCAATTGAAAGCAAGGTATGGTGTCCGGATCATAAAAGCTGCGGATAAGCCTTCCGGAACAGTAGATTGTGAATCGATCCAAAAACTGATCAAACGATTTCAACCTAAGGTGGTCGCTGTAACCCACGTGCCCACAAATTCTGGATTGGTGCAGCCGATTCAGGCCATTGGCGAAATTTGCGAAAAGGAGGATCTTATTTACCTCGTGGATGCCTGCCAGTCGGCAGGACAATTACCATTGGACGTGAGATCGATCAAGTGTGATTTTTTAAGCGCTACTTTTCGGAAATATCTCAGAGGTTCCCGTGGAAGCGGGTTCCTGTATGTATCAGATCGAATTTTGGAAAAAGATTATGAACCGCTGTTTATCGACTTAAGAAGCTCAATTTGGCGCAGCGAAGAAGCGTACGAATTGTTAGAAGACGCCAAGCGGTTCGAGCTATGGGAAAAGTCTTACGTTGCCATGCTGGGAAGTTGGGCGGCTACCCGATATCTTTTGGATGTCGGAATTGAAAAAATTGAGAAAAGAGTAAAAAGTTTATCCGATACTTTGAGAAGCCGTTTATCCGGAATCAAAAAGATAAGAACACTGGACAGTGGTAACGAGTTGTGTGGGATCGTAACCTTTACGGTAGATGATTGGGATGCTGTTGCCTTTAAATCAAAGCTTGATGATCATGGGATAAATGCTTCACTAGTGTTTCGGGAATCGGCACTAATGGATATGGATGCCAAAGGAGCAGCATGGGCTTGCCGTTTTTCGCCTCATTATTATAATATAGAAGATGAAATCGAAGAAACTTTAGCTGTTGTCGAATCAATTGTTTCATAAAATCAAATCATGTTGGATTTTTCTCTTGAAGTGGAAAAAGATTTGATGCTCAAAGCACCTCGGCCTCAGGATGCTGAAATGGTATTCAAGATCATTGACCGGCAGCGGAAATACCTGGGGCAATGGCTAAGCTGGGTATCCAGACAATTTTCCGTCGAAGACACCCGGCATTTCATTGGCCAATCGCTGAAATTCAATCAGGGGGGACAGCAGTTGGTATGTTTCATTTGGTTCCAGGGGAATATTGTAGGGTCGTTGAGTTTGGTTCGTATTGTAAAAGCGCATAAAAAGGCAGAAATCGGTTATTGGATCGATCAAAATTGGCAAGGGCTAGGAATTGTTTCAAAATGTTGCAGGCGGATGATTGCCTATAGTTTTGAAGAATTATCGTTGAATAAGTTGGTTATTAAAGTTTCTAGTGAAAATGAGGCTAGCAAAGCTGTTGCTAAAAGACTGGGATTCACCTTAGAAGGAATATTACGGGAAGATGTGTGGATGAACAACAAATGGCAGAATAAAGAAATTTACGGGTTACTAAAAAAAGATTGACTAAAAAAAAACTTTAAAAATTATTTGTTGTAATAAATATTTTGTTTTAACTTGCAAACGGTTTTCAAACATTAAAAATTTTAAGTGCTATGATTAGAGAAGACCGTCGTCAATTGAACGAACGATTTATAAAAGTTTTTAAGCTACTTGAGGAAAGAGGAGAAATCATAAAAAATGATCGCGGTGGTAAAGGAATGGGCGATTTTGCCCAAAAGATTCTTGGCAACAGAGCATACGGTCATATTATACGTGCTTTTCTCAATCCAAATGACAAAAGATGTATTGATTATCGACATGCAAGGATTTTATGCCAGGAATACGGCATCAACGAATCCTATATGATTGATGGTATTGGTTCTCCCTTTGGTTTTGATATTCCTGAAATTGAACAATTAGAAGCATCTGACATCAAAGGCAACATCATGTATACTACGATGGAAGCTTTTGCAGGGGATACTATTGGTCAAGACCAGCATGAGGAATATAAGTACTTTTCTATCCCCGGAGTTGAAGGAGGCGGATTGGTCTCGTTCCGCATTAACGGGAGAAGTATGGAACCGGTAATTATGGATGATGATTTGGTTATTTGCCGTGCAGTAGAAGGGCTTCATGAGATCAAGGACAACAAAGTTTACGCTATAAAAAATAACGGAAGTTTGTGGGTAAAATACGTTCAAAAGATCAAGAATGATAAAGGTAGAGTGACCAGACTGAAGTTGATCTCTGCTAATCATTTGGAATACGATCCTTTTGAAGAAGATATTAATGAACATACCCGTTTTTACCAGGTAATCCGGCGAATAAGCGATTTGGCTTAGTCATTCATTTATTATTCAGTTTATGCATTGTTTTTGAGTATAAATTCCCTGGTGATGGGTTATTTTACCAGGGCTCCCTTAGCATTACTTCATGATGCTAAGTCATCAGATTCCATTTACAATTTTACCTATTGGGGTTGTAGTTCGATCTAAACCTTGTCTGTTAATGTCACTTATCTGACAAGATTTAGAAAGAATTTTTATATCCTGCTGTTTTGGTTGTCTCCCGGATTGCTATTTCAATTCGGGAGTTTTCTTTTTATCGATATTTTTTGTTTTTTACATCCCGCCATATTGTTCTGCCCTATCTACTGAAGTTCTTCAGAAGTTTTACAACAAAATGAATTTTTATTAGTTTTTTTGGTTCAAAGATTACTGATAATTCTGCTTTTGTAACAATAATGCACAGGAAAATGAAGGGAATTAAGTCTTTACTGCTTTTTATTATTTTGGGAAGTGTATGCTTAAATGGTCAAAGTATAGAGCAAAAAGCAAGGAAATACATTGAATCGCATTTCAACAAGTGGGGTTTAACAAAAGCGGATATTGCTACAATGTCCGTTACCCAGGAATACCTGAGCCCACATAACGGAGTTAGTCATGTTTATTTCAAACAAAAAAACCAAGACCTCGAAGTAAGTAACGCAATTATTGGGGTACATGTAGCACAAAACGGTGAAGTGATTTTTGCAACCTCAAATTTTATCGATAGCCTTAGTCAAAAGGTGAAAGGTATCAATCCTCTTATAGCACCACAAAAAGCGCTAGCCAAAGCCTTTTACGATTTAAACCTTCCAATCGATGTTGAAATTCAGCCATCGAGAACCCAGCGGAATAATTATGTATATCCGAGAAGCGACCGGACAAATGCTGATGTCCCCGTAAACCTCTGCTTTTATCCTGACCGAAAAACGGGAGAAGTATACCTGGCATGGAAAATCGATATCGATGAAGCAGAAAATCCGGATATATGGAATTATTATATCGATGCCAGAACAGGTCAACTGTTAAGTAAAAACAACTATGCTTTACATTGCACTTTTCCTGAAAATAACATCTCTGTTTCAGAAGATGATTGCGTTGAAGAGCAGCAAAAAATAGTGACTTATAACAACACCACCGCTCATCAGCCAATAGTAGATGGTTCCCGTTTTAATGTTTTTCCTATTCCCGTAGAAAGCCCTATTCACGGCAATCGCTCCATTATTGAAAACCCGGCTGACCCTTTTGCTTCTCCATTTGGATGGCAAGATACTAATGGTATTCCGGGAGTTGATTTGACGATTACCAGAGGCAACAATGTGCACGCTTTTTTGGATATTGCCGGTGATAACCAATCTGATAATGATGAACCAGATGGAGGGATATCTTTAAATTTTGATTTTTCTTTTGACATTGAAAGGGAGCCTTCCAGCAATAAAGATGCCGCTGTTACCCAGCTCTATTATATGAACAATATCATGCATGATTTCTCCTTTCATTACGGGTTTGATGAAGCAGCAGGTAACTTTCAATTGTACAATTATAGTAACAGGGGCTTGGGAGAGGATCATGTTCTGGCCCAGGCTCAAGATGGAGCGAATATAAATAATGCTACTTTCGCTACCTTACCTGATGGTAAAAATGGCAGAATGCAAATGCATTTATGGGATGTTGGCGGGATAGGTTTGGTAGAAATCACAGAACCCGGAGAAATTGCTGAACGGATTCAAAGTTCTCCAGCTAATTTTGGGCCTGCAATTGGTCAAACTCCTATTGAAGGTCAGCTTGTCCAAGCTCAGGATAATTCATCAGCTCCTAGCTTACTTTGCGATCCAGCGGTTAATACGGATGAATTGGAAGGCAAAATTGCATTGATAGACAGGGGAAGTTGTTTTTTCAAAACCAAAGTAAAGCACGCTGAAGAGGCCGGTGCTATTGGTGCTATCATTTGCAATGTGGAGGACAGAACTTTCGTAATGGGAGATACGGACGACGAAGAAAATCCGGCAATTCCATCTGTTATGATCAAAAGGTCTGATTGTCAGCGTATAAAACTGTTTTTGGAAACTGGGGTGAAAGTTAAGCTACAGATACCTGTTCTGGATGGTCCAACGGAATTGGACGCAGCATTTGACAATGGTATTGTCGCTCATGAATATGCCCATGGCATTTCTAACCGTCTCACTGGCGGGCCATTGGAAGTTGAATGTCTGTTTAATGACGAACAAATGGGAGAAGGGTGGAGCGACTTTTTCGCTTTGGTAATCTCTACCCATCCGGATATTCATCTTCCTGAAGAGCGCCGGGGTATAGGAAATTATGTGATCAGAGCGGAAGCCGACGGTCCGGGCATACGGCGATTACCTTATTCCAACGATTTTACCGTTAATGACCAAACGTATGATGATATCATCACTACTACTACTGCTCCTCACCCGGTCGGTGAAGTATGGGCAGCGATTTTATGGGATCTATACTGGGCAATGATCGATGAATACGGTTGGGATGATAATATATATACTGGCAATGGCGGGAATAATATGGCTATTCAACTAGTAATGGACGGCATGAAGTTACAAAAATGCAACCCTGGTTTTGTTGATGGCCGCGATGCCATATTAGCTGCCGACAGAATTAATTATGGTGGGAACAATGAATGCCTGATTTGGCGTGTATTTGCGAGACGAGGCTTGGGCTGGGAAGCTGACCAGGGAACTTCTTTCGACCGTAGAGACGGTGTTCCAAGCTTTGAAACTAAACCCGCCTGCTTAGGGGAAATTATTCTAGAAAAAAAGGTTACCGAACTAATTGAAGCGGGGGATCTTATCGAAGTAAGATTGGCGATTTATAATTATCGCAAAGAAGCTGTTGGTAATCTCCGTATCACCGATAATATACCTTTGGGAACGAATTTATTATCTAATTCAATAAACACAAACTACGGGCATGGCGCCAGTTCTTTAGAGACCGATATTTTCAATGACCAGATCGTTTTCAATGTTGGTCAACCACTGGCTTTTGGGGATTCCCTGATATTTAGTTATCAATTAACTTCAGCAAAAGATCAAGGGTCAAAAAGACTTTTCTTTGATGGAGCAGAAAGAGGTTTTGGGCAAATGTCAGTAGATTCTATCGAAGGTGACGGACGCTGGATCATCGAAAATTTTGAACCTTTTGACCGGCAAAGACACTGGTATATCGCTACAACCACAGAAAATAGTGATCAAGCTTTACAAAATAAGGAACCTATTTTAATTGACGGAGAACAACCCATCTTACGTTTTTATCATAAATACATTACAGAACCGAACTTTGACGGTGGGATAATAGAGGTTTCCCCGGATGGTATCAATTGGGAAATAGTAGACAAAGATAAATTCTTTAAAAACCCTTACCGCGGTACCATTACTTATAGTACCTTTACGCTACCGGATGCACAGGCTTTCTGGGGTAATGGTGGTAATTATCGCGATTCCTATGTCGACTTGAGCGATTACAAAGGTCAGGAGGTCTTTTTTAGGTTTAGGTTCGGCAACCTGGCTCAAACTCGCAGCGATACGGGCATTGGATGGATTATCGATAATATCGAAGTGATAGATATGTTCAATTATGCTACTGAAGCTTGCGTTAGATTCGGTAATGGCATGGTAAGTTGCACCTTGCCACCCAACAGGGGTACGGTAGTGCAGCCAATCGAAACGGTACTTACCAGCACCAATGAAAACCTGGAAGAAGAAATGTCGATCAGCATTTATCCTAATCCGGTAATTGGACAATATCTAACAGCGGAAATTCAGTCTGCTCATAAAATAGAAGCTCAGTTCTCTCTGCTGAGCGCAGAAGGTAAAGTCATAGATAATAAAATGGTATGGCCGGACGCAAATAGCCTGGAGCGTTGTTTCTTTGATGTACAGAACCTTTCGCAGGGCGTATATTTTCTTAGGATCAAAACCAATAAAGGCGTTACTTCCCAAAAAGTTATCATCAACTAGTGGATAGCCCTTTGATGTCGGGGTTTTTATTATTCAATTGTAGGATTGCACAATTTTTAGCCTTCCAGAATCGTATTAAAAGGGCTATCTATAAAACATTCTACAACCAAATACCGATTTATGAGAAGCTATCTATTAAAAGGGATAATGCTCCTTTGCGGAGTTTTTATTTCTTCTCACGCAATTGCTCAATACACTTTTACTGGAGTTTTTCAGGCTCACGATGCTGAACACCAGTTTTTACAAGTATCAAATTGGGAAGACCTTCAAAGTTCTTATCAAAAGTTTAAAAATGAGGGTTTCGGCCTGGTAAACATTGAAATGGCAGGTCAAGGGCCACAACAAAGCTACTGGACAGTTTTTGCTAAAGAACAAAAAGAATCGATCCTGAAAAAAACAGCAAAATGGGAAAATCTTTTGGAAACCGATAAAGCTCTGCAGATAGAGGGAATGAATTTAGTAGACATTGAAGCACACCGTGGATCTAATGGAGATCTGAACTTTATCGGGTTATGGAAGCCGGGAGAAAAAAAACAGCAGATCTGGAAGTTAAGCTCTTGGGCAGGAGTGCTTAAACTCACTGAGAATATGGGGAAACAAAATATGTTTATCCAGGATATCGAAGTTGTTGAACTGCCCGGCCAGAAAAACCACTATATATTAATATTCCGCAACGGAACGGTCAACGAACGCACTTATTTTGTTGTTCACCAAAACTGGAAGACTTTCATCACCGACCAATTCAGAAGGAATAAAAGTGGTTACCACATGAAGAATTATTTATCACTTTCTATCGACGGTACGCCTACCTGGGTTGGTATTTTTGAAAAAGGGAATATAAAAGAACAGATTAAACATAATCTTACCGCTGCATCGCTCCAATCTCATCTTGAGGAAATGAAGGAAAAAGGTTTGTCTCTCACTTACCTGGAAGTGAGGTATGATATCCGCTCTCAGGAGCCTGTTCAAACGGAAGCGGCTAACCACTTTCTTTCTGTCAATAGGTGAGGAAACCAAAGTGGAAATTATATAAAGGGCGAGCAGAATCGGGCAAATCTTAAAAATACTGTTATCTATTGTAAAAACGTTCCCGTTTTCCTTTTCAATATGTTGAGGGTGAAGCTCTAAGGGTTATATCTAAAATATTAACATGTGTTAAATAGGTATTAATGCACAATAACTCTAAAAATACTTTGGTATTTTGCGCATTAGAGGCGATTTATTAATACCACACATAAGTAAATGTTTTATATGAATAGAGCTTTACCCTGCATTATATTCTTATTCTTCTCATTCAATCTGCTGTCCGCTCAACAATTAGCGATGGCCGATGTGCCAGAACTTACCCGGCTTGTATCCATGCCAGGGCATAATAGCAACGATCTTTTGAAAGTTTTTCCCAACCCTGTTTTCGATTACATTCAGGTGAGTGAAAATGAAGTCGTTAATCAAATCGTAGTTTATAATCTGATAGGTAAAAAACTCAAATTCTTCACCTATGAACCAGGAGAGAGATATTATGTCGGAGACCTAAGAAAAGGCATGTACCTCGTTCAACTCCTCGATAACCGGAAGAAGATCTTGACCACCAAAAGGATCAGTAAAGAGTAGAGAATCTATTCTTCTTTTATTTTAACCCTGACCAACTCAATTTTTGTATCGCTTACCATCTCAAGGATAAACTGATAACCATCAAGTTCAATTTCCGTCCCCTTTTCGGGAATATTTTCCAGGGTCATTACCAAATACCCGGATAAAGTATGGTAGTCTCCCGTAGGAAAATTTAATACTTCGTATTTACCATTAAGATAGTCTATTTCTAACCGCCCTGAAAAAACAAACTCAGTGTCTGAAATCACATTTTCCACATATTCTTCCTGATCGTATTCGTCTTCGATTTCTCCAAAGATCTCCTCTAGTAAATCTTCCAGGGTAATGATGCCCGCGATCCCACCAAATTCATCCACGACACAGGCAATATTCAGCTGTTCTTTAATAAAACGGTTCAAAACATCGGGAAATCTGGCTACCTCCGGAATAAACAGAATGTCGAGAATAATATCCCTGATGGTATCCGGTTTTTTTAACAACTGTTGGTGATGTACATAACCCAGTACTTCATCGATGTCACCTTCTGTCACTAAAATCCTGGAAAGTTTCGTCTCTTCGATAGTTTTAACCAATTCTTCGACCGGAGCATCTACATCAACGTGGACAATCTCGGTCCGGGGAACCATACAATTTTTTACCCGCAAATCTTTTAAGTTCAAAGCTTTGCCAAACAGTTCTTTGTCGATCTCTTCTTCTTCACTATTGGTGCGGGAGGTATTTACCAGATTTTCCAGGTCTAATCTGGTAAAAGCGGTAGAAGTTTCTTGTACGGAAGCCCGAAAAAAGAAACGCAAAAAAGAATTTGATAGTCCAATCATTACCCAGGTGGGAATAATGAGGAGGATCTTTAAAAACTGTAAAGGATAGGCCAGTGTGTACAGCACATCACTAGCGTATAAGCGGAAAAGGGTTTTCGGGAAAAACTCACCAAAAATTAAAACAATAATAGTGATCAGAACCGTATTAAAAAGTAATACCAATAAATGGTCTGATTGCTCAGGAAAAAAAGTCTCCGTCAATAAGGTTGTCATCAAAGAAGTGAAAACAACTAGCGCAATGTTATTGCCGATGAGCATAGCCCCCAAAAAACTGGCCGGCTTTTCAAAAAAACTAGTTACAATTTTTCCTTGGCTGAGTTTTTTGTTTTTTAATAATTCTACCCTGAGTTTATTAGCAGAAACAAAAGCGATCTCTGACCCTGAAAACAATGCAGAGAGTAAAAGGAATAACAGAATAAGTCCAAATGAAGCAAACATACACGCTACTATTGTAATTTTTCTACTTTGACCCGGCCAGTTACCGCATTAATTTTGGCGTTGGTAAAATTCTGGTCAGCCTCAAAACCATAGCCGTAAATAATTTCATCAGGTCGTGATATTCTGGCAAATTTCTTCGTAAAAATCTTTTTCGTACGCTCGTCCCAGATCAATTCTTCACTTTCTATCGATTCACCTTTTTTACTTTTCCACACTACACTATCCCTTACCACCACTTTGCCCTGGCGCTCGTACCGGATGCCATATTTTGCAGAAAGCTGGCTGGTCACTTGTTCTTGTGTATCAAAAAAATCTACTAATACGCCATCGATAAATTCTTGGGCAGGGCCTTTATTTCCTTGGTGATATAACATAACCGGTCCCGTAATCCTGATTTTTAGTTTAGCAGAATCGCTGTAAAGGATTTCTATGTCTTCTGCTCTTTCTACTGATACATCAAAGTTTGCCGGCAAAGAAAACTTTTCTTCCTTTTTACACTGGGTGGTCAAAAATAAACCTAGCCCCAAAATCACGCAAAGCAACCTTTTTTCCATCTTACAAAATAATTACAAATTTCCAATTTGTGCTAGTTTTTTCTGATCGTCCCGTAAACTTCTTTGATTTATGCTATGCTTCAGGGAATTGATCATTATGGTACTACCTCAAAAGTGTTAAGCTTCCACCGTAGGTTTCTACTACGCCATCCAGGAATTCTACCTGGGTTGAAAAGGCATAAACTCCGGTATTGAGTGGTTCTCCATTAAACGTACCGTCCCAACCAACAGCCTCATTACCAGGAGTAAAGTTTTGCGCTTCGTAGATCAATTCGCCCCACCTGCTGTATATCTGCAAAGACCTGATCTGAGTTACAGCAGGGCCTCCATAAATCGTAAAAGTCTGATTGGAGGCGTCTCCATTGGGAGAAAAGGCAGTCGGAATATAAACCCTGCGATTAATCAAAACCGATATGCGCAGGCTATCCAACGCTGTACAACCCGTTTGGTCGGTAATGGAAACAACATAATTTCCGGTACGGCGGGGAAGTACTTCAATAACGGGGCCTTCTGGTCGGGCTATAGTGTCAGGACCCATCCAAAAATAATTGACCGGATCAAAAGGGGAACTGGCACTTAATGTGGTGGTTTCTCCTAAATTGACGGTTTGGTCTTCACCTGCATCAACGGTCAGTGCGGGCGGTTCATTAATGATTATATTTTCAAAAATAGTCGTGCAATTCTCAGCATCGCGAACAGTGACTCTATAATTCCCAGCAAATAAGTTATTAAAGGTGGGATCATCCTGAAATTCTCCTCCGTTAACTGAATATTGGTAAGGAGGTACTCCTCCTGCCGCACTGACTTCGATCGTACCGTCGGGGCTACCAAAACAAATAGCATCTTCAGCATCCACAGCATTAATGAGAATCGGAGCAGGTTCGGCAATGCTGAAGGGAAATTCGACTGCGCAACCAAATTTGTCCGACACGGTAACACTGTAATTGCCAGATAATAATCCTTGAACGGACTTCCCTACTGCCCCCGTACTCCATTGATAAGTATATTCGCCATGCCCGCCGCTTGCAAATGCCAAAGCGCTGCCATCTTCCAGGCCATTACACGAAATATCCATCGGATCAATGTCAAGTTGTAAAACAGGTGGGTCTTCTACTGCGATCAAAAAATCACTATCACAGCCTTCGGCATCTCTTACGTAGATGGGGTAACTCCCGGCAGAAACATTGCTGAAAATACTATCAGATACCAGACCTCCGCCAAAGTCATATTGATAGGGGGGCGTTCCCTCGGAAGCAGAGATTATGATTTGTCCGTCATCAAAGCCAGTACAAGAAGGAGGAACAACCGGTTCGATATTGGCATTAAGCGCAGGACCCGGCTCTCTCAGCAGAATGGTATCTGATTGCACACATCCTTCGCCATCACGAACACTAATGAAAAAATCACCTTCGGAAACACTAAGACGTGCGTTATCACCCTGTGTAAAAGGGCTGCCGTTCCAACTGAATTCGTACGGAGTCGCTCCTCCTGTTACGTTGAGTTCTACACTGCCATTAGAACCACCACCGCAATCCGGAGCTACAAGCAATTGCTCGACTTCTGCTTCATTTAAAACGGTGAAATTTGAGATCTTGGTAAGGATACACCCCAGATCTGTCTCAATACTTAAAACTACTGATTTTATTCCAGAAGAACTATAAACAACTGAGTGGGGACCTGGTCCGAAACCAACTGAAGGAGTGGCATCTACCCCAAAGCTCCAGGCCCACTCCCTAATGTTGCCATTAGGGAAGGAGGAGCGATCTTCAAAACCAATATCTTCGCCAACGCATACTTGATTATCAGGTTCATCGGAAATAAAATCTGCTGTAGGGCCTAAAAAAGTTCCTGAACCAGGTTCCTGCCCAAATTCGATGGTAATGCCATTGCCTGAATCAGAGAAGTTATTGATCAATAAAGCATAACTTTTGCCGGCCTCCATATCAAGAAATTGCAAAAAGCCGTCTTCACCACCATCACAATTGATGTCCTCTGAAAGATCAGTAGACATCATATCTAATCCAGTAGGTCCGGGGCAAGCGGTGGCCATACAACGCAATAATATTTTCCCTGTAAAATCATTGATGCCATTCGGAAGCTCGTATAAAGCAAAATCTATATCATCCGTTTCTTGTATTGGGGTTAGAACGAAAGTAAGCGGCCCACTGGTTTCAGCAGTCCAGGTAAACCAGGTACTACTAGACTCTGAATTGCCGAGATCTCTTCCAAATTTATCCTGGTCAAGACAAGTATTGTCTGCCTCATCCGGGTCAATACCTCCCCCGGAAAGCTTTTCAAAAGTAAAGGAGGATTTATCACAAAGAACGCCGGCTGTCTGTTCATCTGAACCAGCCTCGGCGGGCGGATTATAATTATTGATGCACAACTGAAAATCACCAGTATTACCATTCGCTCCTTGTACACGGATATAATAAGTCTCACCTACTACTAACGCACCTCTTCTGAGTTGAACCGCATTATTACCGTCTTCATCTGCTTCACAGCGAATAATATTAAATGTACCGTCGCAATCCCCCCGCAATAACTCCACTTCCGGATTGCGTAAAGAACCACCGGGAGCAGTACGCGTATTACCAAAGATATTGATCGTTACCTCTGTGGCTCCGGCAATGAAAGTGAACCAAACGTCTTGGTGGTTTCCGGAAAAACAGTTCGTGTCGGTAAAATTTGTAGGTGTAGCTCCTTGGTTGGAATAGGCCCTTGTATCGGAGCACCAATTAGAAAGCTCAGGAATAACAAGTGCGCCGGTACATTCGTCGTTCGCTGGTTGTGCGTAAACAGAAGTTGTAAAACCCAACAAAAATAGTGTAAGCAAGATCAAGTTTTTCATCATCGTTCTCATAGTGTTTAAACAAAAGAGTGATAGATAGTCGTTATTTCTCCAGAGTATTTAATAAAAAAACGTTGTGGATTCAGTTTTGCTTTGAAGGGTTTCTTTTATCTTAATACAACAAACGACAAAACAGTGCCATTTTTCATTTAAAGGTGCAACTGTTTACGAATTTTATAATTTTTTAACAGTATGCGACATTTACCCAACCTGATCACGCTCATTAATCTCTTTGCCGGTTGTATCATGACCGTTGCATTGTTTGAAGGGTGGCATGATTGGGTCATTCCACTATTTATTACAGCACTTTTAGCAGATTTTTTCGATGGAATGACCGCTCGACTGTTTAACGCCCCGTCTGAAATGGGCAAGGAATTAGATGCACTGGCCGATTTAATCAGTTTTGGATTGGTTCCAGGTATAATGATGTATGGATTGTTAACTAATGAGACGTTAGACTCGCCACAACAGGTTGGTTCATTGACAGCTTTTTTAATTACAGTATTCACTGCAATCAGGCTGGCTAATTTCAATAGTAAAGACCATGGTTTGCAAACCTTCCGTGGTTTGCCTTCTCCAGCCAATGGGTTCTTGATTTTAGGGGTTTGGATTAATGGGGTGCTCATGGAATCAGCCTGGTTAGCAAACATTTATGTTTTGTATGGCATCGTCGTGTTAAGTTGTGGGCTTCTGGTTGCTCCTCTTTCGTTGCTTACGCTAAAATTCAGAACCTTGTATTGGAGGGAAAACCGGTGGCGATATATTTTTTTAGTGGGGGCTTTGATAATTTTATTCTTCCTTGGGCTCTCCTCACCCTTATTTATTATACTTTTGTACATTGGTATTTCAATTATTAACGCTTTGGTTACAGAAAAAAACACAACATGAAATTTTTGGCTGCCATTGACATTATGCCACACAAAGAACTCTTGGACCCACAGGGTAAAACGGTTGCAAAAAATATGAAACACCTTGAAATTGAAGGGATCCAAGATATCAGAATTGGTAAACACATCACTATTACGCTGGAGGCTGATGATGAAGCAAGCGCAACTGAAAAGGTGGAAACAGCATGCAAAAAATTGTTGGCCAATACTATCATGGAAACCTATAATTATACGATCAGTGCTGTAGAACAAGTCTAATATTGTTTTGCCCTACTAATTCTAACCTAAAACAGAATTTTAGGTGGAGTATTGCTTTTTTGATCCATCATCTATGTTATACCTCATTCCTACTCCCATTGGCAATTTAGAAGATATTACACTGCGTGCTCTGCGTCTACTGCAGGAGGTAGACGGCATTCTTGCCGAGGATACCAGAAGTTCTAAAAAACTCCTGAATCACTTTGAGATCGATAAGCCACTAAGGTCCTACCATGCCCATAATGAGCATCAAATCACGGAGAAGATCATTGAAGAGTTAAAGGCTGGTGCCAATCTCGCCCTAATTTCAGATGCCGGGACACCCGCCATTTCCGATCCCGGGTTTTTGCTGGTAAGGGCCTGCCACCAAAACCAAATTCCTTTAACTTGTTTGCCTGGCCCTACGGCTTTCGTGCCTGCACTCGTTGCCTCCGGGCTGCCGGCTGATAAATTTCATTTTGAAGGCTTTCTACCGCATAAAAAAGGCCGGCAAACGAGGCTTAAAATATTGTCGGAGCTGGAGAACACCTTTATTATGTATGAATCTCCTCACCGCCTGGTAAAAAGTTTAGGACAGTTAATCGAATATTGTGGGGGAGACCGTCCCGCTTGTGTTTGCAGAGAGTTGACAAAAATCCATGAAACCATTAGAAAAGATACCCTGAAAAACTTATTCGAATTTTACTCCGAAAAAGCAAAGGTTAAAGGAGAAATAGTAGTAGTAGTCGGAGGTAAATAGGATATTTTTTGCACGAAAAAGCATTTTGCTCACATGAATCCCAAAAAAAGTAGTGAAAGCACCTAATACTTAATTCAAATTTCTCATGATCAGCTACGTAAAAGGACAAATAACGTTAAAAACGCCCACTTATATCATCGTTGAAACCGGTGGTATTGGCTACCATATAAACATCAGCTTAAATACCTACGCAAAGATCGAACCACTGGAAGTCGTAAAGGTTTTGACACACTTGCACATCAAAGAAGATAGCCATACGCTTTACGGATTTGCGGAAGATACCGAAAGGGCATTATTTGTACATTTAATTTCCGTATCCGGCATTGGTCCCAATACGGCTCAGGTTTTGCTATCATCATTGACGCCAGAGGAAGTTCAATCAGCCATTCTTTCCGAAAATGTTGCCACCTTTAACAAAGTAAAAGGTATCGGTCCAAAGACTGCCAAACGCATTATTCTCGACCTAAAAGATAAAATAATGAAGGAGGGTGGGAAAGTATCTACACAAATTCCAGCGATAGACAATACAATCAAAGAAGAGGCGTTATCAGCATTGGTAGCTTTGGGTTTTAATCGCGGGCAGGTTCAGAAAGCTTTGAAAAAAGTCATGCAACAGCATGATCCTTCTGTAACGCCTGTAAATTCAGTGGAAGAGTTGATCAAAAAAGCCTTGAAACAACTGTCCTAAGCTAACGCATACCAGCCAGAAATATCCCAAAATTTTGACCGGTTTACTAAAGTATCTGGCAAATATTCCCAGGTATATATTTAGTTCAATTTTTAAAGATGTGGAAACCGATAGCTTAGCATCTTACATCTACTTATTGATAATAGAAGTGGACATGATAAAGAATTTATTCCACTGTTTGTTCACACACAACTCCCTACTCCCCGGCCTCTTGTAATCTGGCGTCTAGGTCTAATATCTTATTTAAGATTAGTTAAAATTAGTCTTTTAAATAAAGCGGAACTGGATTGACCGTTTAGTTCCTAAAACGAATTTGTTTGGAGATAAAGGGAAAGGGCCTCCCAAGAATCCTTTGCGTGATATGAAAAATAAACATTTACAATTAGCTTTAGTTCTTACAGCTCTACTATTTAGTTTTAGTCTGTTTGCTTTTAACAAACATATCTCTCTGGAAGATCCTTATGCAGATATCTACACTACTGTTCAACAAGATACGATTCCCGAGCTGAAGGAAAGGTTCGGGGATTTTCTTAATGACCAACCTGCTAACCCTTTCGATCTACAGGATCCAAAGATCATTGAAAAAGAAGTAGAATACGATCCCGAAACGGGGAACTATATTATCTACGAGCGGATTGGAAATGACTATTTCCGGGCTCCGACCTATATGACTTTTGAGGAGTATATGGAATACCGTAAGAAGAAGGAAGAGCAAGAATATTTTCAACAATTATCGGGGATCAGCAGAGGAAAGGATGGACTCAGTGCGATTGATCCCATCGCAAAATTCGATGTGGAAAAAACTATAATTGACCGGCTCTTTGGTGGAAATACAGTAGAAATACGTCCACAGGGTGGGGTGGATCTTACCTTTGGATTCAATTATTCCCGCACAGACAACCCGTTGCTTCTACAACGGCAAAGCAGGATTTTTAGCCCCAATTTCGATATGGATATTCAAATGAACGTAACCGGAAAAATCGGTGAAAAGCTCAACTTGAATACCAATTACAATACCAATGCGACCTTTAATTTTGATAACCAAATCAAACTGGCCTACGACAGCGATCTCTTCAATGAAGATGATATTGTAAAAAAGATCGAAGCAGGGAACGTCACTTTACCCTTAAGAGGCCAATTGATACAGGGTGCCGAAAGTTTATTCGGATTAAAGACAGAATTGCAGTTCGGGCATTTGCGTTTAACCGCCATTGCTGCCCAACAAAATTCGGAGCGTGAAAATATACTATTAGAGGGAGGGGCAGCACTACAGGAATTTGAAGTCAGAGCGGATGAATACGATGAAAACCGTCACTTTTTCCTGTCTCATTATAATCGTGCGGTATTCGAATCATCCCTGGATAGCTTACCCATCATTCAAAGTCTCTTCAATCTGGAAAATATCGAAGTTTGGGTTACGAATGACCGGAATGAAGTAGATGACGTGAGGGATATTATTGCCTTAGCAGATCTTGGGGAACCAGTGGAATTAGTGAACCCAGAAAACGTTGAACGGTTTCCCGATCCCATTTACCGGGAAATTTGTGATGGTGAACCTTTACCTGATAACCGAGCGAACAAATTGTACGAAGAAATACTGGCCAGAGGAGACCGCATTCGTAGTATTGACCAGGCCGTTGCTATTCTACAGTCGTCTGAATTTGGCTTGGTGCAAACTCGTGATTTTGAGAAAGTAAGTGCTCGTAAGCTAAGGCCTTCAGAATATACGGTACACCCCCAATTGGGATTTATTTCGCTCAACATCAATCTAAGGCCCGATCAAGTGCTTGCCGTTGGCTACAATTATACCTATAACTCAAGACCTTTAGCGGTGGGAGAGATCGCCAATAACTTTGATAATAACAATACTGATGAAGATAATCCCATTCCGGAAGTGATCTTCGTGAAAATGTTAAAAAGTACTACCCAGCAAACTGATATTCCTACCTGGGACTTGATGATGAAAAACGTTTATCCCATCGGGGCTTTTAGAGTGGGACAGGAGGATTTTGAGCTGGACATTTACTACGAAGATCCGGGAGGTGGAAATAAAAGGTTTTTACCGGAAACAAACCTTGCGGGCGTGCCTCTGATCAGGATTTTCAATCTGGATAATCTGAACTCACAACGGGATCCTCAACCTGATGGCCGATTTGACTTTGTACCCGGATTAACTATACTACCCGAAAACGGGCGGATTATCTTTCCCGTTTTGGAACCTTTCGGCTCTTCTCTCGCCAGGCGTATTACTGATCCAAGGCTTCGGGAACAGTATACCTATCAGGAGTTATACGACCAGACCATTTTTCAGGCCCGGGAATTTCCGGAGAAAAACCGCTTTATCATCAAAGGGGAGTTCAAGTCCAGTACGAGTTCTGAAATTTCCTTGGGGGGATTTAATATTCCGCAAGGATCGGTGACCGTTACCGCCGGGGGGCAAAAACTTAGGGAAGGCTTTGACTATGAAATCGACTACGCGATCGGGCGTCTACGGATTCTGAACGACGCTCTTCTGAACGCCAATGTTCCCATCAATGTTTCTTACGAAGACAATTCCTTATTCGGATTTCAAAATAAAACCATGCTCGGATTACGGGCGGATTATGAACTGGACGATAATTTTCAGCTCGGCGCTACTTTTATGCAATTGTTTGAAAGACCATTTACGCCGAAGGTAAATTTGGGAGAAGATCCGATCAATAACAAGATGTATGGCCTCGATGTCAATTACAGCCGGGAAGCTCCCTGGTTGACAAAAATCGTAGATGGTATTCCCGGACTGCAAACCAGTGCTCCTTCCAATATCGCCTTCACCGCGGAGGCGGCTGCGCTCAGGCCAGGTCATGCCCGGGCGATCAACCAAAACCGGCAGGACAGAGGAGGTGTCGTCTACATTGATGACTTTGAAGGAAGCTCCAACAGTTTGACTTTAAGCGTGGCGGTAATCAACGACTGGAAGCTGGCAAGTGTTCCTCAAAACGATCTCGAAAATAATAACCCTTTATTTCCCGAAGCAGCATTAATTAATGATGTTCGAGGCGGTGCGAACAGGGCCCAATTAAGCTGGTACAACATTATTGACCGTAATGCCAGGGGGCGGTTTGGCACTGCCGATAATCCGGCTGATGGTGGTAATATTTATACTAGTCTGGTACGGCAAGAAGAGGTTTTCCCTAACCGTCAACTACCCCAAAACCAGTTGACCAACATACAAACCTTTGATGTTATATATACGCCCTTTGAAAGAGGACAATATAACTTTGACGTGCCGGAAGGTTATCCTGGTATTTCAAGTGGTTTGGAAGTCGATAATGCCGGCGATATCCGGTTAAAAGATCCCGAAACCCGCTGGGCGGGAATAATGCGGCAGATGCGTAACGCCGATTTTCAGGCTGCTAATGTAGAATTTTTGGAATTTTGGTTGCTCAGTCCCTTCCTTGACCCTACCAATCCGAATGCGCCTTCGCAAAACTTTGAAGGACAACAAGGAGAACTTTATTTCAACTTTGGTAATGTTTCGGAGGACATCTTGCGCGACTCCCGTAAATCCTTCGAAAATGGACTGCCTTCCGAGATAAACGATCGGGTAAAAACCAACCTGACCAATTGGGCGCGTATCCCTGTTTCCCAGGAATTAAATAATGCTTTTGATGCCCGCGAGGAGGCCAGGGAAGATCAGGATTTAGGATTAGATGGTCTTGATAATGCGGGTGAGCGGGTACAATTCCAGGACTATATTCAATCCATCAGCAGAGTAAGTGCTATTGCCGGAACACAAGTAAGCGAAGACCCCGCCAATGACGATTTTGTCCCATTTAGTGATTACACCAACGAAGCCAATGCTTTGGAACGGTATTCCCGCTACAATGGAACGCAGGGCAACTCCCAGTCCAGTTTGGGCGAGAATGTACAACGCACCGGTACCAACCGTCCAGACTCAGAGGATATTAACGGTGATAAAACCATGAATGAGGCCGAGTCTTATTTCCAGTACCGTATTCCGATCTTTTATAATCCCGCCGATCCAAGGGAAATTGACCGGGAAAGAACGCCATACATTACCGATCGTCGTATTGATAACCGTACTGGCCGGATATGGTACCGATTCCGGCTCCCTATCCAGGGTGACGATAAAGTAGCAGTGGGAGGTATCCAGGACTTCCGCTCCATTCGTTTTATGCGGATGTTTTTCAAGGGCTTTGAAGAGCAAACCATTTTCCGTTTTGCGCAGATGGAGCTGGTACGAAATCAATGGAGGCGGTATATGCAGGACTTGTCCGATATTGGCGCAGGATTAGATGAGTGTGAACAAGAACCCGTCTTTGAAGTAGACGCTGTGAACATTGAAGAAAACAGTGAGCGAACGCCTTTCAACTACGTATTGCCCGAAGGTATCCAGCGGGAACAAACCATCGGTGCTTTTAGTGCCCTGCAAAACGAGCAATCCATATCGGTGCGCGTTGAAGGGCTTTGTGATGGGGACGAAAAAGGAGTTTTCCGAAATTTAGACCGGGATTTTCGGGTCTACGAAAGAATAAAGATGTTTGTTCATGCCGAAGAAGTGAACAACTTGGAAGTGCCCGAAGGAGCCTTGAATCTGTTTTTACGATTCGGAAGTGATTTCCAGAACAATTATTACGAATACGAATTGCCCCTCGTTATGTCTGACCCGGAAGTGATAGAGAGCCTCCAGTCTAACACTTCTCGTTACCGGCAGGAAGTTTGGCGGCCGGA
The DNA here is from genome assembly GCA_964533785.1 of uncultured Saprospiraceae bacterium. Taxonomy (GTDB): domain Bacteria; phylum Bacteroidota; class Bacteroidia; order Chitinophagales; family Saprospiraceae; genus JANQRV01. The sequence goes on along the minus strand of CAZHNG010000033.1, from coordinate 3,876 downwards.
AAACGAAATAGATCTGGAACTCAGGGAATTGGTGAACATCAAAACGATGCGTAACCAGGATCCCAACTTCTCACTATCGGATGAGTTTGTTGTACAGGCGGATAGCAACCGGGTTGTTAAAATCAGAGGAAATCCCAACTTCGGAGATGTAAAAGTGCTGATGATCGGGGTGAGAAACCCCTACAACGCCGATGGTGCATCCTATAATGTTGAGATCTGGGCCAACGAGTTGCGTTTAACCGGACTGGATGAGCGGGGTAGTGTAGCGGCTACTGCCAGGTTTGATGCGCAACTGGCTGATTTTGGAAGCCTTACGCTGGCAGGTAATTACAGCAGTATCGGCTTCGGTGCCATCAATCAGAAAGTACAGGAACGTAGCCGAGAGCAAATTCTGGGCTATGATATGGCGTTGAACCTGGAACTAGGGAAGTTTTTTCCCGAAAAATGGGGTTTAAGATTACCACTATACGCCCAATTGTCCAACATCACTAAAAATCCGGAATTTGATCCCTACGACTTTGATATCCGGCTGAAAGATAAGCTCAACAGCGCGGAAAGCCAGACCCAACGAGATTCGATCAAACGCCTTGCACAGGATGTAGTCAATATCAAAACCATCAACTTGACGAATGTCCGAAAGGACCGGACTGATCCCCAGAAGAAACCTATGCCCTGGGATATTGAGAACTTTAGTGCTTCCTATTCTTTTACGGAGACGGAACGGCGCGATCCTCTGATCTCACTCGATGAAGAAAAACAACATACCGGTTCTATTGATTATTCTTTCAGCAGGAAAGTTACCTATATTGAACCATTGAAAGGGCTGAATGCTAAACCCTTGAGGTTCTTTCAGCAATTTAATTTTAACCCTCTTCCCAATTCATTTGATTTCAGTACGGTTGTTACCAGGCGATTCGCTACGACCTCCTACCGCTTTACCGATCTTGACCCTCGCTTTACGACCTTTTTTACCAAACGGTTTAACTGGGACCGGGATTATAATGTACAATGGGATATGGCTAAGTCGCTGAAATTCAATTTTAATGCCCTGGTTGGTACGGTAATTGACGAACCGGATGAGATCCTGGAAGATGAAAACGGAGTGCCCTTCCGGATCACCGATCAATTTCGCCGGGATTCCATTTGGAACAACCTCAGGGACTTCGGGCGGATCAAGAATTACCGCCATAATTTTAATATCAGTTATAATTTACCCATCCGGTATTTACCATTAATGGACTGGGTGCAGGTCCGTGCCAATTATACGGCCGATTATAGCTGGACGGCTGCTCCGTTGAATGCTGAATTTCTCGGCAATGTTATTCAGAATAACCAAAGCCGCCGCTTAACAGCCGATTTGAATTTCGAGCGACTCTATGGTAATATTCCTTTTCTCAAGAAATTCAATAACACTTCCAATCGACGACGAAGTAATACCAGGATCAGGCGGTCTTCGGCCAGAGACCGGAATAGTAAAGACGACAGTCAAAACGGCAAACGGAATGATAACGAACTGAGTACTTTTGAGAAAATATTCATTCGCCCCTTACTTTTGGTTCGTAAAGGGCGGGTGAACTACGATGAATCATTTAGTACTTTAATCCCTGGATTTACACCACAACCCACTCTGTTGGGGATGAGTAAAGGTTTTGGAGCACCGGGCTGGGCATTTGTTGCCGGCTTACAACCGGATATAAGAGAATTACAGGTGGACGATCCGAGAAGGACCGATAAATCTTTGGGTTACCTTGAAAAGAATAGTGATTGGATCACCACGGATGTTCGTTTAAACCAGCAAGTGATCCAAAGTTATAATCAACGTATCAATGCTGACCTGACATTAGAGCCTTTCAATGATTTCCGGATTGACCTGGAATTGAGTAAAGATTACCAGGAAAGCAACAGCCAGTTTTTTAAGGATACGTTGAAGAACGATGGTATCGTCAATTTTACCCACGGTACTCCTCAGGTAGCGGGATCTACGACGATCTCGTTCTCTGCTTTAAAAACCTTGTTGAATGGTCGCGGCTTTGGGATTAATGAAGAATATTTCGCCGAGCTGTTTGACCGTTTTGACCGTTACCGGGTCATTATTTCCAATCGCCTGGGGTCGGGCACACACGCGGATGACGAACTAGCGGACAAAGGATACGCTGCCGGATACGGCCGGGCGCAACAGGATGTGCTCGTTCCGGCATTTATTGCGGCGTATACCGAACAGGATCCCAACGATGTCAGCCTGGATCTGTTCGATGAAATGCCTAGGGTGAACTGGCGGTTTACCTACGATGGACTTTCCAGGTTACCGCTCTTCCGCGATCTATTTGAAGACTTCAGCATTACCCACAGTTACCGCTCTTCGCTTACCGTCAATTCTTTCTTTACGGAACTGAAATGGCTGAATACGGGCGGAACCGGATTGACCCCCAAGAACGAGTTTTTCCCGAGAATTACCATTCCAGATATTGCCTTCCAGGAAGGTTTTGCACCTTTTGTTGCGGTGACTGCTAATACACAGAATGGTATGTCTTTTAGTGTAGACTATAACCGCTCCCGGATACTGGCCTTGAACCTGGATGGTAAACAGCTCAGCGAAACGCAATCCAAAGAGATTATTATTGGATTTGGCTACTTGATGCAAAATGTAGAGTTGGGATTCTTAAAAGGTAAGCGTTCCAGAAAAAGACAGGACGAGGAAGAAGACCCTCAACAGCCGCCAACACCAGCGGGTAGAAATGCCCAGCTGCAGGGAAAGGACCTGGACATCAATTTCGATTTTTCCATCCGGGATGATATTGTGTACAATACCTTTCTTAATAAAAGCCAGGACTTCTTGCCCACGCGTGGTAGTTACAATTTATCGTTTTCACCATCAGCGGAATACCAGATCAGCCGCCAGTTATCGCTCCGGCTGTTCTTTGACTATCAGCGGATCGTTCCAAAATCGACGAATGGATTTCCGCGGACGACTTCGGCCGGGGGTGTGGTGGTTCGGTTTCAGTTAAATTAGATACCAGATACCAGATACCAGATCGTGTTTGGCTGATTTAAAAAAAACCGGGCGCCTCGAAACATGTCTGTCATTATCTGTTATAGAAAAAGTGGTAAGATTGAATTATCACAAATTTTTCAACATAAAAAATAACCATGAAAGAATACAAACTAGAATCATTAATATACTACTCAAAGGCATTTGCGAAAAAAGAACATATCCTTGAAAACTCCTCGAAGGATATTCAAGAGAAGTTAGATGAATATTCAAAAAAGGGATACCGACTTGTTTCAACAGATGCTACTGATTTTGGTATTGCCGTTTATTTTTATTTGTACTTTGAGCGGGAAGTCTAATTCCTATTAAGTACTCTTTAAAGATGAACCTAAGCACACACCTATCTTACTACTACAGTTATTTTTTTTTCTTCTGGGTTATGTACCTTCTTTAGCCGGCAGGAAAGAGCCTCCCGGACAAAATTCAGCCTTCACTAATTCACAATAATTGGTACCAAGTTGGAAAAATTGTACTTTGATAAACGAAACGGGTTTATGGTACTTCAGAAGCTTTGAATTGATTAGAGTTACAGGATATTTAAGTTTCGATAAAACGGTGGTTATTTAGAAACGCGAGGTAAACTATTTTCAATATGAATTTTGGGGATATTACTGCCATCTGGAAGTTTCCCGAATATATAACGTTATAGATCATTAATAAAATGCAAAATCAAGAAAAACTTCAGACTGTATTTAAAGCGTTTTCGGGAATGACCGAAGAACATTTCGGCTTATCTGAAGGATATTGGTATGAAAAGGCTTTTAGGAAAGGTGAACTATTCAATGACTATAAAAATGTATGTAAGGAGTTAGGATTTATTCTGGATG
>CAZHNG010000032.1:0-29150 GCA_964533785.1 uncultured Saprospiraceae bacterium | reverse complement strand
AGAGACTATTTTTAAATTGATAATGAATCGACTACACTTATGTTAATTTTTAATTCCTACCAATGCCTACGCGGCGGTCCCTAAGTGGACGCCTATGATAAGCTGGCCAGGCAGGTTAAATCTGGTGTCTGGCATCTCAAATCTGGCATCTTAATTCAGTCGGAAGCCTTTAAACCTCCTCCCATTCTTCCTCAAGGATGGCATATTCAAAATTGTCCCAGTACCGCCCTTTGACAAAATAGACCTTTCGGTGGTGTGCTTCTCTCCGCATTCCTAGTTTTTCCAATAATCGCCAGGAAGCTACATTCTCCGTAAAACACCCGGCGCTGACCCTGTGGATATCTTGTTGGAAAAGATGATCCAGAAAAGCCCGGCATGTTTCATAAGCATATCCCTGCTGTTGATAGTTTGGATGGATAGTATAACCTATACGTGCCTGCTTTTTCAATATGTTCTTTTCTTCTATACTACAGGAAATAGTACCGATCATTTTGCCAACCCCTTTAAGTTCGATAGCGTAGGTGTTGTGATTGTTGACCAGGTTGGGCTCTTTTTGAAGGTTTAGTTGTATTTCGTTCTCCGCATCTTTCCTTTTATAAGGAGAATGAAAATCGTATTGGGTTGTTGCGGGCATCGACGCAAATTCTAATAGATCATCAACATCCTCCTTTTTATACATCCGAACAATAAGACGATCAGTCTCAAAAAGGACAACCGGTGGTCTTTCCGGGTTGAAATATTGGTTAAGGAGTTCGAATAACTTTTTCATTCAATCTTGTATTTAGCTTTCGCTAGATGTTAGACGCTAGATGTTAGATGTAAAAATAACAACTCTATGATAATCAGCAGGTAAAATCAAGTAAGGTGACCACTCCAGTAATTTCTTATGTGAAACGTACGTGGGTTGCACCACAATACAAAAGCTCAAAATCCTCATAAAAAAGATTAGTGCAATTTTGTGTTTTAAGCCGATAGCTATCGGCTTTGTGGCGATTTTTTTACGTGTAAGATCTACATGAGAAATTGCTGCGACCACTCTGAAGTGGCTTTTTTATTTGATTATCAAACACCTAAAGTTTTAGGTCAAAAGTCCAATTTGTATAGAGCTTCGAATTTATTATTAATATTTGATTCGGTCAATTTTCTAAATCATGCGGCAAATTGAGCGTTTATTCCATGTTTTTTTGCCTGAAATCCAATTTGGGGATTCTCCGGTATTTACTTAATTTTCACCTCAATATAAACTTACCTATGAAGTGCATAATCAATGGAAAGGAAATAGAAACGGAAACTCGTCCCGACGAAACCGCCGTTGAAGTCATCCGCGAACGATTGAGAATTACTGGAACCAAAATTAGTTGTGGTCAAGGGGTATGTGGTGCCTGTACCATTTTGGTAGATAGCGTTCCAACTTTGAGCTGCTTGTTACCCGCGGATCATCTCGAAGGCAAAAAAGTAGAAACCATCGAGGTGCATCACCGGGATAATTTACATCCTGTTCAGAAAGCCTTTATGGTGTGCGATGGTCTGCAATGTGGTTACTGCACGCCGGGGTTTATTAATGCCGCGATAGGCTTCTTTAATCGCTGGCGGAATGAAAGAGGTAAGACTAAACCTGGTAAAAAAGAGATCGCTGATGCTTTGAGTGGCAATCTTTGCCGTTGTGGTGCGCACCTAGGTATATTCGAGGCAGTAGCCAGAGCTTGTGCAGGAGAATTTGATGACTTAAAAGAAATTGTTCCTGCTCGCCTGGATGCTATCGAGAAGGTCACCGGAGAAGCAAAATACACCACTGACGTTTTTATGTCCGATCAATTGATCGGTAAGTTTTTACGCTCCCAGAAGGCGCATGCCAGAATTAAAAAAATTGATACTTCTGCGGTTGTTGAAATGATAGAATTGCAGGGTATCGTTCCTTTTCTAAAAGAGGGCGATATGGTGCGATACATTGGCCAGGAGATTCTAGCCATCGCTGCTACGGATCGACTTAGTGCTCAAATGATCGTGGATTCTATTCGCGTAGAATATGAAGAACTGCCCGTGATCACCGATATAGAGTCGGCACGGGCTGCTAAAAATCCTTTAGTATATACTGAAACCAAAGATCGTAAAAAAGCACCGAATGCCGCTGAAGGGATAATACCTCCCGGCAGATGGAAAGGTAATGTTCGTCAGCCATTGATGAACATAATTTCTAAAGCTCCCGGTAAAGCCAGACGCCGTATCAAAAAAGCTAGAAAAAAGGAAAATCTTCACCTCGTTGAAGGAACCTGGAAAACACAGACGGAAATACATACGGCTTTGGAACCACATGCCTGTTTAGCGAAGTGGGAAGGAGAAAAAAAGCTGACCGTTTTTCTTTCTACCCAGGCCTGCGATTTAATGTCCCGCGAAATTGCAAGTCAGTTTGACCTCAAGCCGGAAGACGTTCAGGTGTTGTGTAAATTTGTCGGGGGAGGATTCGGAGCAAAATTGGGCTTGACCGCTGAAGCCGTTGCAGCTATTAGATTGGCGAGGATGACTGAATTGCCGGTCAAGATGGTACTCAATCGCGCCGAAGAAATGACCGTTGGTGGTTCGCGCCCCGAGGCACACATCGATTTGGCAATGGTGGCCGATAACAACCGCGATCTAAAGGCACTTTCCGCAAAAGCTTATACCAATTCCGGCGTAGGGATCAACGCTATGGTAGCTTCCTTAATGCGATTGATCTATCCGGGAGCAGCTAAAGAATTAGTGGATTTTGACGTCGTGACCAACTTCCCGCCGGGTAAACCATTCAGAGGGCCAAGCGGGCCTCTCACCTGTTGGGCATTAGAACAAGCCGTCGATGCAATGGCCGAAAAATTAGAAGAGGATCCCATAACTTTAAGGAAAAAATGGGATAATCATACTTTACGGAAAAAACTATACGATCAGGCCGCGAAAACCGAGTTATGGCAGCAAAGGCCAAAGACGGGAAGCGAAAAAGGACGGTATAAAAGAGGGGTCGGACTCGCTGCTGGAAATTGGTTTAATTTTTACCATCCTAAAACAGAAGTCAAGGTAACTGCCTCGGCAAAAGGTTTTTCCGTGATGACCGCTACGCAGGATATGGGTAATGGTACCAATCAAATGCTGGCATCCATCGTGGCCGAAGTCATGGAGATACAACCTCAGCATGTAACGGTTTTCATAGGGCATTCGAAAGCGGTACAAGGGCCGATGTCCGGCGGAAGCAGAACGACCAATTCCCTTTATTCTCCTACCAGAACTGCCGCTCAAAAAGTCAAAGCGCAGCTTTTGCAAGCCGTGAAGGAACAATTCGGGGTGATCAATCCAGCGATAAATGGAAATGGGGTGCAGCATGACGGAGGGCTGCTCAACTGGCGGGAAATATTTCGATCGGTAGCAACTATATCGGTCATTGAAAAAAGAGGGACGGATGCTAAAGGTATTGATTGGTTGTCTTTGATTCCAATTGGGGCGGATGATGTCTCTTTTGGAAGTGGATTCTCCGGCAGTGTCTATGTGGCGGAGGTAGAAGTGGATACCTTACTGGGAAAAACAAAAGTGAATAGGGTATGGGGAGGACTCGCCGTAGGAAAGATCGTTGCACCAAAGACTGCCCTTAGCCAATGCTACGGAGGGGTAATTCAAGGAATAGGTTATGCTTTGTATGAAGAACGACAGGTTGATCTGAATACCGGTAACATCTTATCGCTAGGATTGGAAGATTATAAGATCCCGGGAATGGGAGATATCCCCGAAATTGAAATATATTTCCTGGAAGAAGGCTTTGACCAGGTTAAAGGAGGAGTGGTCGGTTTAGGAGAGATCTCAACGATACCCGTAGCTGCCAGTATCGGTAATGCGGTATTCAATGCTACCGGATGGCAGCCCAAAGTATTGCCTATTCGACCAGACAGAATAGTCATGAGATGAAGTCTGCACCTGTTTAGTAATCAATGATTCAAAATTTAGGTACGACTAGGGTATCCCGCAGAAGTTGCCCTGAGTTGATTAAAAAAGTTAACTAAACTTATGCTAAAAATTGCAACCAACTTGGAAGAAGGAACACTCAATGGTGGGGAATTTCGAGCCGGAGCTACTGATCTTTCTGCCAGGATCCGCCTGGGGATCAGGCCAGATCAAATTACTGATATTAACGGATTAGAAGAACTTAAGGGTATCGATTGGAAAGAAAATGGCGCAGCAACCATAGGTGCACTCGTCAAAATCGATGCACTGTCTAAAGAACCAAATATCATGCACCATTATCCGGCTTTGGCCCAGGCGGCCGGTGGTTTGGCAACACCACAAATTCGTTCCGTGGCCACAGTTGGCGGATCGTTGTTACAAAGTACACGTTGCTGGTATTATCGAAATCCAGCTTTCCATTGCTATAAAAAAGGGGGGGATCATTGTCCGGCAAGGGAAGGAAATCATCAATTCGGCGTCTGTTTTGATCTGGGCCCCTGTGTTTTCCCTCATCCTTCTACTATTGGTATGGCTTTATTAGCCTACGGTGCGGAAGTAGAAATAGCAAATAAAGGTCTTCGTTCAATTGCCGATATTTACGGAGACGGCAGCGACCCTTCCCGGGATCATTTGCTTGCTTCTGATGAACTTCTAACCAGTATACATATGCCTCCGCCCTTATCAGAAGAAAAGTCAGTATATTTTAGGGCCATTAGTCGGTTTGAAGCAGAGTGGCCGCTTGTAGAAGTTGTGGCCCGGTTGAAAATTGACGGAGGTTTGGTAACCTTCGCAAAAATAGCCGTGGGGGGAGTGGCGAATATTCCCTTCGAATTACCATCTGTTGCCGGTACATTGACCGGCCAGCCCGCTAATCCTGGCACCTTTAAGCAAGCAGCAAGCAAGGCGGTTGAGGGGGCTAATCCGTTACCGATGACGGCATACAAAGTCAAGTTATTACAAGGTTCAGTGCTGGAAGCATTGAAAGGTTGTCTGAGTTAAATTTATTTTCCACATTCCTTTGTTTTTTAACGGTAAAAAAATTACCTTTGCAATCGCTTTTGAAAAGCGGGATAGTAATTCATTGCAAATCAATAAGAATTAAAGGATTTATGCCTACTATTAATCAACTGGTGCGTAAAGGTAGAAAGCAGGTCATAGAAAAGAGTAAATCTAGGGCCCTTGACGGCAATCCACAGCGAAGAGGAGTATGTACACGTGTATATACAACTACCCCTAAGAAGCCGAACTCTGCTTTACGTAAAGTTGCTAAGGTGCGTTTGACGAACGGCATTGAGGTAATTGCTTACATTCCGGGAGAAGGTCACAATTTACAGGAGCACTCGATCGTATTGGTGAGGGGTGGTCGTGTAAAAGACTTACCGGGAGTGAGATATACTATAGTTCGTGGTGCTCTGGATACGGCAGGTGTTACTGATCGCCTTCAAAGCCGTTCTAAATATGGTACAAAGAGACCTAAGAAGTAATTTATAATTATGTTTCATCAAGAAACCGCTAAGGAAGTAAAATGAGAAAAAGAAAGCCGAAATTAAGGATCACTTCTCCGGATCCAAGATACAACGACCAACTGGTTACCCAGTTTGTTAATAATTTGATGTTAAAGGGTAAAAAGAGCGTAGCTTTTAAAGTATTCTACGATGCTATGGATATTGTGAAGGAGCGAACCAAACAAGATGAGCATGCCATTTGGAAAAAGGCTTTGAACAACGTAATGCCTGCCGTTGAAGTACGAAGTAGAAGGATTGGCGGTGCCACTTTTCAAATACCAACTGATATCAGGGCGAAGCGAAGAATGTCCATTGGAATGAAATGGTTGATCAAATTTGCCAGACAAAGAAGCGGTAAAGGAATGGCAGAAAAACTAGCGGCTGAAATAATGGCGGCAGGTAAAGGTGAAGGAGGCGCAGTAAAGAAAAAAGAGGATACACACAGAATGGCAGAATCAAATCGTGCTTTTGCACATTTCAAAGTTTAAATTACTGTCAAATCATCCACTTAATCTCTATAAATACCCGACTGGGAAAATATTATGGCTAAAAAAGATCTGAAATTTACGCGAAACATTGGAATTGCTGCTCACATCGATGCGGGTAAGACAACGACAACTGAGCGTATTTTATATTATACCGGTATCAGCCACAAAATAGGAGAAGTACACGAAGGAGCTGCTACTATGGATTGGATGGAGCAGGAGCAGGAAAGAGGGATTACGATTACTTCTGCGGCAACGAAAACTTCCTGGAATTGGAAAGATACTGAATATGCGATAAACATCATTGATACTCCGGGACACGTTGACTTCACGGTAGAAGTAGAGCGATCTCTCCGGGTATTGGACGGTGTGGTTGCTTTGTACTGTGCGGTGAGTGGTGTTGAGCCTCAATCGGAAACTGTATTCCGTCAGATGGAGCGTTATCGCGTTCCCCGAATTGGGTTTGTTAACAAAATGGACCGTTCCGGTGCAGACTACTTCTCTGTAATTGAGGATATAAAGGAAAAGCTAGGGGCTCCAGCCGTTGCACTTCAGGTGCCGATCGGAGCTGAAGAGACTTTCAAAGGTGTGGTTGATCTAATTACCAATCAGGCTATTGTTTGGAATGATCATGATATGGGAATGACTTTTGAGGTGATCGATATTCCTGAAGATCTGAAAGAAACCGTACTTGAAAGAAGAGAAATGTTGCTCGAAGCTATCGCTGAATACGATGAATCCTTAATGGAGAAATTCTTTGAGGATCCCGATTCTATCTCTGCGGAGGAAATGAGGGCTGCTATTCGTGCTGCGGTTATCGATATGAGTATTATGCCGGTAATGTGCGGATCTGCGTTTAAAAATAAAGGGGTACAGGCAGTGTTGGATGCAGTTTGCGCTTTTATGCCTTCTCCTCTAGACATAGATGCGATCAAAGGCGTGAACCCTGATACGGAGGAAGAAGAACTTAGAAAACCCGATCCTGATGAACCTTTTGCTGCTTTAGCGTTTAAGATCGCTACTGATCCCTATGTAGGACGGTTAGCATTTATCAGAGCTTATTCGGGCGTTCTGGACGCCGGTTCTTATGTTTTAAATACAAGATCTGGAAAGAAAGAACGTATTTCCCGGCTCTATCAAATGCACTCCAATAAGCAAAACCCAATTGATAAAGTTGAAGCGGGAGATATTGCAGCGGCAGTTGGATTTAAAGACCTAAAGACAGGAGATACCATCTGTGATCCTGATAAGCCGATCGTTCTGGAAAGTATGACTTTCCCCGAACCTGTGATCGGGGTGGCAGTGGAACCAAAGTCACAGAAAGACATGGACAAGCTAGGTATGGCCTTAGCTAAATTGGCTGAAGAAGATCCTACTTTCCGTGTAAGATATGATGAAGAAACTAACCAAACCGTTATTAGCGGTATGGGAGAGTTACACCTGGAGATCATCGTGGATCGTTTGAAGCGCGAATTCAAGGTTGAATGTAACCAAGGGCAACCACAGGTTAATTATAAAGAAGCTTTGACCGCACCGGTTAGTCACCGCTATCGTTTGAAAAAGCAATCAGGCGGTGCTGGTTTGTTCGCCGACATGGAATTTGAATTAGGCCCTGCCGACGAAGAATTCCTCGAAAGTGACGAATTCAAATCCGGAAAGACTAAACTTCAGTTTGTATGGGATATTGTAGGAGGATCTATTGATAAGAACTATATCAAGCCTATCAAGGATGGTTTCAATGCAATGATGGATAACGGTGTAAAAGCCGGTTATAATATCGACAGCATGAAAGTCCGGGTTTTCGATGGCTCTATGCATGCAGTAGACTCTAAGCCCATCGCTTTTGAATTGTGCGCGAAAGAAGGATTTAGAGAAGCAGCCCCTAAAACAAAGCCTGTTATTATGGAGCCGATCATGAAATTGGAGATAGTTACTCCAGAAGAGTTCGTCGGTCCCGTGATCGGAGACTTGAATCGTCGCCGTGGTCTACCCAAAGGTCAAGAGCAAAGAAGTGGCGGTGCAGTTGCAATTGCTGCTGAAGTGCCTTTGGCGGAGATGTTTGGTTATGTAACAACTTTGCGTACCATTACTTCCGGTAGAGCAAGTTCAACGATGGAATTCTCACACTACAATGAAGTGCCTGCTAATATTTCGAAAGAAATTGAGGAAAAGGCAAGAGGAGAAGTTAACGTATAAAATGCAAATAAGTTACCGGTTCCAAAAATGACAAAAGTTTTTTTTAGCCGGTAACTTATTCACGAAATCATAAAATTCTGGCATGAATCAAAAAATTAGAATCAAACTTCGTTCTTATGACCATAACCTGGTTGATAAGTCTACGGAGAAGATCGTGAAAACAGTGCGTAATAGTGGCGCTGTTGTAACTGGTCCGATTCCGCTGCCCACCGAGAAAAAAATCTTTACCGTGCTCCGTTCGCCGCACGTCAACAAGAAATCTCGAGAGCAGTTCCAGTTGCGCACCCACAAGCGCTTAATAGAGATTTATACGCCCACTCAAAAGACAGTTGATGCACTGTCCAAGCTAGAATTACCTAGTGGGGTTGACATTCAGGTGAAACTAACGTAATTCAAATTGTAAGCACGGTAACACCCGCCAAAAATGGGTCTTACCTTCTGTTTTCAAAATCGCTAGTTTTACGCTCAGATTGATTTTATTTATCTAACGAGCTTTCGTTTCCTTCGTTGAATGCATGTTCTTGCTTTCTCCTAAGTGAAATGCATAATAGTCTCTGGTTATAGGTACATAGTTTAACCTGTTTCAGAGTTTAGCTCAAATAAAAAATTTTTACTGATGAACGGTTTGATCGGTAGAAAAGTTGGGATGACAAGTATCTATGATGTGAATGGCATAAGTCAAGCTTGTACTGTTATTGAAGTAGGTCCCTGCGTAGTAACCCAGGTGAAAACAGAAGAATCTGATGGTTACAATGCTCTGCAACTGGGATACGGTGATGTTAAAACAAAGAATACTACTAAGCCCATGCAAGGGCATTTTGATAAAGCGAAAACTGGTCCGAAAAGAAAAATAGTAGAGTTCAGAGATTTTGACGCTACTGAGAAACAACTCGGTGAGGTGGTTAATGTAGAGGAAGTCTTTGAAGAAGGTGATATCATCAACGCCGTCGGAACTTCTAAAGGAAAAGGATTCCAGGGAGTTGTTAAGCGCCATGGGTTTAGAGGGGTGAACGATGCTACCCACGGTCAGCATAACCGTCAGCGCGCACCGGGCTCTATTGGTGCAGCATCTTACCCTGCAAGGGTCTTCAAAGGCTTAAGAATGGCAGGTCGTACCGGTGGTAAGCGAGTTAAAATTAGAAATTTACGTGTTTTGAAAGTTTTCGGAGATAAGAATTTGATTTTGGTGAAAGGTGCAATACCTGGCCACAAGGGTTCTTTCGTTATTCTGGAAAAATAAGTATAATATTCTTTATCCATTATACAAGTTGTAGGATATTGAAAAATTAATGGTCATGAAAGTAGATGTTTTAAATATACAAGGGGAAAGTACAGGAAGGTCCGTAGATCTGCCTGAGGATGTATTTGGCATTGAACCAAACGGACACGTTCTTTATTTAGCGACTAAGCAATATCTCGCCGCACAAAGGTCAGGTACACATAAGGCTAAAGAACGTAACGAAGTTTCAGGCTCCACCCGAAAGATAAAGCGTCAGAAAGGTACCGGTACCGCAAGAGCGGGGGATATTAAAAACCCTTTATTCAGAGGCGGGGGACGTATTTTTGGTCCTAGACCCAGAAAATATAACATCAAGCTTAACAAAAAAGTGAAGCGTTTAGCGAGGAAGTCGGCACTGTCAGCAAAAGCCGCCAATGGTGACTTGATCGTGCTGGAAGATTTTTCCTTTGAGTCGCCGAAAACAAAAGAATATTTCAATATTCTGAAAAACCTTTCTTTGGAAAACGATAGAACATTACTCGTTTTAGGCGAACCAGAAAAAGAATTGGTCTTATCGAGCAGAAACTTACCTAAGGCAGAGGTAATCCATATCGATGAGTTAAATACTTATCAGATATTGAAGGCTAATAAATTGATATTGTCTGAAGGCACGGTAGATCTTTTCAATGAAAATATAGCTGAAAAAGTAGCACAATAATATAGGTCATGGTAAAGAAAAATGTATTAGTTAAGCCAATTGTTACTGAAAAGTCCGAAACGCTTTCCGAAGAATTCAATCAATATGTCTTTTTAGTAAATAAGAAAGCGAACAAGATCGAAATAAAGAACGCGGTCGAAGATATGTATAACGTCGCTGTTGATTCGGTAAAGACCATGATTTTACCAGGAAAGTCTAAAGTGCGTTATACAAAAGCTGGAGTTCAACGAGGTAGAATCCCAGCTTATAAAAAAGCAATTGTGAAGTTAGCAGAAGGTGAAGAGATTGATTTTTATGCTGATATATAAGTATTAGCGATTATCTGATTTGAAATTCTTTAGAGATGCCTGTAAAAAAACATAATCCGATAACTCCTGGAACTCGATTCAGAATTGGGAACACTTTTTCTGAGGTTACGACGGATAAACCAGAAAAGAGTTTGTTAGCTCCAATGAAGAAAACAGGGGGCCGTAATAACCAGGGGCGAATGACTTCCCGCCACAAAGGGGGAGGGCACAAACGCCGCTACAGAATTATCGACTTTAAAAGAGATAAGGATAACATAAAAGCAGTGGTGAAAACGATTGAGTATGATCCTAACCGCTCCGCTTTTATTTCTCTCCTCGAGTATGAGGATGGAGAGAAAAGATATATTATCGCTCCCGATGGATTAAAGGTAGGAGATGAGGTTTTATCTGGACCTAAGGCAACTCCAAATATTGGAAATACCCTTTTATTGAAAAACATTCCTTTAGGTTCTGCTATTCACGCCATTGAACTGGTTCCGGGTAAAGGTGCTTCGATGGCAAGAAGTGCGGGAACTTTTGGTACCCTGATGGGACGTGAGGATAAGTACGCAGTGATCAAGCTTCCGTCTGGTGAGGTTCGCCGGGTTCTAATTAATTGTCGGGCCACTATAGGTACCACTTCGAATCCCGATCACGGCTTGCAGATCCTTGGCAAAGCAGGGCGTAAGCGTTGGCTTGGGAAACGCCCGAGAGTACGTGGTGTTGCGATGAACCCTGTTGATCACCCAATGGGTGGTGGTGAAGGTCGTGCTTCCGGAGGGCATCCCCGTTCCAGAAACGGGCAAATGGCTAAGGGTGAAAAAACCCGTAACCACAAGAAAAAATCAAGTAGATTAATTATTTCTAAGAGAAAATCAGGTTCTAAAAGATAGACCTTATGGCTAGATCGATAAAAAAAGGACCTTTTGTCTATTACAAACTTCTCAGAAAGGTTGAAAAGGCAAAAGAATCAAACAAGAAGACGGTTATTAAAACATGGTCACGTGCATCTATGATCATTCCGGATATGGTTGGCGAGACTATAGCCGTTCACAACGGGAAAACTTTTGTCCCAGTTTTCATTACGGAAAATATGGTAGGACATAAATTAGGTGAGTTCGCTCCTACTAGAAGCTTTAAGGGGCACTCCGGAAATCGTAAGAAATAAGGTAATGGTATCTTATGCTATTACAGCCAATATAATACAATTATGGAAGCAGTAGCGAAACTTAAAAATTGCCCAATGTCAGCCAGGAAAATGAGATTGGTGGTTGACAACATAAGAGGAAAGCGCGTAGATGATGCGCTGGACATTCTTCGCTTTTCTAAACAGGAAGCAGCAGTATGGTTGGAAAAGCTCTTGATCTCCGCTATTTCTAATTGGGAATATAAGCAAGGAGGGACAAACGCAGATGATTTTGACTTATACGTCAAAACTATATATTCTGATGCAGGTCCAATGTTGAAACGTTTTCGCCCTGCTCCCCACGGTCGTGCTCACCGGATTAGAAAGCATACTAATCATGTGACGATTATAGTGGAAAATCAAGTGCCGCTTGCTGATGAAGGAGTACTGGCAGAAGAGGAAGAATAAAAATTTATATAAAAGAATTTGTTAATCAAAACCCAAACTTCACACACCAAACTCTTAATTAAAAAAAGAAATAAATGGGTCAAAAGACAAATCCAATTGGTAATCGGTTAGGAATTATTCGTGGTTGGGACTCTAACTGGTACGGTGGTCGTGATTATGCAGAGAAGGTAGTCGAGGACGACAAGATCCGCACCTACCTCAATGCACGTATTCATAAAGGTGGGATTGCACGGATTATCATTGAGAGAACCCTTAAAAGGATAACTGTTACCATTCATACTTCCCGCCCAGGTATCATTATTGGTAAGGGAGGACAAGAAGTAGACAAGATCAGGGAAGAATTGAAAAAGCTTACGAGAAAAGATGTTCAGATCAATATCATTGAAATTCGTAAGCCGGAGATGGATGCAGCGATCGTTGCTGAATCCATCGCCAAACAGATCGAAGCTCGTATCAACTACCGTCGCGCTATTAAAATGGCTATCCAATCAACCAACAGAGCAGGGGCGGAAGGTATTAAAGTTCGGATCTCCGGTCGTTTGAACGGTGCGGAAATGGCTCGTTCTGAAGAATATAAGGAAGGCCGTATTCCACTACATACTTTTAGAGCCGATATAGATTATGCTTTGAAAGAAGCTTACACAATCTATGGTAAGATCGGGATTAAAGTATGGATCTGTAAAGGGGAAGTACTGGGTAAAAGAGATCTTTCTCCTCATATAGGAGTAAGTAAAGGTGATAAAGGCGGCCGTAGAGGCGGAAGAGGTGATCGTCGTGGGGGAGATCGTCGTGGTGGAGGTGAACGCAGAGGTGGAAGAAATCAAGGAAACAGAAGAAGAAGCTAGTAATAATCAAATAATTACCTTATCTTTGCCGCGCTTTTCTAAGCACTTGAAATTAGCCTCAAAAGATAAAAATTTAGCACCATGTTACAACCGAAAAGAACAAAGTATCGCAAGCAGCAGAAAGGGAGGATCAAAGGCCTCGCCTACAGGGGAAGTAAAGTGTCTTTTGGTTCTTTTGGATTAAAAGCAATAACTGAGGGCCGGATAACTAACAGGCAGATCGAAGCTGCCCGTATTGCTATGACCAGATTCATGAAGAGGGAAGGAAAAGTCTGGATCAGAATATTTCCGGATAAGCCCATTACGTCCAAACCTCAAGAGGTAAGAATGGGTAAAGGGAAAGGAGCCTTAGACCACTACGTAGCTGTTATTAAACCAGGCAGGGTTATGTTTGAAATTGACGGTGTCAATGAAGATACTGCTAAGGAAGCATTACGACTTGCCGCGCAGAAGCTGCCGGTTCTAACTAAAATAGTAACGCGTCCTGATTATGTCGGGTAATCTTTTGCAAACTATTTAAATCGAAATGAGCAATGGCATCAAAAAAATATATTGAACTACAAGATTACAGTACCGAAGAACTGCAAAGCGAATTGGAGGCTACTGAAAATGATTACCTGAAAATGAAATTTGATCATGCGGTCAAAGGTCTGGATGATCCATTGCAGTTGCGTGAAGTGAGAAGAGATATTGCGCGGATTAAAACAGAGATCCGCCGAAGAGAATTAGCAGAAATGTCCGAGGAGCAATTGGCAAATCGTTCCAGGATAAGAGCTAGAAGAAGAAGGCAAAGAAGAGGTTCTAAAAGATAATTTTAAGCTGGCTAGTTAAATAATAAGTTATGTCAGAAGAAATAACAACAACAGAGGATAAAAAAGTGCGGAAGCAACGAATCGGAGTTGTGGTAAGCAATAAAATGGATAAGACCATTACGGTAGCTGTGGAACGTAGGTTGCGTCACCCAATCTATGGTAAGTATGTGAAAAAGACTAAAAAATTCTTCGTTCATGATGAGAATAACGATTGCAACGAAGGAGATAAGGTAAGAATTACGGAGTCCAGGCCACTCAGCAAAAAGAAAAGGTGGAGTCTTGTCGAAATTCTCGAAAGGGCTAAATAACAATATTTGTTCTCTTAATCTACAAAGTTAATTAAGAATGATCCAGTCAGAATCAAGGTTAAGCGTAGCCGATAACAGCGGTGCTAAGGAAGTACTGTGCATCAGGGTGCTCGGGGGCTCCAAAAGGCGTTATGCAAGTATTGGAGATAAAATAGTTGTTACCGTTAAAGAGGCAAGCCCCGGAGGTATCAAAAAAGGAGCTGTGTCAAGGGCTGTTATAGTAAGAACAAAAAAAGAGATCAGAAGAAAGGACGGCTCTTATATCAGGTTTGATGATAACGCCGTCGTTCTATTAACTGCTGCAGATGAACCGCGGGGAACGCGTATTTTCGGGCCGGTAGCGAGAGAGCTAAGGGAAAGAGATTACATGAGAATTGTTTCACTTGCACCAGAGGTACTCTAAAATATATAAGGATTATGGCAAAGAGTGGAAAAAAGAAAAATACAAAGCCTTCTAAGCTCAAAATTAAAAAGGGCGACAGGGTTGTAGTCATCTCTGGTGATTACAAGCAATTAGACAGACCTAGAGAAGTTCTCGAGGTATTCCCTAAAATTAATAAGGCTATTGTTGAAGATGTGAATATGGTGAAAAGGCATACTAAGCCTTCTCAAAATGATGAAGGCGGTATCATTGAAAAGCCGATGCCGATTCATATCTCCAATTTAATGTTGGTTGACCCTAAAACGGGAGAACCGACAAGGGTAGGTAAGAAACGTACTGATGATGGTGAATCAGTTCGTTATTCAAAAAAATCAGGAGAAATCATTAACTGATGAGCTACGTTCCAAGACTTAAGAAAAAATACAAAGAGGAAGTTGTACCTGCTTTGATGGAGCAATTCCAGTACAAAAGTATCATGCAGGTGCCTAAGATCAATAAAATATGCATCAATCAGGGAGTAGGTGCAGCTACTCAGGATAAAAAACTGGTTGAAAACGCATTGAAGGAAATGACCATTATTGCGGGGCAAAAAGCTGTACCGACGAAAGCGAAGAAATCCGTTTCGAACTTTAAGTTAAGGGAGGGAATGACCATCGGTGCAAAAGTTACGCTGAGAAATGAGCGGATGTACGAATTTCTCGACCGCTTTATTAGTGTTGCTCTTCCGCGAGTTAGAGACTTTCGTGGTATTAGTGATAAAAGTTTTGACGGTAGAGGAAACTATACTGTGGGAATAACAGAACAGATCATCTTCCCTGAAATAGACCTTGATAAAATAAGTAAAATTTCAGGAATGGATATCACTTTTGTTACCTCTGCTCCTACCGATGCCGAAGCACTTGCCCTTTTGAAATTAATGGGTATGCCCTTTAAAAATCAACGTAATTAAAAAAATCAGATTAAGCTATGGCTAGAAAGTCTGTTATCGCAAGAGAAAAAAAGCGTCAAAGATTAGTGAATAAATACGCTGAACTTCGTAAACAATTGAAAGAAGAAGGTCGCTGGGATGAATTAGATAAATTACCTCGTAATTCTAATCCGGTTCGTTTGCATAACCGTTGTGGTTTGACCGGACGACCTAAAGGATATATGCGCCAATTTGGAATTTGCAGGGTAAAGTTCAGAGAAATGGCACTGGATGGTAAGATCCCTGGCGTAACAAAAGCAAGCTGGTAGAAACAGCGACTCGTTTGAACTTAATTTAAAGAAAAATGGTAGTAACCGATCCTATAGCTGATTATCTAACAAGAATCCGTAATGCGCAGCAAGCTGGTCACCGGATTGTTGACATTCCTGCTTCCAATTTGAAGAAGAGAATAACGGAAATATTATATGACCAAGGATTCATCTATAAGTATAAATTCGATGAATCTGGTAAATTTCCATTGATCAAGATCGCTCTTAAATACGATTCTGTCACTAAGCAGCCTGCCATCAGAAAATTAGCTCGTATCAGTAAGCCCGGATTGAGGAAATATTCTAAGGCTGGTGATATTCCTCGGGTCATCAACGGACTTGGCGTTGCTATTGTTTCGACTTCCAGAGGGGTGATGACTGATAAAGAGGCCAGAGCTCAAAATGTTGGTGGAGAGTTGTTGTGTTACGTCTATTAGAAAATATATCTGAAGCATAAAATTATTTCATTATGTCAAGAGTAGGTAAGGCTCCGATTCAAATACCTAGTGGAGTAGAAATTAATGTGAGCAAAGGGAATATGATTACAGTCAAAGGACCTAAAGGTGAATTGATGCAACAGGTAAGTCCTGATCTCAGCGTAGAAGTCAAGGACGGAGTTTTGACCTTAAGCCGTCCTACCGAACAAAAGCGCCACCTGGCAATGCATGGTTTGTACCGGGCCCTTATCAATAACATGGTAATAGGAGTTGCAACACCGTACCGAAAAGAGCTTGAGTTAGTGGGAGTAGGATACAGGGCAAATAATCATGGACAATTGCTTGAACTTTCCCTGGGGTATTCACATCCTATCATGTTTGCGGTTCCTAATGAAGTAAAGTTGGAAACCAAGACGGAAAAAGGAAAAAATCCGGTGATTATTTTGGAGAGTCCTGATAAGCAATTGTTGGGGCAAATAGCAGCTAAAATCCGAGCTTTCAGAAAGCCTGAGCCTTACAAAGGAAAAGGTATTCGTTTTGTTGGTGAAGAAATCAGGCGTAAGGTTGGTAAAGCTGCTGGAAAATAATGCAGTTAAACTTTGTTCTAAATATAAAATGTGTTTTGGGAAATACATTACCATCGTATTTCACTAAAACTTAAATAAAAGATCATGAGTTTTTCAAAAGTCAGGCGGAGAGAAAAGATCAGAAAAAGAATTAGAAAGAAAATTATTGGTACATCTGAAATTCCCCGTCTTAGCGTTTTCAGAAGTAATAAAGCTATTTACTGTCAGGTAATTGATGATACTAAAGGATTTACTCTGGAGTTCGCATCGTCTAATGATCCTTCTGTTGATAAATCTAAGACTAAAGTGGAGCAGTCTGCTGAAGTTGGAAAGATAATCGCAAAAAAATTATTGGAAAAAAACATCGATAGAGTAGTTTTTGATCGCTCAGGTTATCTTTATCACGGAAGAGTAAAGGCATTGGCCGATGGAGCACGCGAAATTGGTCTAAAATTTTAATGAATATCTAATCTCGTATTTAAATGGCAAACAGCAATAAAAATAGAATAAAGCCGGCAGAAACAGAATTAAAGGAAAAATTAGTAAACCTCAACAGGGTAGCGAAAGTGACGAAAGGAGGTAGAACTTTTAGTTTTGCGGCTATTGTTATCGTTGGTGATGGCAAGGGAACTGTCGGCCATGGTCTGGGTAAAGCTCGGGATGTATCAGAAGCAATTTCTAAAGCAGTTGATGATGCAAAGAAGAATTTGATTAAAGTACCTATATATAAGGGAACGATTCCCCATGAACAGAAGGGTAAATACGGCGCAGGAAAAGTGTTGATCAAACCTGCTTCCGACGGTACCGGTGTAATTGCGGGTGGCGCCATGCGTGCCGTTCTCGATATGGCAGGGATCCACAATGTGCTGGCAAAATCTCAAGGGTCTTCAAACCCTCATAATGTTGTGAAAGCAACGATTGATGCTTTGTCAAAGTTGAGAAGCCCATTTCAAATCGCTAAGCAAAGAAATTTACCTTTAGAAAAAGTTTTTAATGGTTAACTATCGGGCAGGTTATTTACACAACAGACAAATTAACTATCATGGCTAAGATCAAAATTACACAAATAAAAAGTCTAATTGACCGGCCTAAGAAGCAAAAAGCTACCATGGAAGCGCTGGGGCTTAGAAAAATAAACCAAAGTGTAATTCATGAATCAACTCCGCAAATTCTGGGAATGATAGACAAGATCCAGCATTTGGTTACTGTTGAGGAATTGACTTCTTGAGCATAAATATTAATCGTGGTTAAACGTATTGTTTGACTGTTCTAAAGGGATAGAAATATGAAACTTCATACACTTAAACCAGCAAAAGGATCAGTAAGAAAAAGAAAGCGGATTGCACGGGGAGTAGGTGCTGGTTCTGGCAGAACAGCCGGAAGAGGCCATAAAGGGGCTAAGTCGCGTTCCGGTTATAAAAAGAAAAGAAATTTTGAAGGAGGACAAATGCCACTTCAGATGCGTTTGCCCAAAAGAGGATTTAAAAACCCGAACAAGCAGGTTTTTAATCCTATTAACCTGGAGAGATTAGAAGCGATTGCTGAGAAATACGATCTGGAACACATTGATGTAGACGCACTGCGTAGCTTAGGGATTATCAAGAAAAGAGATATGGTTAAAATTCTCGGATCTGGTGAACTCAAATCTAAATTGACCGTGAGCGCTCACGCTTTCTCTGCTTCGGCAAAAGAGGCGATTGAAGCAGCCGGAGGCACGCTTAATGTTATTGAACAGTAGTTGTATTGAAACGAGTTGCACTTATTTATTTCTCATTTTATTGGAAAATGAATTTCCTACACCAGGCAGAATAGTACTAGCATGAAAAAGTTGATTGCGACATTACAAAATATTTGGAAGATTAAGGAATTGCGGAATAGGATCTTATTCACGCTTGGGCTGCTAATGGTCTACAGATTCGGATCCTTCGTTGTTTTGCCTGGCGTCGTACCTTCCGCTTTAAACACTGGTTCTACAGGTCCTACCGACCTTCTAGGATTGGTGAATGCATTTACAGGAGGTGCCTTTAATAATGCGGCTGTTTTTGCACTGGGAATTATGCCCTACATTACAGCCTCCATTATCATTCAGTTATTGGGTTTTGCTGTTCCTTATTTCCAACGGCTACAGAAGAAAGAAGGCGAATCCGGTCGTAAAAAACTGAATCAAATAACCAGGATGTTGACCCTGGCCATTACCTTGGTGCAGGGTAGTAGTTATTTGGTATACATTAAGAGTCAGCCTGGAGCCGTTGATCCTAATATATCCGGAACTATCTTCTGGGCTGCTAATCTCATTATTTTATCCGCAGGTACGATTTTCGCCATGTGGTTAGGTGAGCGAATCACAGACCGGGGTATTGGTAACGGTGTGTCTTTATTAATTACCGTAGGTATTATTGCTTCACTACCGGGGGCATTTATTTTCGAATTTACTGCTCAATTGGATAATGGTTTAGTGGTATTTGTGATTGAATTGGCTTTACTTTTCTTAATTATCATGGCTACGGTTTTAATCGTACAGGGGGTGAGAAAAATACCGACTCAGTTTGCCAAGAGAATGGTAGGCAGGGGGGCTTCCGCTATGCCCACTTCAGGGGTAAGAGATTATATTCCTTTGAAAGTGAATGCCGCGGGAGTAATGCCGATCATTTTTGCACAAGCTTTAATGTTCCTTCCTGCAACTGTCGTTCAGTTCGTAGCTGGTAATAATACGGATATTACGGCTAATCCCTGGCTTAGAGAATTGACTAACCCATTTTCAGTGACTTCCTCTATTATTACTTTTATCCTTGTTGTAGCATTTACTTATGTATATACGGCTTTGATCGTTGATCCCAAGCAATATTCTGAATACCTGAAAAGATCCAATGCATTTATTCCTGGTGTTAAGCCGGGTAAGCAGACGGCAGACTTCATCGATGCAATTACGACTAGAATTACTTTGCCGGGGTCTATATTCTTAGGTATAATCGCCATATTACCCGCTTTTGCTTCAGCTTTCGGTGTTAACCAACAATTCGCCATTTTCTTCGGAGGTACTTCTTTGTTGATCTTGGTAGCCGTTGTATTGGATACCTTACAGCAGATTGAAAGCCACCTGCTTATGAGAAGGTATGACGGACTGGTGAAATCAGGAAGAATTCAGGGAAGAAGTAAAATGCAAAGTATCGGTGCAGGAATGTAGTTTTTTGCGTGTTTGGGAAGGTATTCAGAAAATATCCTAATCTGTTTTTACTATGATCTTTTATAAGACCGACGAAGAGATAGAGTTGATCAGACAAAGTTGCTTACTGGTATGTAAGGTTCTTACTCACGTTGGTAGTGTTTTAAAACCAGGTATTTCTGGTAAGGAAATTGACGATGCTGCGGAAGAAATTATAAGAGACCACAATGCCAAACCCGCATTCAAAGGATATAAAGGGACTTTTCCAACTACTTTGTGTGTGTCAAAGAATAATGTGGTAGTGCACGGTATTCCAGATGAGAAGATGACTTTTGAAGACGGTGATGTCGTTTCCGTGGATTGTGGTGTTTTGATGAATGGTTTTTTTGGAGATGCTGCTTATACTTTCGCCATTGGTGATGTGAGTGAGGATATCATGAAATTACTGAGAGCAACAAATGAATCTTTGTACAAAGCCATAGAGCAGGCAATCGTTGGAAGGCGTTTGGGGGATATTGGCTTTGCCGTTCAAAATCACATTGAAAAAGTCAATCATTATAAAGTAGTTAAAGATCTGGTAGGGCACGGCATTGGCAGAGAACTGCACGAAGAACCACAGGTAATGAATTACGGCAAAAGGGGAAGAGGGATAAAATTGAAAGAAGGGTTGGTGATGGCTATAGAACCTATGGTCAATATGAAAAGGCGGGAAGTATTTCAGGGCAATGACGGATGGTCTATTTTTACTAAAGATAAACTTCCTTCCGCTCATTATGAACACACCGTAGCCGTTCGCAAGGATAAAGCTGATGTTCTTTCCGACCATACCGGTGTAGAAGAGGCAATAAGGAACAACTCAAATTTAAAGGAAATAGGAGTGTACCAACCTCAGGAATTAGAGGTTTAGAAACCTTTAATGCACTCTATAGGTTGTTTCTCCATGATTAACACTCGTTTATTGTGGAAATCTAAACTTTTTTTGCTATCTTTGCACTCCGAAATTTAAAATATGTCAAAAAAGAATTTAATTAAACAAGACGGTATTATCGAGGAAGCATTGTCCAATGCAATGTTTAGAGTAAGGCTGGAAAATGATCATCAAATCGTAGCTACGATATCAGGAAAAATGAGAATGAATTATATTCGAATTCTTCCGGGCGACAAGGTTGCAGTAGAAATGTCCCCCTATGATTTATCAAGAGGGAGAATTACATATAGATATAAATAAAATTTAATTGAAAGATTATGAAGGTCAAAGCTTCTGTGAAAAAAAGATCCGCCGATTGTAAAATCGTAAGGAGAAAGGGCAAGATTTACGTCATCAATAAGAAAAATCCTAGGTTCAAGCAACGTCAAGGATAATTTTTAAGCATTTAATATTATAGACAATGGCACGTATTGCAGGTGTTGATTTACCCAGAAATAAAAGAGGGGTTGTCAGTTTAACTTATATCTATGGTATTGGTAAGTCCAGAGCATCGGAAATTCTCGATCGCGCAGGAGTTGAAGATGATATTAAGGTAGAGGATTGGACTGATGAAAATGTGCGTGAAATCTCCAGGATAGTCACTAATGATTATACGGTTGAAGGAGAATTGCGTTCTGAAGTTCAATCTAATATCAAGCGCTTGATGGATATTGCTTGTTACCGTGGACTAAGACACAGAAGAGGGTTACCCCTAAGAGGTCAACGTACGCAAACCAATGCACGGACCCGTAAAGGAAAACGTAAAACGGTCGCTAATAAGAAGAAAGTGACGAAGTAATCATATTTTATTTCAATTCTGTTATTGCTCAAATGATAATTAGATGGCAAAAGTAAAAAAGGGGAAAAAAAGAAATGTTAAGGTAGAGCCGGAAGGAAGAGCATATATCCAAGCCAGCTTTAATAACATTATTATATCCCTGTGTAATAAAGGAGGTCAGGTGATTTCATGGTCTTCCGCCGGTAAGGCAGGGTTCAGGGGGTCTAAGAAAAATACACCATACGCTGCACAGATAGCTGCGAGTGATGCTGCACGGACAGCACACGAAGCTGGTTTGAGGGCCGTTGAGGTTTTTGTAAAAGGGCCTGGCTCGGGAAGAGAAGCTGCTATTCGAGGTATTGATTCGGCTGGTGTTAAGGTGCTCAGGATAAAAGATGTTACTCCGATCCCTCATAATGGTTGCCGGCCGCCAAAAAAGAGAAGAGTGTAATTAGAGCGGAACACTCTTTCGATACACAACAATTTTTAATTAAGAAAGCAATAAAATGGCAAGATATACTGGTCCGAAAACGAAAAAATCCAGAACGTTCGGAGAATCCATTTACGGTTTTGACAAATCGTTCGAACGTCGTAAGTATCCTCCTGGACAACACGGGTTAAATCGCAAGCGTAAACAAAAATCTGATTACGCCCTACAACTCTTGGAAAAGCAAAAGGCTAAATATACCTACGGAATATTAGAGCGTCAGTTTAGTAATCTTTTTGACAGGGCAGTAAGTAAAAAGGGGGTTACGGGTGAAATTTTGCTTCAACTTTTAGAGTCTAGATTGGATAATACCGTTTATCGTTTAGGATTAGCTCCTTCCCGAAGAGCAGCACGTCAACTGGTTTCGCACCGCCATATCATTGTCAATGGCGTTTTAACCAATATTCCTTCTTTCTTACTTAGACCGGGAGATATGGTGGCGGTAAGAGGTAAATCCAGAAGATTAACTGCTATTGAAGATTCTGTAAGCAGCAAATCTGATGTAAGAAAGTTTCCCTGGCTGGAATTCAATGCTGATAAAATGGAAGGTAAGTTCATTGCCTATCCGGAACGAGAACAGATACCCGAAAAGATAAATGAACAGCTCATCGTAGAGCTTTACTCGAAATAATTTCATCAAATTGGCAGTTTCAATGTTTGAAATTGTCAATTTTTATATGAGCGACCTTAGTTATTGCCAATTCATTCTTTTCCTAGTTAATAGACAATACTGTAATATATGAGTATTCTAAATTTTCAAAAGCCGGATAAAATCGTAATGCAAAAAGCTAATGATTTTGAAGGGCTTTTTGAATTCAAACCTCTTGAACCAGGTTTCGGCCAAACCGTTGGAAATTCTTTGCGCAGAGTTCTGCTTTCTTCCTTGGAAGGGTTCGCTATCTCTGCCATACGGATCGCAGGAGTAGAGCATGAATTTTCGACCATTACCGGAGTTGTTGAAGATGTTGTAGATATCATCCTGAATTTGAAGCAGGTTAGGTTAAAGCAGTTGATCGAAGATGAAGAAGTAAATAATGAGAAAGTTTACCTCACCATTAATGGTAAGGAAGAATTCAGAGCGGGCGATATTGAGGAACATACAAATGTTTTTAAAGTGATGAACCCGGATCTTTTGATCTGCCAGATGGAGCCTTTTGTAAATTTGGAAATTGAATTAACGATCACAAAAGGCAGGGGTTACGTACCGGCTGATGAGAATCTGCCCAAAGATGCGCCCATAGGTGTTATTCCGGTAGATGCGATCTATACGCCCATTAAAAACGTAGCTTATAAGATCGAAAATACACGTGTTGGTCAGCGTACGGATTACGAAAAGCTTAGTATTGAAGTAGTAACTGATGGTACAATACATCCCGAAGATGCGATCAAGGAAGCTTCTCGTATCCTTATCCAGCATTTGATGTTGATCACCGACGAAAACATCACCTTTGACGATGCAACTACTCGCGAAGAGAATATCGTCGATGAGCATATCCTGCACATGCGGAAACTGCTTAAGACTTCTCTGGAAGATCTCGACCTCTCCGTAAGAGCATATAACTGTCTGAAAGCAGCAAAAATCAATACGCTAGCTGAGTTGGTACGCTATGACACCCATGAGTTGTTGAAATTCAGAAATTTTGGTAAGAAGTCACTCGTAGAAATCGAAGAACTACTACAAGATAAAGGCCTTACTTTCGGTATGGACCTATCCAAATACAAACTGGAAGAAGAGTGATAATTATTACCTTTTAAAATTAACTATAGTGGATTAACAACTTGGACTTTTGACGCTAGACACTTGACGCTAGATTTTAGACAACAAAACGCTGATATTCGATGGATATCAATTTTTAAGAACAAATATTTTTTCCTTGATTGTCAGTTAGTTAGGGTTTTTAGTCTAACTTCAAAAGTCTAGTAACAACATACGATCCCAAATTTTATCAAAGGCTTTTCACACCCAAATCTCTGATCTTCCCACACCCCTCTAATGTCTGGCGTCTGACGTCTAGCATCCTCAAACAAAGCGGTAACCGCTCGTAAATCACTACTAGAGCAGTGTCGCGAAGATAAATCCATTAAAATGAGACACGGAAAAAAATTCAACCATCTGGGCCGTAAGGCTGGCCACCGCAAAGCACTCATGCGCAATCTTGCTGCTGCATTGATTGAACACAAAAGAATCAATACAACGCTTGCCAAAGCTAAAGCTTTACGTAAGTATATTGAGCCATTGGTGACCAAGGCTAAGATAGCCAGTACCCATAATATGCGGGTAGTTTTCTCTTATTTGCAAAAGAAGGAATCCGTTAAAGAATTATTCGGTCCTATTGCAGCAAAAGTAGGGGATCGTCCCGGCGGTTACGTCCGTATTATTAAAACGGGCTTCAGAAGAACAGACGGTGCGGAAATGGCTATGATCGAATTTGTCGATTTTAATGAGGTTTATAATCCTAATGCGGATGATAGTGATAGTAAAGGCGGTCGCCGCCGCAGGCGTCGTCGTCGTGGCGGAGGAGGAGGTGGTGCTTCAACGATAGCAACGGAAACTGCTAAACAAGAATCTGTCGAAGAAGAGGAAAGCACAGAAGAATTGGTAGAAGATGCGGAAGTAGAAGAAACCATCGATGAAACTCCCGTCGCTGAGGCTGAAGAAGAATCAACGGAAGAAGTAACAGAGGAAGAAGAGGCTGCTGAAGAACAAGAGCAAAAAGAAGAAGATTCGGAGAAAAAAGAGTAATTTTAAGCCAATATTACAATCTACATAAAAAGACAGCCTTTCGGTGTGATTCCGGAGGGCTGTTCTGTTTTAAGAAAAAGGTTTTCATCGGTACAAGTTTCCTAGTAAGTCTATTACAATGTTTGATTGATTGGCATCCCTGCTTTAGGAATGATTAACGGTCCAAAGTTGTTTCTGCTCCAATGCAGGGTAGAATCATAAGGCCAGGTTTTGGAAACTGGCTTTGAAAGTGCGTAGGAATCTCCTAAAAAATTATCCGCTCAAATCTGTTGCACCTGCGTTCTATCCTTCCCTTAACTCCTTCCCGTTCAGAAAGTCGAACATACACAGCTTCCGGATCTGATAATACTGCTCGATAATGTCCAGTAAAGTATTGTAATAATCCAGTATCGCCTGATCTCTTTCTCGGGAAGCCACACTCAGGTCAGTGTAAGAAGCATCTCCCAATAAAAATTGTTGACTGGTAAGCTGCAATATTTCATTAGCCACTGAACGCCTTGTTTGCTGATTGGATAAACTTGTTCTTAATAATTCAAAATCAGTGACTAATCGAAAGGCCTCCCGGCTTAATTCAATGCGCTCTTTTTGCTGGCGCAGACTTTCCTGTTGAATTCTTTCTTCCGCAATTTTCTGCCGGTATTCGTATTTTTTCCATCCGGTTAACGGTAAACGGAGGCTGGCTGTGAAGATTTCTCTGTCTAGCAGCGGGTTGAATAAATTCCCCAGATCTTCACTCGAGTTGTTTAAACCCAATGAAGCCTGCACACTCAGGTCTATTTCCCGGTCCTTTTGCGCTTTTTCCAGCTCTACCCTCGCTTCGGCCAGTTCCCTTTCCTGAGTTGTTCGGATATACCGGTTATTCGTGGCGTAGGCCATTGCTTGATCAAGAGGAATGGCGGTCTCCTGGAAAGGTTCGGGCTCCTCCAGTAGAATTACCCCGGAACGATCCAGGTTGAGAAAGTCCGCTAATTCCATCTGGAATTGCTGCCAGTTCAGTATTTCGGTCAGTTCCTCCTGCCGGTTGGTTTGTTGATCGAGGGTGAGGCGCAATATTTCGGTACGACTGCTTTGCCCCAGGTTAAACAACCGGGTTTTAATGGCCAACAAAGAATCTGTTTCAATGATTTTCTGCTGGGCTAGTTTGACGCGTTCGTAGGCCAAAAAGCAATCCTTAAAAAGTAAAATGGCCTCTAGTATGATCTCTTCTCTCGTCCTGGCATAGCGCTCCTTGAATTCCGTGTATAACAATGATAATCTTTCTTTCTCCCAGCGTCTTTGGTTAAAAGCGAATAAGGGCTGGGTGTAACCAATGCTAATCGGGTTGACAAAGTAGGTTCTTTGGTAGTCGAATTGTTTCGTTCCAAAAACGTCGAGTCTTTCAATAGTTGAACTTAAAGAGAGTAGGCCGCCGGTCTTTTCTACTTGATAGTTTAAATCAAAGCCGACTCCGTTATACATAGTAGACCGGTTGACAAAGGCATCTGATCCGTCCGGAAGCGGCCGGGATTCTATAGAGCGGTTCAGGTTGGGGAGAGTGGCATCCAGAAATAACTGCGGCCTGAACGCCAAAATGGCATTCTGGAAAGCGGCTTCCTGTTCGGCAGTTTCCGACTGGGCGATCTTTAAATCAATGGATTGTTCAACGGCCAATACCAGGGTTTCTGATAGACTAAGTACGATAGTATCTTGGGCGTGGCTTCCGTGGGCCAGGATTAACATCCAACTACCTAATAATAAAACGATTTTCATACTTCTTTTTTGCGATAAATTTGGAAATAGAACAACGGAATAACGTAGAGACTCACCAATGTACCCACCACCATGCCGCCAATTAAGCTCAATGCTAGCGGACGTTGCAACATTTTGCCCAGATCCTCGCCCCACAAGAACGGAACGACTGCTAATACCGTCGTTAATGAAGTCATGATAATGGGGTTTAGTCTTTTCAGTCCTCCGGTATGAATAGCGGTTTTAAGCTCCAATTCACTTCGCCGCAGCCGGTTGATCGTGTCGATCTTGATGATCGAGTCGTTGATGATGATGCCAATCGTAACTACCATGCCGATCAAAGACATGATGTTGATGGAGGCATTAAAACACCAAAGCACGATCAAGGCTCCAGCCAAGCTGATAGGAATTTCCAGTAAAACTATGAAAGGTTGCAAAAAGGATTCGAACTGGGCCGTCAACAGAAAATATAGTAAAAGAATAGCGACCAAAAGTGCCTTTACCATTTCACCAAGGAGTGCCTTATTGGTCTTATAAGCTCCCTGGATATCAATATTCAGAGAGGGATATTGTTGATTCATTTGCTGGATGGCTTGTTCAGCCTTTTCCGGTTGATCCGTTTCTATAGCTATCGGCCAGTAACGACCGGCAGCCGACGCCACTACTTTTCTTAAAGATCGCAGAGTGCGAATCTCGATCAATTGATGCATCGGAATAAGGATACCGTTCCGGTTTTTTACCGTTCCCCGTTGTCTGATCTCCTCGATATTCGTTAAGGCTCCTTTAATCACTACAGGTACCGTGTATTGGAAGCTTTTCAATTCGAACAATTGGTGTTCGCTGAGTATTTTTTTCAATTCGGCTATCAATATACTTTCTTCAACATCGTACTGTATGAGATTCTCCAAAACCGGTTGAATGAAATAGGTCTTATCGTAATCTGCAGTTTTAAGGCTTTTTATTTCGGGGAATTGTTTTAAGTCGTTTACAATTTTGCGGTAAAGGCTTTGTGCTGTAAGATCATCTTGGCCAGTGATGTAGCAACGGGCGGTAAGGGTTTCGCTCGGTGTAGGGAAAACCAGCTCGAAAGGGTTTTTCTCGGCCGCAAAATTTAGCGTTGCTTGTGGAAACAGGGTTGATGCTCTTTGCAAGATCCGCGATTTTAATTCATCGCCCTTTTTATTTTCGGGGATCTCTACGTAGATCATAACACGGTTAATATCGCCTGGATAGATCGCATTCAACAGGTACTGGCTTACTCCTATATGTGCCTGCCATGGTGCCTCGATCGGTTGAAATAGTGTTTCGATACGTTGGGCAGCCACCATAGGTTGAATGGGGGCGTTCCAATCGATGTGCGTTTCAAAGGCAACTTCCGGTAAGGGAGGGAAGCGTGCTATAGCAAGGTGGCTGAGGGCCAGGTACGACAGTAATACAAAAAGGAATAGGCATAGCAGGGTACCAAGAGAATAGTTAAAAGTAAATTTGAATCCAACGTTGTAGATCTGCTGCAAAATAGTGCTAACCCCACCACTTATCCGCAGGCTGCTGGTTTTATTCAGCAGGGCAAAATATAAAGTAGGTAATAAAGTAATGGAGATGCAATAGGAAGTAAGCAAGCTGATACTCACGGCCAGTGCCTGGTCCCAAAAAAGTGCACCGGCAATCCCGCTGATCATTATCAATGGGAAAAATACGCTACAGGTCGTTAGCATGGAGGTCAGTAAGGGGCGGATCATTTCATTGGTACCCTGGATACAAGCTTCCGCCAGCGAGGTATCCTCCCGCCATTGTCGGGAGATGTTATCCAGTACAATGATGCCGTTGTCGATCATCAACCCTAATCCCAGCAAAAGACCGGATAAGGATATCATATTGAGCGAAAGGCCAAATAGGTGGAAAAATAAAAGCGACAAAAGGACACTGACGGGTATGATGATGCCGATCATCACGGGAATTCGCCAATTGCTGTAAAAGAAAAAAACGATGCCAACGGCGAGCAGGCACCCCATGATCAAGCTGGATTGTAAATTGTTTAAGGTAACGCGCAGAAGGCTGGTTTGATCCCGGCTGATGGAAAGGTCGATATCGGGCCTTTCCTGTCGGATTTGAGTACAGATCTGATCCAGCTTTTCTTCCAGTTCATACAAGGAGGCGCCCGGGCTTTTGATAATAGCCAGGCTAATTGCAGCTTGTCCCTGTTGTTGATAGGCGCCGGTGGAGGTTTGTTCTTCGATGCTGACGGTTGCCAGATCACCGATCTTTATCGTTCTTCCACCGATGGTTAAGGTTGCCTTTTGAATGTCACGTGTATTGGTAAAAGGCCTTCCAATACGGACAAGGTATTGGTATGCTCTTTCCTTGATGGTAACGGAAGAGAGATTGATCTGGTTGGCAGTCAAGGCCCGCTCGAGATCTTGTTGGTCAATACCCAGGGATGACAACTTAGCCTCTTCCGGTCTGATGACGATTTGCATTTTTTTGACGCCGTGAACATCTACCAGGGCGATTTCCGGCAATTGCTCCAGGCGGCGACGCAGTACTTCCCGGGCGTATTCGCTGAGTTGCAGGAAGTCACTCTGCCGGTAGTCTTTTTCATACCGGAGCGATAAAAAGTAAACCGGCAGATCCTCAGCCCTGGTTTTGATCACTCTTGGGCGATCTACCTCATCAGGCAGGCTGTTCATGCTCAGGTCGACCATCTCGTTCGTTTCGATGAAAGCCTTTTCGATAT
>CAZHNG010000031.1:0-29244 GCA_964533785.1 uncultured Saprospiraceae bacterium | reverse complement strand
CAAAGTTGGTGCAAAAGTAAAATTCACAGAACACCAGCTACCTGTCCGTGCTCCTAAACGTCGCACGGTAGGTAGCCCACACGTTGTACAGAATAATTACTTCAGTAAGGCGGCTAACTCGGGAACATCGGCTACTCGTATGCGGTATAGATTGCCCTGGCCGCGGTGGTGGCTGGTCCAGTAGAGATATTCGTTTTCGGGATCGAGGCGGGGGCCGTATTGCCCGGAATGATCAATGTTGATCGGTGCCGGCAACCGGATAGCTTCCTGCCACTGCCCGTTTAGGCGGCGGCTGCCAAAAATCTTATCCGCCATAGGAGGATTCCGTCGGTTGCGGTGAAATAAAACCACCGTTTCTTCTACGTTCATGGAAGGGCCGGCATCCGGATCCGGGGTGTTCAATACGGGTGACAGGAGACGGGTCTTCCAGCCGTCTGGAGTTCTGGTCGCGCGGTAGAGGTCGCCCTTACCGGGGCCTGGTCGGCCGGCGGCGTTGCCCCAGGAGCTAAAAATCAGATCACCCGAGGCCGTGAAGTCGGCAAAATTGTCGTACGAAGGCGTATTTACCGTGCCGGGAAGCAACTCTATGGAATCGATGGTTGTCTCATTGGTCAAGTGCAATAAGTAGATGGCGCCGCCTTCTTCAAATCTCCCTTGATTGGATTTCGGACCACCGTGTGCGACCAGGGTCTGTTCATCGGGTGACAATCCGATGGAGGAAAATGAATAAATGTCTTTATCATAGGGTACGGGTTGCTCGATCCATCCGGTATCGGTTTCTTCTACCAAGTATATGCCTTTGCCAGCCCAGCCGATGACGTACATTTGTCCGTTGGATTTATGGGCAACGAAAGCGGGAGCTTCAGCTTGTAACGGCAGAGGAATCAATTTGGCGGAAGCCTGCAAATCGGACGAAACAGTGGAGCCCGTCCGGTTCAGGCTGACTGCAATGGTATCCCCTTCTACGTTGGCCTGCCCCTGCATCGGGGTCTGGTTGCGATCTACCGAAATAAATCGTCGGCCGTACCACATATTGAGGTGGAGGCTATCCTTGGTCAGGGCTCTCAGGTCGACAGGTGCATCAAAGCGGGCAGAATCTCCCTGGTAATAGAGCGTACCGTAGACCGCTCCATCGTCAGCCGTGACCAATTGAATTTCGTATGCTGCTCCGTCGGCAGCCGAAAGCTGATAGGTGCCGTCCAGCCCAGTCGATTCAGTAACCGGGGTTCGACAGGCCCAGATGGTGAAAAGCAATGCCGGAATCAAGAAAAAAAAGTGTCTTTGAAGCATAGGTGATTATTTAGATAGTGTAATGGTTTTTGTAATTAAATCGCTGAAGCCTTCTTTGGGGCTATTTATGCGCGGTAAACCAGTGGTGCTACTGGGTCTCCTGCAAAGCCTGTGCGGGTTCGGAATTGGCCGCCCGAATCGTCATCAAGCTAACGGCAATACTGGTAATGAACAGGGTAATACCTCCGGCCAGCAGGAAGATCAACGGATTGATGGAGATGTGATAAGCAAAAGTGGACAGCCACTGCGAAACACCGTACCAGGCCAGCGGAGCAGCAACGATTAAACCGATTAACAGCAACAACAGGTATTCACGGTTAAAGCGCTTCAGGATATCGAGCGGGCTGGCACCCAAAATTATTCGTATCCCAATCTCCTTTCGCTTCAGGGTAGTGAGAAAGGCAGTGAGCGCGATCAGACCGATAACGGCTACGGCAAAAGCGATCAAACTAAAGTAAATACTCAGCCGGCCAATACGGTGTTCCTTGGCGTATAATTCTTCAATATTCTGGGTGAGGTAACTGTAATAGAAAGCCTGATCCAGGTTAAGGGCATTGTATTTGGTTTCGATCTTTTTTACAATTTCGGCAGGGGAAGCCCCTTCCCAGGCAATCGATACCCAGCGTACAAACCCGGGATCTTTATAAGCCGTCAGGAACATCGGCGTGATTTTTTCCCGCAAAGAAAATATATTGATGTCCTTGAATGTGCCGGCGATGCGGAAGGGGAACCCCACCTTTCCGGTTTCTTCATCTGTGTATTCTGGCTCCTCAATAATGGTACGTCCGATGAGTTCATTCCGGGTCAGATCGAAGCGATTAGAAAGTTGGTCCGCCAGGGTTTCGTTGATCAATATCATCCTTTTCGGTGCATCACCGGGGTTCTGTACATATTCATCAATGCTGGTCTCAATATTGAGAAGATCGATGGCGTCATAGTCGAGCGCAATGTCGTACGCATCATCGTAGACTTCGGTCGTTCCCTCCAGTTTGTACGTTGTTTGGTTAAAAGGATTTCGTCCTAGCGGACTGCCGGAACCAACGCCCGTTATTTCGGGGATTTGCAACAGTTCGTTCTTGAATACTTGAAATTTTGTGCTGTCTTCTGCCAGATTGACATAGACCAGCTGTTCTTTGTCAAAGCCCAGATCCTTTTCCTGAATGTAGCGAAGCTGTTGGTTGACGAATAACGTCAGGCTGCAAAAGCCGATCAGCAGGATAAACTGGAAAGTGATAATGGCTTTGCGGGTGCTGAAGCCCCGCGAGCTGTTTTTGACCAGATTGCCCTGGAACAAGCGCAGTATCGGGTGGCGCGCCAGGAATACCGATGGGTACAAACTGGCCAAAATGCCAACCCCGATGGTGACCATGAGCAGTACCACCCAGAAATTGAGATCCAGGAGGATCTGCTCGTTAAGCCCCGTACCCATAAAATTGTTAAACCATGGGATAAGCAACCACAGGCCCAGACCAACTACCGGTAAGGTCAGCATACTGAGCACCATAGATTCCATAATGAACTGATTGGAAATCTGACCTTCGGTCGCACCAAATATCTTACGCATACCGATCTCCCGGGATCGCCCCGCGTTCATGGCGATAGATAGGTTGGTGTAGTTACTTATGGTCAACAGCAAGATAATGCCCGAGATAATGCCAATAATGTAGAGGTATCTTTTATCTCCCGGAGGCTTGAGTTCATACAACATATCAGAGTTGAGGTGAATACTGGTCAGCGGTTGAATAATGGTGCCGCCAAATAGTTCGTTATTGGCTAGATTGGTATTGATGCTGGCAATATTTTCATCCATTCGTTGCTTCACGGCCTGCGGATCAGCGCCGGGAGTAAGTTTGATGTAGGTGCGCGATCCCCAGTATTCGATCTTATCGCGGTGCAGGGCAATACTGAAATCGTAGTGCGCATTAGGTGGAAGATCTGCAATGACTCCGACCACCATATAGTCTTGTTCGTCGATAGTAAGTACCCGGTCGAGTAGGTCTTTTTGATGCCAGTCGGGACCAAAAAACCGTTTGGCTTCTGATTCGGTCAGTACGGCTGTATTCAGGTTTTGGCCAAAGCCATCGACTGAGCCGTAGAGGAAACGCCAACCAAAAAAATCAAAAAAGGCATCGGGCGTATTAGTGTGCAGGATATCTTCAATCGTCAATTTTTTATCCCCCGATTCAACTATGGCGGGGTTCCAAAAAGTATAGAAATGGCAGGCCTGTTCCACGCCCTTTATGTTAGCAATACCGTTGATCTGCTTCATTTGCGTTTCGGGTTCGGCGCCAAAGTATCCATCAAAGCTCATTACGCTGTAGTCCTGTGAGCGAAAAGTACGCGCGAGGCGGTACTTACGGTCGGCTTCGGGCACCATTTCATCGAAGCTGGTCTCGTAATCGAGGTACAAGACCGCCAGCGCCGTGGTGAGAATACCGATGGCCAGGCAGACAAAATTGATGAGGTTATAGAAGCGCTTACGCCGCATATTTCGCAAGGAAATCTTAAGGTAGTTGGGTAGTAGGAACAGCCACCCGTCCAGACTCAGTTTATACCACGGCCGGTTGCTGGTGGCTTTGGCAAATTCAAGAGCTACACTGTTAATATCGGGCATGACTTTCTGTTGTGCTCGTGCGAAAGCCTTTTCAGGATTCATCCCCTGGATCAAATATTCTTCATACCGGTCGTGCAGACTGCTTGCCAGTTCTTCCACAAATCCGGGTTCCAGCTGCTGCTGCCGCTGAATACGCTGTCGCCATCCGCGAATGGCCTGATCTATATTGAATTTCATGTATTAATTTATTTAAGAAACTACGGATGTAATCCGAGATTGAAGTAATTACTGCAGAGACGTAGGATCTGCTCTTTTTCATTCACCTTATACCTTCTGCCGGCACGTATGGCGTTTCGCCGAGTCCCCAGAGTTTGACAAAGACGCGATTGACGTTGAGCCATTGACCACGCTCTTTTTCAAGGCGTTGCTCGCCCTGCTCGGTGATGTGGTAGTACTTGCGCTTGCGGCCGCTTTCCGTCTTCACCCATTGGGATGCGATGAGGCCTTCCTTTTCCATGCGGTTGAGCACGGGGTAGAGCATAGCGTCGGTCCAGCTAAGCTCACCCTGCGAGAGGCGTTCTACTTCCTTGATGATCTTGTACCCGTAATTTTCGCCGTACGACAAAATGGACAGAACCAGTGGTTTGGTAGATGCGGCGACGAGTGCTTTTGTTGCCATGGTTGATACGTTTTAGTGGTAGTGATGTTGTTATAATGAATTATTGCTTCTTCTTGCCAGGTACTCTCTCTCGCTGATCAGTGTTTTACCGTCGAATAGCTCCACTATACGCTGGGCGTACCCGGCATCTTTTTCGGAGTGAGTTACCATGACAATAGTTGAACCTTCCTCGTGGAAATAGCGTAGTTTATCCATTACGATAGCGCTATTTTCGGAGTCAAGGTTACCGGTGGGCTCATCGGCAAGGATAAGGGCCGGTTCGGTGACAATAGCGCGGGCAATAGCGATACGCTGTTGCTGACCACCCGACAATTGTTGCGGGTAGTGGTCTTTACGGTGTCGCATTTCCAGGTTGACCAGTGCTTCTTCTACGCGTTTGCGGCGTTCCCGGACCGGAACCTTAAGGTAGATAAGCGGCAATTCTATATTTTCTGCGGCTGTCAACTCGTCAATAAGGTTGAAACTCTGGAAGATGAAGCCGATATTGCCTTTGCGTAGACCGGCTTTTGCTTTTTTCGAAAGCCGAGCTACATCATACCCGCCAAACCAATAATGCCCTTTAGATACTTTGTCTATCATGCCGATAAGGTTGAGCAGGGTTGATTTGCCGCTGCCCGACGGTCCCATAATAGCGACGAATTCTCCAGGATTTATAGTCAGGTCGACTCCATTGACGGCAGCGGTTTCAAGCTCTTCGGTGTAGTGGTACTTATAGACACTTTCCATGCGTACCACGGACTGGATAGTTCCCATATCAATTGATATTTTATGGTTTCGTAGTAATTGATCTTTTTAATTCGTTTCTTATCATGATATAATACCTAATGTTGTTAGGTATGGGTACATAACGGTATTAGGTAAGGAAGGTTGAAAATATTATCATATTTAAACCTGGCTCCCATTATTTTTTGATTTAAGGCGCTGACAGGCAGTTGAGTAAGTGCTGAAAAATTTGAGTTTATTTTCAGTCGGGAAAAAACATTAGTTATGTCTATTTGTATTGTCCGGCAAACCTGAGGACAATATGACGGAACAGTGCTTCTTAATTAACTCAGGTGGATGGATTAAGGATTAAATGATACCACTTGGTCTCTCATCTCTAACCTCTCATCTTTCATCTATGGCTAAAATTCCATACTAAGAAATGCCCTAAGTTCAGGGACCAGTACGTCTATTTTTTGGAGAGGAATAAAAACGAATACTTTATTCATTCATCGCTGATTAAAAAATGTTGTCTATTGAGGGTTACGCGTCGTTGGAAGCGCAACCCGTAACAGAAATCCGTGTTTAAAATATTGGGAATAAAAAATGGGTTGAATAATTTGTATAGCTGGAGTTAGCAGCGATTAAAAAATATGATTAAATGAAAATATTAGTCACTGGTAGTAGTGGCCATCTAGGTGAGGCCATTATCAGGCAACTCAAAAAAGCTAATATCGATTATATCGGGATCGACATTAATCCGTCGGATTTCACGACTCACGTTGGGTCAATAGTTGACAGGGCATTTGTCCGCAAAATGATCAAAGATGTTGATTTTGTTATTCATTCCGCAACGCTTCACAAACCTCACGTCGCTACTCATACCAACCAGGATTTCGTGGACACGAATATTAGCGGAACTTTGAATTTACTGGAAGAAGCTCGGCATCAACGTGTAAGGGGCTTTGTTTACACAAGTACCACCAGTACCTTCGGAGATGTGCTCACTCCCAGACCTACCGAACCTGCGGTATGGGTAACCGAATCGACGAATTCCATTCCAAAGAATATTTACGGAGTAACCAAGAATACGGCGGAAGACATCTGCCAACTATTTTATCGCAATCATAAATTGCCTTGTATCGTATTAAAAACATCTCGCTTTTTTCCCGAAGAGGATGATAAGAGGCAGATCAGGGAAAACTACGAAGATCTGAATATCAAAGCCGTAGAATACCTTTACCGGAGGGTGGACATTGAGGATGCCGTATCGGCTCACTTCCTTGCACTCGAAAATGTACAAAAAATCGGCTTTAGAAAATACATCATTAGCGCAACTTCACCTTTCCGGAAAAAAGATTTAATACAACTCCATTCAAATGCAGAATTAGTGGTTGAAGCACTGTATCCGGATTTTAAGCCCTTATTCGAAGCAAGAGGATGGAAAATGCTACCCACGATTGATCGGGTGTATGTCAACGAAAGAGCGAAGAAAGAATTAGGCTGGAAGCCAAAATATGATTTTCGCTATGTTTTGGATTGTCTCAAGGAAAATAAGGATTTTCGTAGTAAATTGTCAATGGAGGTAGGCACAAAAGGATACCATAAAGAAACATTCGACGATGGGCCTTATCCTGTTCAGGATATATGAACATCGCTTGTTAATTAATAGAGCATTTTAATTTTACGTTCACACTCAAGGCCTTCATTCTCAAACCCATTCAGTCTGGCGTCCCCGCCTGCCGTTACCGCCAGGTGGTCAGGTGGTATCCCCGCTTTCTGGTGTGGCCGGCAGGTGGAATCTGTTCTTTTACTTACTGAATCGGCAGACAAAATAAAAGTGTTTATTATCTTGTTCAACGCTTCTACTTGAACGTGAAAGAAAACTCAATGAATGAGAAGAAAGGATATAAAAAACCTGGCAGCCAACACTCAACAGGTTTATGAGCGTCACGCCAGACGCTTTGACGCCGAACGGGCGAAAATATTATTCGAGCGCAAATGGCTCAGCCGTTTTGAAAAATTCCTGCCGGAAAAAGCAACTATCCTGGACGCCGGTTGCGGTGCCGGAGAGCCAATTGCCCGTTATTTCATTGAAAATGGATATGATCTTACCGGTATCGATTATGCAGAGTCTATGATCGAACTGGCCAAAAGGCGCTTCCCTGACAGCCAATGGCTGGTAGCGGATATGTGTCACCTCGATTTGTCGCAGCAGTTTAACGGTATAGTAGGGTGGCACAGTTTTTTTCACCTTACACCAGATGAGCAGCGCAGCACGTTAATGCGATTTGCCGGTCATCTCAAATCAGGAGGCGTGCTCATGTTAACGGTAGGCACTGCCGAAGGGGAAGTGGTCGGTCATGTCGGGGGCGAAGAAGTTTATCACAGTAGTTTGTCTCCCGAAGAATATGGAAACATTTTAGGTAAGCTGAGAATAAAAATAATTGATTTCGTGTTCGAAGATCCGGAATGCGACTTCGCAACAGTATTGTTGGCCCAAAAAAGGTAGACAGACAAAACGGAAAGAAATCCCTAATTCCCCGAAGATTATGGATAGAAACAGAGTGACAAACAACGCATTAATAAAGGCGGCTTGTAAGACAAAGCCCCTTAATTTTTAGAGCTACAATCAATAGCGCTTGTTCTTGTTATTTTTATAATCCCGGAATACGAACTCTCCCAGTCCGTCGAGCCCAGAATAAAAGGCTTTTCCATTGTTAGCCCTGGTGAATTGATCGACAAATTGAATCAGATAGGGATCTCTTGCGATCATAAAGGTAGTAATGGGAATGTCGATTTTGCGGCAGCGCCTGGCTAAATTTAAGGTACGGTTTACGATCATCCGGTCCAGGCCGAAGCTGTTTTTATAATATTTTTTTCCGCGTTTGATGCAACTAGGTTTTCCATCGGTGATCATGAAGATCTGCTTATTGGGATTGCGTCGTCGACGGAGTAAATCCATTGCTAATTCTAGTCCAGCCACAGTATTGGTATGATATGGGCCAACCTGCAGATACGGCAAGTCTTTAATCTCTATTTCCCAGGCATCATTACCAAAAACGAGAATATCGAGCGTATCCTTAGGGTAACGGGTAGTGATCAGTTCTGACAAAGCCATGGCCACTTTCTTGGCAGGCGTAATCCGGTCCTCTCCGTATAAGATCATAGAATGAGAAATATCGATCATCAGTACCGTACTCATCTGGCTTTGGTAAAAAGTCTCATGAACTTCCAGGTCTTCAGGGGTAAGGCGAAAATCATTGAGCCCGTGGTTGATCTGTGCATTTCTGAGCGACTCAGAAATGGCTATTTTATCCAACTGATCCCCAAATTCGTAAGGGCGCAACTCTGAGGTATATTCATCTCCTCTCCCCATTTGTTTGGTATTGTGTTTTCCCCTTCTTGCTTTTTTCAATTGCCCAAAAATATCGTTCAAGGCTTTCTGGCGGATACCCATTTCCATTTTTGAAGTAGGCGCCATATTGGCATCCTGGGGGCTGCGTTGTTGAATATAGCCTTTATCAATTAAATCTTGAATGAAATCTGCCATCCCGTATTCATCAGTTGTCAGATTGTATTCTTTATCCAATTCAGTTAGCCATGACAAAGCTTCGCTGACATCTCCCGAAGTGTACAAGAGCAATTCCTGAAAGACTTTTAAAAGCCTTTCAAAAGGAGTTCCTTTCTGATTGTCAGGATTATATGCGCCAAATCTCCAGCCTATCATTTTATAGAATTGATGGTTGATAAATGATAATTGATAATAACCTAAACACTTTTGTGCGTGTTGTTAGTAAATTTAAACAGTACAGCACTCTAAAAGTTGGACGTAGTTGGGGCGATCTGAAGCTAGTTTATGAATGTACTGTTCCCGGACAGAGCCGTCCTGAATGATGAATACCCCCGGCATTTGAAAACCGTCACCAATTTGTCCTCCGATACCATGCATATTCACAACACCAGCATTGAATCCGCGAATCCAATTTTTTAAGCCGAACAATTGGTTAAAATTACCCTTTACGAGACCAAAAGAACTGTAAAATTTGCATTCAGGATCGCTGATGTGGATGGATCCGCCGAGGTTATATCTTTTGAAGTATTTTTCTGCTGTATCACTGTTCGACATGTGAACAAAAACAACCTCGATACCTTTTTCCCTGATCTCATTCCTCTTTTTGGCAATATCAGCTAAAGCTTCCCGACAGAAAGTACAGCCGAAATGTCGCAAAAAAATAAGCATGACAGGCATCCTGTCGGATATCTGCTTGAGCGTTTCGCCCGTGTTGGTTACCATTTCGTCTAACAAGCCTCCTAATAACTGACTGCTATTGATCACGTTTTCGGTATTTAGTAAATAGAAAACCATAGAAATACGAAAAGGTTTAGGTGATAACCAAGAATCTACCAAATCCGGATTCCCAATTTGGTTTAGCTTTAATGGAGGTTTTTGTTTCTTTGTGGAGTTATTTAGGCCTTTGGGTTAATCAAAATGGGTCGAAAATTATTAGGAAGCATAAAAAGTCCACCACAAAAAAGGAAGGCGTATTTTAAACACGCCTTCAATTCTTTTTTTCAGCTATCTTTTTTTGTTGTGCCATTAATCAATTCCCATGCCTTCGTACACTTCCATTACTGATTTGACGTGCCCAGCGGAAGTATTTAATAAAGATTTTTCGGCTTCATTCAATTGAAGTTCAATTACTTGTTCGATGCCGTTAGCACCCAGTTTAACTGGAACGCCTAAGAAAATATTACTTAAGCCATATTGACCATCAAGCCTGACGCAGCAAGGGTAGATACGATTTTCGTCTCTGACAATGGTTTCTACCATTTGCGCTGCGGCAGCACCTGGAGCGTACCAGGCCGAAGTACCCATCAATTTCACCAATTCTCCTCCGCCTTTTTTAGTTCTTTCCACAATGGCGTTCAATTCTTCTTCACCAATTAGTTCTGTAACGGGAATACCGGCAACGGTGGTGTATCTGGGTAGCGGGACCATAGTATCACCGTGTCCGCCCATTAATACGGCCTGAATATCTTTCGGTGAAACGTTTAGTGCAGTGGCTAGAAAAGCTCGGTAACGGGCAGTATCCAATATTCCGGCCATACCAAATACTTTCGAGGATGGCAGGCCTGCTGTTTTAAATGCAGCGTAGGTCATAACATCCAAGGGATTGGAAACAACGATGATAATAGGATTATCAGAATACTGCATAATGGATTTGGTAACACTATTGACGATACCGGCATTCGTAGAAATGAGGTCATCTCTGCTCATGCCCGGTTTTCTCGGAACACCGGCAGTGATGACCACGATGTCTGATCCGGCTGTTTTTTCATAATCTTCCGTACCCATTAGATAGGTGCTGTAGTAATCGATGGGGGCTTGTTGCCAGCTATCCAGGGCTTTCCCTCTGGCCAGGTCGCCTTTGATATCTACGAGAACGACTTCTTTTACTACGTCTTTGTGTGCCAGTACATTCGCACAAGTTGCACCTACGTTTCCGGCGCCAACTACGGTAACTTTACTCATTATTTTTCGTTTTTCATTTTAAAATGGATGAACAAAAATAGAATTTTTTATATTCTAATGGGTGCAAACCGTCACACAATTGCCAAAAAGCTGTAGCTAAAGAATAGTTATTTTTCTACTTTTGCGTTTAAGTAGCGACAACCAACTGACCAATTTTAAGCCTTACCCTAAATTCTAAATTAAACATAACCACTAATTTTTTGAATCAATGGTAAAAAACTTAATTGTAACACTAATTTTATTATTTAGTGTTTCCTATGCTTCTCTTTACGCACAATCGAGAATTTTTCAATGTGGCACCAGTGGCGAACATGCCGAAGGAATGATAGAAAGGTTGAAAGCTAATAAAAAGCTAATTGAAGACGGTTTAATACAATTGCGAAACAATACGGTCTATATTCCTGTGAAGTTTCACCTTGTCGCTCAGGACGATGGTAGTCGTAGAGTAAAGGAAGCCAATGTTTTGGAGATGCTTTGTGCAACCAATGATGACTATGCCGATCAGAATATCCAATTTTACATTAAAGGAGATTTCAACTATATCAACAACGATGAGGTGTTTGAAAATCACCAGGCTACACAACGCGGGGTGATGACCTTTAGCCGCGATAATCAGGCTTTAAATGTATTCTTGTTAGAGAGAGTTTCTCAAAATCCTTTTGTAGGAGGATATTATACCAATTTATACGATTGGATAGTGATCAGGAACAGTGATGTCAATTCAAGCTATGTGCTGACCCACGAGATCGGTCATTTTTTTACCTTACCCCACCCATTCCGGGGATGGGATAATGAAGCTTTCGAACCCTCCGAAGAAGGAGAGAAGGCTCCTTTACTTTCTCCCTTAGGTATCCGGGTTGAAAAAGCAGACGGCAGTAACTGTGAAGATGCTGGAGACCTGATTTGCGATACTCCTGCGGATTATAATGCCTTTGGTTCAATTTGTAATCCTCCGGTGTCGATTTTAGATCCTGATTCCCTCGAGATTAGCCCTGATCGTCGTTTATTTATGAGTTACTTCCAATGCGAACCTCGCACGGAGTATTATTTTACTCCT
This sequence comes from uncultured Saprospiraceae bacterium, assembly GCA_964533785.1. GTDB lineage: Bacteria > Bacteroidota > Bacteroidia > Chitinophagales > Saprospiraceae > JANQRV01. The sequence goes on along the minus strand of CAZHNG010000031.1, from coordinate 17,426 downwards.
ATGCAAAAGGAGCTGATGGCAGCAGACCTTGCTGCTGTTCGTCGCCGGTCATTAGTAAATGCCAATCCATCCACTACGGCAATTGTTGAAACTACGACAACGAATATCTTCCCTGCAGATGAATCTACCGTAAACATCAACAACGGCGTCCGGTTTGAATGGGCTGCCGTAGAACACGCCAACCGCTATCTCATCGAGATCGACCGGCTGCCTAATTTTTCCAGTCCGGCTTTTATTTCCTTTGTTGCCAATGAGACCTCAGTAGTAGTTGACGGCTTAGCAGATGATGCCACCTATTTCTGGAGAGTACGTCCGTTCAATGAATACTCGGTTTGCCAGGAATTCGGGCAGCGGTCACAGTTCAGAACTACAACGGAAATGGTTACTTCCGTTAGCAATCTGGAAAGCGTACAGGATTGGAAGGTCTTTCCTAATCCCTCTGCTGAAGGGTATTTTCATTTGTTCCTGAATAGTAAAAGCCGTATCTTTGGAGATGTAATTGTGAGTAATAGCGCAGGCCAGGAAGTCATGCGGTTGAATAATCAATCCATACTTCCAGGGGAAAACACCATTAAGATCAATACTAATGATTGGAATGCCGGGTTATTCACAATTTTATTTACAACAGGTGAAGGCTATCTTTACGACAAAATTGTTGTAATTAAATAAAATACCAGACTTTTGACGCTAGACTCTAGAAGTTAGACTAAAAATTCTAACTAATTGACAATCAATGGAAATTTTATTTATTCTGAAAAATTGATATCCATTGAATATCAGTTTTTTGTTGTCTAAAATCTAGCGTCTAGTGTCTAGCGTCAAAAGTCCAAAAAATAATAAATACCAGATTTATTCGAAGGGAAATAACAGGTTGAGAAACGAGCTTATTTGTGCCTGAAATAATACCTTCCGAAAAATTCTGATGAGTTCCTCCTTGGCTCTTACATCACATTGGGAAAATAATGTTTTCTCCAATGTGATGTTCTGCTTTTTATACCAACATTCATAGGGGTTAAAAATTGCTGGTTGGCTGTCTTTCCCATATTATCGTGAACAGCAAAGTACTTCCATTGAACAGGGATATGAATCAGCCATGCTATTTCCAGGAATACAGATTCAGACCTCATTATTTGGTCTATTATAAATACTTGATCAAAGATGCCTCATTGTTTTTCCGCACGGCTTGATGTGTTACGTTCGGGTCGTTTTTCGTCTTGATAGTACTGTTAGGATTGCACACTATCTATTTCATAAAGTCTGGCATCTGATTTTTGGCGTCTTAACTTATGTGACCACTAAATTTATGGAAAATGTTGAAGAACTGTCTGATAACTATGCTCCTGCTTGGGATGTCGAATTTACATGCCCAATCTTTCATTTGTGGTACTACCGGTGAAATGGCAGACCGGATCGCGGAAGAATTAGTGCACTACAAAACATTTATGCGCAGTGATGCATTTGTTTCGCCCCGTTCAACCATTTATGTGGCAGTGAAATTTCACTTGATCGGCAAAGACGATGGCAGCAGGAGAGCCGATGACGTAAGTGTATTAGAACAATTATGTGCGATTAATCGAGACTTTGCAGACCAAGGGATTCAGTTTTATCTCGATGGTTGGGTGAATTACATCAATGATACGCCTACTTATGAAGATCATGCGGAGCAGCAGATTGGGCCGATGGCCGATAATAAAGATTTAGATGCCCTGAATGTTTACGTAGTGGAAAAAGTTGATCCCAATGGTTTAACGCAAGCCTATTACAACTCCTTTTTCGATTGGATCGTAATGGAAAATAATCAATTGGGGTCAAGCCATACCCTTTCGCACGAAATAGGCCATTATTTGGGGCTTCTTCACCCTTTTCACGGTTGGGATAAAGACCCTTATGATCCGGCAAAACATGGATCACCACCACCCGAAGTCACTACCCGGGGCGTCATGGTTGAAAAAGCGGACGGCAGCAATTGTGAAATGGCAGGCGATATGTTGTGTGACACGCCCGCAGATTATGCATACCAGTATCCTAGGCCCAATTGTGAATTCGAAGATGTGGTTTTAGATCCGGATGGACAACAAATTGATCCGGATGAAAAATTATTCATGAATTATTTTAAATGCCAAAGAAGTGATTACTACTTCACAGAAGAACAAAAGTTAGTCATGATGGCCAGCTTGATGAGTTCCGGCAGATTTCCCGTCAGAAACGATTTCCCTAATAGTATTGAAACGGTCGATGCTCAGCCGACATTACTGTCTCCTTCTACGAATCAAAACATTGCTACGAATAGTGCAACACTTAAGTGGACAAAAGTGCCTCATGCCACGCATTACCTGGTAGAAGTGGATGAAGCACCTAATTTTGCTTCACCCCGCAAGCAAACCCTGGTGGTAACTGCCGAAGAAGCTTTTATTCCCGGTCTAACGCCTAATCGGCTGCATTTTTGGCGTATTACGCCTTTCAATGACTATTCGACTTGTGAGGAACCTACGCGCTTTTCTACCTTCAGGTCAGGTGTTGTTACATCTGCCCAGGTACTCGATGCAGTACAAGATTGGTCATTGTCACCAAATCCCATTGACCAGGGGCATGCACTGCAACTTCAAATCAAAAGCGCTGCTTTCTTCGAAGGCGAATTGCAATTATTCTCCCTTTCAGGCCAAGAGATAGCACATTTTGGTTCCTTTCGCTTCCGTGCCGGCTCCAACAGGGTGGATCTAAATGTTGAGGAAGATCTCTCAAGCGGAGTTTATGTGTTTTCTGTGATCACCGAAAAAGGAAGGCTGATCGATAAGTTGATCGTCAATTAACTTTCTTTTTAAAAGACCAGGTAAGGCTCACTTTACATACCACGGTTTCGTTTTCCATCTTTCCGATTGATTGAACGGTGACTTGCTGTCCTTCGTTCGTTTCCATCGCTTTTTTGACAGCTTGCTGGATTTTTTCTCCCTCTTCGCAAGTAAATACGATTCTTCCCTTGGCCTTTTTAATGAAATCAGCCTCTACTCTGGTAACCAACATCGAAACGCCATCGGTATCAGTAACTGCGATTAATGCCAGGATACCGGTAGAGAATTCAGCCGCTCCGAGCAAGGCGGAAAAATATACTGACCGAAACGGGTTTTGGGTCCACCAATTGAAAGGGATGGTCACTGCGGCTTCATTTGGGTTCAATTCGACAACCCTGATTTTCCAGAAAAAAAGCGAGGGAAGTTTTAACAACAGGAAAAAACTCAGTTTCCAGGGGTTGGTGAGATTTTTAATGAGCTGACTGACTTTTTGCGACGGTTGATTCATGAAAGAAAAATTTGATTAAAAGTACAAAACTTGGCTTGGGAATAATGTTGGTGATTCGATAAAACCAAGAAGGAAACGATAACAGCGTTAATGAGGATTCTGCGATGCCACCCGGCTGGTTCGGTTGGAAGGGTGGGCCGTCTTATATTTAAAGTTTACCCACCCACTTAAATAAAGGTAACCCCCGGCGGCCGGGCCGTTTTAATACCGGACGCCAATCCCACTATTATCCTCAGATCCAATCTGTCTCACTGTTTCCTTCTTGGTCTGATCTGACTCCGGCTTCTACATTATTTCCTTCATCATTGATCAAAAAATTTTGTTTGATTAGCACTTATCCCTACTTTTGGGACAGTTTTTTAGATAAGAAAAATCCCGATAAATGAATCTTCACGAATATCAAGGTAAAGAATTATTGAAACAATACGGCGTAGCGATTCAGGAAGGTATCCTGGCTCATACCGTCGAAGAGGCTGTTTCTGCCTATTATCAACTACGCAACGAAACGGGCTCAGACGTTGTAGTGGTAAAAGCACAAATCCATGCCGGCGGACGTGGAAAAGGCGGAGGGGTTAAATTGGCCAAGAATGAAGACGAGTTGAAAGAACACGCCGGGAACATCCTGGGCATGATGTTGAAAACCCCCCAAACACCCGGTGGCCTTAATGGACCCGGTAAGCTTGTGCGTAAAATATTGGTCGCAGAAGATGCTTATGCACCCGACTTTGACGCGTGTAAAGAATTTTATGTCTCTGTTTTGATGGACAGGGAAAAGAAGTGTAATGTAATCGTTTATTCAACAGAAGGCGGGGTAGACATCGAGAAGGTAGCTGAGGAAACACCGCATCTGGTGCATAAGGAATACATTGATCCGGCTTTAGGGCTTCAGTCCTTTCAGGCACGTAAAGTCGCTTTTAACCTTGGGTTGAGTGGTCAGGCCTTCAAACACATGACCAAGTTCATCGCCGCTTTGTATAAAGCTTTCGTGGGAGCCGATGCTTCACTTTTCGAAATTAATCCTTGTTTGAAAACAGGTGATGACCGGATTATTGCCGTGGATAGTAAAGTGGTATTAGATGATAATGCCCTTTTCCGTCATAAAGACCTGGCTGCGTATTACGATCCGGACGAAGATGATCCGACGGAAGTAGAAGCCAATGCACATCAATTGAATTTTGTGAACCTTGACGGTAACGTAGGATGTATGGTCAACGGTGCCGGTCTGGCTATGGCTACTATGGATGTCATAAAGCTTTCCGGCGGAGAACCGGCTAACTTCCTGGATGTAGGGGGTACGGCCGATGCCGCAAGGGTGGAGCAGGCCTTTAGGATTATTTTAAAAGATCCTAGAGTTAAGGCCATTTTGGTAAATATTTTCGGTGGGATTGTAAGGTGCGATCGCGTAGCTAATGGTATTGTGGAAGCCTACAAGAATATGGGTGATTCTATCAAAGTACCCATCATCGTTCGTCTTCAAGGTACGAATGCTGATATCGCAAAAGAAATATTGGATAACTCTGGTTTAAAAGTTCGTTCAGCCATTCTTCTCCAGGAAGCAGCGGATTTGGTAACCGAGGTACTTGAAAAATAAAAACCAATGTAGGCCAGGAACTTCCCATCTTTTTAGTTCTTGGCCTTTATTTTCCAGTAGTAGTATAACTCTAGGTGCTCACTTCTAAAAATTCTCATTTTTAAACTTTAATCCTTCTTTCGTGGCAGGAAACAGTTTCGGGCAGGTATTCAGGATAACAACCTTCGGAGAATCCCACGGCAGAGGATTGGGAGTGATCATTGACGGTTGTCCCGCTGGTCTGGAAATTGATGAAGGGTTTATCCAGCAGGAACTGGATCGTAGGCGTCCTGGTCAATCGAAGATTGTGACCCAACGCAAAGAAGGAGATCGTGTGGAAATATTATCGGGCATTTTTGAAGGAAAAACTACCGGTACTCCCATTGCCATGTCTTTCTTTAATACCGATGCCCGGTCGAAAGATTACAGCCACATCGCGAATAAATACCGACCTTCACACGCTGATTTTACTTACCAGCAGAAATACGGATTACGCGACTACCGTGGCGGTGGGCGTTCTTCCGCCAGGGAAACCGTAGCGAGAGTGGCGGCGGGTGCTATTGCTAAGCTCTTGCTTAAAACTCAAGGCGTACAAATTGCAGGTTACGTCAGTCAGGTGGGAGCGTTGGGTACTGCTAAATCATACCATGAATTGGATCTTTCCCGGATAGAGTCCACTCCCGTTCGCTGTCCCGACCTGGAGATCGCCGAACAGATGATTGAGTTAATCAAGACGGTGCGCAAAGATGGTGACACGATCGGTGGTGTTGTCAGTGGGTTGGTGACTGGCTGTCCAATTGGTTTGGGGGAACCCGCTTTTGATAAACTACATGCCGATTTGGCCAAAGCGATGCTCAGTATCAATGCTTGCAAAGGTTTTGAATATGGTTCTGGCTTTAACGGGGTTGCCATGCGAGGTTCTCAGCACAATGATATCTTCTACAATGACGAGGGCCAGATAAAAACTAAAACCAACCACTCCGGTGGTATTCAAGGCGGTATTTCCAACGGGATGGATATCTATTTCCGGGTAGCTTTTAAGCCGGTAGCCACCATCGTTTCTGCCCAACCATCGGTGAATGAGGCCGGAGAAGACGTGACCGTAACGGGAAAAGGCCGTCATGATCCCTGCGTAGTACCACGTGCGGTGCCCATTGTGGAAGCTATGGCGGCGTTGGTATTGGCGGATCATTTGTTGCGGCAGCGGATGGTACAGCTTTAAAGGAATTGGTGAAATAAAAATCCCTGGTAGTTTTAAAAACCACCAGGGATTCAAGCCTCATTTATTAAGTTTTTATAAACATTACTGCAAGATTCGGACTTATCTCAACAACTCATTAATCTAAAATCACCAGTTTTTCAACAAAGACCTTTCCTGAACTTGAAACTACCTGTAAGTGATAAATTCCAGCGGTCAATTCCAGTTGGGGTCTAAATAGATTTACTTGCATCTTTTGTTGATTCCAGACCAGTTTCCCTTGTGCATCAAAAATGCTTACTGCAGATATGGTTTCGTTTTTATCAAGACTAATGACAACATAGTCTTTCGCTGGATTGGGATAGACGGAAAATCCATCAATGCTGATGGTTCTGGTTTTTGGCTTTAAAGGAAGAAAATAACTATTGACTTTAGTACGCACCTCCAAAATATAATCCCCGTTGAAAACGCCTTGACTAGAAAAAGTGATTTGATTCAGTGCATTGTTGACATCAACTTCACGAACGACATTACCCTCCCTAGTATAGATTACCAATGATTCCACTGTTTCAGTTAATAACGAAACATCTAGTTGATATTCTTCGTTTTCCAAGTCAATAGCGAGTGGATTATAATCTTTATGCTCGATTAATTCTACGGATTCCAGAACGGCCAGGTCATCAACCGTATGACCATTTACATCGTATACCTGCAATAAATAAGCAGCGCGGTCTAATTGGCGTACATCTAATCTGATGATGCCGTTAACTGTTTCAAATCCAGTGAAAGTAGCTGCAATGGCCCCATCAAATTTTTGTAACTCGATCCGCTGAATGGGAGCACTCAATTTATCGGCAAGAACATCTAGATGATAGTAATTGACAGGTCTGAGTACTAATTTATCCGCTTTACTTGTATTTTGAGGGTCTTCTGATCTGAGGTTAATGATGTCCTGTAAACAATTGGTCTGGAAAAGATCAAAGCGGGCTTTTGATATTAAAGCATAGGGGATGACACAATTAGCGTGATCGTAGTCTCCCAAATCAGTGCTTCTAATCAAAGGTTTCAGCCAGAATAGCCAAAATGGTAAATTCTCATCTAAATTTTGCTCCGTAATTGTGGAATTAGATGGCACCACCGTTTTGTCATCAGAACAATAATACATCACAAGAGGTAAGCGATTATCCCAGTCAGAGATATCGTTTTCTTTTAAACAATTGAAAATTGCATTACTAGGACTTTTGGTAGTAACTTGGGCGGCAAATTCAGGTTGAAGAAAATCCACATAAGAATTTACAAGCGTCCAAAAAAGAGTATCTCCCGTTTGACCTAGAATATTTTCATTGTAATCTGCAGAAAAATTCACCGTTATGGGCTCTCCTCCTACTTCTAAAGATACGTTAGTTTGAAAAACATCAATAGGTAAGCCATTTGCATCCACATCGTAAACATCAAACCCTGCCTCTTGGCAAGCTGCAATAATATACGGGACAAACTCAGGGCGAGGGTAATTTGCGTCATTGGCAATTGCATCGAATTGCACTCCTTTAAGATTATAAGGACCAGCCCCCAATCCTGCACGTTCTAAATGAAAACCTGCCTTCCGTACCTTTTTTTTGAATTTATTTTCTTGCATAAATTTAAATGTGGACATTCCTGTATGACCACCTTGAGAATAACCGGCAATAGCAACATCATGGGTCAGTTTAATACCGTTTTCTTTGGCGAGACCTTTTACCGCTATCATCAAATCAAAGGTAGAACTAGCGCCGGTCTTTTCATCTAAATAAGTGTGAAATTTATCCTCTTTATCCGTTAAACTAGATGGTTGATCTTCGATATCATCTCCTAAACCGTAAAAATCTGGCAATACAGTTAAATAGCCATTGCCACCGTACAAATAGGCGAAGATTAATTCAGCATTGTTACCGGCACTTCCCAATTGTGTAGGCACCGTTTTATCACCAAAAACAGTTCCGTGTCCATAGACTAACATGTCCAGTGGACAATCTGTTAGGGGTAAAACAACCAAGCCACTAGCCACAACTGGATCTTCTCCTTTATTTAAGGGTTCAGTGTAGTAAAACACTTTATACCTTTGAATTGGAAAATCAATGTCGGTTAATAAATTGATTACTGAAGGAGATAAACCAATATCTGGCGCAAGGGCATTGATGAGATCCTGTGTTTCTTCTACCGATAAAATATTTGGATTGCCTTCTCCATCTGGAATAATGCTGAAACTTATAACATCACCCGCTTTCTGAGCATAAACATTCGCGGATAATAAAAATAATAACACGAGATAAGTAAAAATTCTACGTTTCATTTGAAAATATTTTGTAATGAAAAAATGCAATTAAAAGGACTGGGATTGCATACTCGGGGAGTAGGAGGGAAATTCCCCACAAGAATTCTCGATAATTCTTCTTTAACAAAATAACAAAATGAAAAATAGAAAAGGAGTGATGTTTCTCAATCCAGTTAAGTGATTTCTATTTCAATAAGACTGCATCCCGTGATGGCTTAGGCTACAGTCTTATCGAATTCAAACAATTACTTATCTAACGCTAGTAAATGCCCCATCTGTAAGGCATCCTTGATAATACTTTCTTGGATGGGAGCTGCGTAGTTATTAATCTCAGATGTTCCGTACTCAATCCCCGTCACTATTCTTAAAGTACGTTGGCCTCGTTGGGATTCTATTACCTTGACAATTTCCGTTACAACTTGTTTCGGGTCGGGAGCCTGTTCGGATTGAAATAACTGATTAAAATTTTCCATTATCATTCGGGGAACGTTTTTGTGGTCTCCGTAGTTATCCCATACTGTTTTGTCGGCTTCTTCAGGTCCGCTGTATAAAAGACCAGTTCCGTACGGGCCAGGTTCAATGATGGAGATTTCAATACCGAAAGGTGCTAATTCATAGCTCAATGCCTGAGAATAAGCTTCAACCGCATGCTTACTGGCGCAGTAAATCCCAAAATAAGGAAATACGACACGCCCAGCAACGGAAGAAAGGTTGATGATTAAACCACTTTTTGCGGCTCTCATATGCGGCAAGACAGCCTTAGTAGTTCTGATAATACCGAAAAAATTTGTGTTGAATTGATCTTGGGCTTGCTTTAGGGTGTAGGCTTCAGTAATTCCAATAAACATAATGCCAGCATTATTGACCAAGGTATCGATCTTTCCATCTTCTTTTACTATGGTGTCGATTGCTTGCTTGACGGATTGGCTATCGTTGACGTCCAATTCAAGGATCTCGATTTTTAAATTTTCGTCTCTTACATATTTTTCAAGCGCCATCTTTTTTTTTGCATTTTTGCCTTTTGGCAGTCGCATGGTTGCCCACACTTTGTAGCCTTTGCGAGCCAGAGCAAGGGTGGTTTCGTACCCAAATCCGTTGCTGCTACCGGTAATAATTACGTTTTTCATAGATTGAATTTTTAAATAATTAGAAATTACTTGAGAGAGATAAAAGCATCGATGAAAGTGTAGCTGTTATCAGCGGCGTGGAAATACAAACGTCTGGCAGGTATTTTCAGCCCATTGATTTCGATCTCACCACTGTATAAATTGATCATCCCCTTTCCGTCTTTGTACCAGCCATTATCAAGGTAAACCGCATGGACTTTATAATTGACGTTGGGATCGACATACAAAGTTATGGGGCCATTATAGCCACCGCGTTTGTAGTTGCCGGGCAATCCTTCGAAGGTAATAGCTAAACATTTGGTGCCGAATAACTGCTTGGTTTCAACCTTAGGTATGAGTTTGGCTCTGGCAGCTTTCAACATTAAAGGTCCACTAAAGTGAAAAGTATGATGTTCGATAAGCATATTGACAGAGTGCTCAGTAAGATCATAAGGATATTCTTTGTATTCATCGGGAATTTCATCGGGAGCTACTTCTTTACCATTAATTTTAAAAAAAGCCTTGCCATTTTTACGTCCTTTTGTAAAAAGACCATCTTCCAAATGCTTAACGGTTTGGTAAAAGCCTTCCACATTATTTATGGTAAGGTCTTCCCGAATTATATTATCTTCAAGAACAGAATTTAACTGCATACTGCCTTCGTATTGTTCCCAAATTCCATTGGGATCATAGTAATCAATGACCTTTTCAAAGATGGCCTGAGCTGTAAGGTCGGTTGCTGAAGATTGCGCAGTGCTTATCGAAAAATTAAATAGCAAAAGACAAAAGAGCATTAATAGGTTTTTCATTGCATATTTTTTTGGTTAATAAATCTTTGATCTAACCAACAGAATTCTGAAAAAAACTGCTAATACTTAGGATGCAAAGGCTTATACTTTGCGTTCAACAATGCTGATTGAAAAACCAAACTTGAATGAATGCATTGCGGCATGCACCAATTTGTTAATCCCGGCTGCTGCTAGGAGTTACACCAAACGTCTTTTGGTAGGCGCGGGTAAAATAAGAATGGTATTTGAATCCTACTTTAGTGGAAATTTCGCTAACGCTTAAATCTGTATTTTCAAGTAATTGACGTGCTTGGCGTAAGCGAATGGTTCGAATATAGTTGGAAGGAGATTGATCGGTTAATGCTTTTAATTTGCGGTACAATTGTGGTCTACTCAATGTCATGGCTTTGCATAAATCTGGTTCAACTCTAAAGTTCTCATTATCGAGGTTGTCAAGGATTATATGCTCTAATTTTTTGAGGAATTTCAATTCTGGGTCCTCAGCTTTTTGGGGAATAGCATTGGTTAAGCTGACCTTGCTGTATTTTTCTTTTAACTTATTGCGAATTTCTATTAGTTTTTCGAGCCTTATTGTTAATTCCTGTTGATCAAATGGCTTTATCAAATAAGCGTCAGCACCGTATTTCAATCCACTAAGCTTAGAGGCTTGATCTGCTTTTGCTGTTAATATAATAATAGGGATATGACTGGTCCGTTGATCTTGTTTTAGTGTAGAACATACTTCATAACCATCAGCCAGCGGCATCATAATATCGCTGATAATAATGTCAGGTACGAATTCAATTGCTTTAGCAATGCCGGCTTTCCCGTTAGTAGCAGTTTCAATACTGTAATGTTCCTGCATAAAAGCTTGCAAATAATTTAACACATCTTCGTTGTCTTCTATTATCAGGACTAATGGTTTAGTTGTAGTGTATTTTTTCTTGTCGAAACCGATAGCTTGGTCGTTTGCGGTTAATACTGGCAAATGAGATGCGGTTGGAATGGAGCGGATTGAACTTCCAACTGATCCGTAAAAATCTTTTTCTTGAGCATTATTGGTAACGGGTAATTTCACTGAGAATGTGGATCCTTTTCCGACCTTACTTTTCACTTCTATGGTACCTCCTGTCAATTGTACCAATTCTTTCGTGAGTGCCAAACCAATACCGGTACCTTCGGCTTTTCTCGTAGAGGAATCATCTGCTTGATAAAAACGGTCAAAAATAAAAGGAAGTTGATCCTCAGAAATGCCGACACCAGTATCGGAAATGCTGATCTGGAATACGTTTTGATCTTTTTTATGCCGTATTGGTCTCGCTATGATTTTAACATTCCCACCGTTTGGGGTGAATTTAATAGCATTGGTCAATAGGTTTACCAAAATGGTTTCCATTTTAAATGGATCAAAATCCATGATAAATTTTTCTGCTTCTGGTTTAAAATGGATGACGGTGTTCTTTGTTTTGGCAAAGGACTGAAAAGATTCCGTTATGTAATTGATAAAAGCTACTATATCACTTTGAATAAGATCGACTGGCAAATTACCAGATTCCAACTTTGAAAGATCCAGCATTTGGTTGACCAGCGAAAGCAATTGACTGCTATTTCGATCAATCATCGTTAAACCCTCTCTAAACCAATCCTTAGGATCTTCAAGTACTTGCCGAGCCATACCGGAAATGACCGTCAATGGCGTGCGAAATTCGTGTGTAATATTAGTATAAAGCTTGGTTTTAAAAGCGTCTAATTCCTGGAGGCGTTTGGCTTCGGCTATTGCCAATTTTCTTTTAAGTTGAAATTGGTAAATATAATATAGCAAAGAAATTGTAGCTAAAGCATACAAAACATAAGCCCACCAGGTTTGCCACAAAGGAGGGCTAATAGTGAAGGAATAGGTAGCCGTATCACTCCATTTACCATTTCGCGCGACTGCCCTAACCTTAAAGGTGTACTCTCCCGGGCTTAAATTTTGAAAGCGAACTTTATGGTCTGTAATTAAAGGAGACCATTCTGAATTATTACCTCCCAAAATGTAAGAATACCGAAGCTTGTGCGGTGCGTTCGCATGCATCCCACTCCACTGGAATGTAATATCGTTGATATGATACGGAAAAACGGGGTCTACAGGCAGGTTGGTATATGAATAAACTGAATCAAAGGTTACTTTTTTATACAATGATTGTTGTTTATGGTGATTTGATTTTCTATCAATAAAAGAAATGGTATCCAAACCCCGCCAGTCCACAAAATCAAAAAAAGGCTGCAGGCTATGAATGAAAAGACTAGGCTTAATAGTGTCGTTCCTCTCTTCATTCAAGTCGATTAGATTAATACCTTTTGAGGTTACAATCCATAAGACGTTTTCGGGATCCTGGTAAAAATCTAAAATGGATAATCCAATCATGCCATCTGGCCTGAAAAACTGCTCAATATGTTTTGAGGAGCTCCTATCAGTATTGCTGATTTTGTTTAAACCAAGGAAAGTACCCACCCACATATCTTTATTGTTATCCTGGAAAATAGATCTGCCAATATTCTGGCTTAACCCTATATCGGTTGTAAAGCTATAGAACCCTTCACCATCCCATACGTTTACGCCGCCGCCATTGGAGCCAACCCAGATTTGTCCATCACGACCTTCAAAAAGACTCCAGATTCTATTATCATTCAGTCCTTCATTAGTAGTGAAATGAGTGAAATTCGCCTGGTCCCAAACGGTTACTCCTTCGAATGTACCAAGCCAAATACGACCTTTTCGGTCCTCAATAGCGCTGAAAACAGAATGGTTGGTCAGTCCTTGTTCGTTAGAATAAAATTTAAACCCGATACCATCCCAGACAAAAACGCCTATTCTTTGTGCACCCATCCAGATTTGGCCTTTCGAATCTTCCAATAAACTGTACACATTTTCTATGCTTTTTTCTCCTGCCTTGTTAATAAAACTAAAATCCTTTCCATTCCAAATCAATGTACCCGCAAAAGTTCCGATCCAAACTTGTCCCTGCTTATTTTCAATCATGCTCAATATTCTACCACCCGACAATTGAGAAGCCTCAGGAAAATAAGTGAAACCTCGACCGTCCCATATGTGAATTTCTCCATTCATTGTACCTATCCAAACTCGATTGTCTTCATCAGCTAAAATGCAGTTTATGCCTTTGCCCTGCAAATACTTGTTGATAGCAGCTTGCTTGAAATTGTAATGATTCAAAACATTTACTCCGGCTCCTCTGGTGCCTGCCCAGATTTTTCCTGCCCGATCCTCAATAAGAGACCAAACATTCATGTCGCCAAAGTCTTTGACTCTTAAAATTGTAGGGAAATGCTGTTGGTCGCATACATAAACTCCCTTAATAGTTCCTATCCAAATTCGTCCCGCATTGTCCTCAAGCAAAGTTTTAATTTTACTACCCTTTAGCCCCTTGTCTGTAGTGTAATGGTAAAATCCAAAGCCATCCCACCGATTGATATGACCCATTTCCGTACCAATCCATATATTGTCATTGGTGTCTTTAAGTAGACAATTTATATTGTTTTCACTCAAACCATTTTCAATCGTAAATTGTCTGAATTCTTTTTCATTCCAAATACTTAAGCCATTACTCGTACCTACCCAGATGTGGCCTTTTGAGTCTTCTATAACACTTTTTACCATATTGTCGATCAAGCCCTCTTCCTTAGTAAAACGAACGAACCGCCCTTTTTCATAGACGATCAAGCCATTAAAGGTCCCTATCCAGATTCGTCCCTTCCCGTCTTCAAACAGGCAGGTGAATTCTTCTGCTCCAAAACTCCCATTAGGTAAATAATGAGTAAAATGATTTCCGTCAAAAATGCTAAGAGAATTACCCGTCAATATCCAAATATTACCTCGCTGATCTTCTAATAAATCCAGTACTCCACCGGCAGGTAGCAGCTTTTCATTTTTGGTATAATGATGATAGCCTTTTCCATCCCAAACACTTAAGGTACCGTCGTGGTGTCCCATCCAGATTCGCCCAATTCGGTCCTCTAAAAGACTGAAGACATTAGGCGAATATAAGCCGTGTTCAATGTCCAAAAAGGCTACAGGTTCATTTTCCCGGTAGGAGAACTCTTTGGATATCCATTTTGGCCATCCCGCTTTTACTATACTTTGTTGAGGTTTAAAATATTTGAGTGGGGTTATAGACGTTTTTTTACTGGAAAAACTTTCTGACTTAACGTATTTTGGCCGGCTATCGATTCTGGTAGAATCAATAATTGGGGTATAGATGGGGGTAGTCTTGATACCTTTGCGACTGATTTTTTTGAAATAGGGTGGAGGAGCAATCAAGGCAGGATCTGGTTTTTTACCTTTACCAGGTTTGTAAGGAACTGTAGAATTCAGATATGAATAAAAGGGCGGAGTAATCTCGTTAGTACTTCTATCGCAGGCAGTATGTAAAAAATAAAGAATCGCAAAACACAATAAAAAGCGGGGATGCATAAAGGCTCTTTAAATATTGGTTCTTCATTACAAGGTTATCAATACTAAAATTAATCATTTAATCCCAATCCTCTATCTCAAAATAAAACTCCTTGAACTCATCAATTTCCCGACGCTCTTTCTTGGTAGGGCGGCCCGTACCTTTTTCTCTTCTTTCGACCCCGCTTTTTCCGACGTACCAGTCTTCGTATTTACGCAGTTCTTCCTCGGAAGTAATATCTTCGTAGCATTTCTGGGCCAAAGGGGCGCCCACGCGTTTTTGGATCAGGTCGATCACTTTAAACTGCAGGTTAAATCCGTTCTTCTTTACTTGAACGATCTCTCCTCTTTCTATCAGTTGGGAGGGTTTTACATTATTGCTTCCAATACTCACTTTTCCAGATTTGCATGCACTGGTGGCCTGGGTTCGCGATTTATAAATACGAACACTCCAGAGCCATTTGTCGATCCGTACTTTTTCTAATGCCATTGCTATATCCTCATTTTTGTTCTTTTCACCAGGTAAGACTGCAGGATGGGTTTGAATCCCTTGTTAATATCTGCTTCGACGAAATCGATTTTATATTGTAAACACTTTAAGCGCAATTGATCGATGAATTTATTCATCTGTTTAATGTATTCCTCTTTCACCTGATTGGATTGGAGACGAACTTTCTCTCCGGTTTCCATGTCAATGAACAGGTAAGGGCGATTTTCAAAATTAAAATCGATCTCTTTGGATTTATCCATCACGTGGAAAAGGATCACTTCGTGTTTGTTGTATTTCAGGTGCTGTAATGCCGAAAACAATTGGTCCAATTCGCCTGCTTGCTCCATCATATCGCTAAAGATGATCACCATGGACCGTTTGTGAATGCTATCCGCTATTTGGTGCAGTGCTTTAGCTGCTTCGGTGGTTTTGTTACGTTCCGGATTGTTGATCAGTTTGTTTAAGAAACTGAGCATGAGGCGGTAGTGCGTCATACTGGATTTGCACCGGGTATGCTGTTGAACGGCACTGTCAAAAATGCTGAGTCCGAAAGCGTCGCGTTGCTTTTGCAGCAAATGCATTAAAGAAGCTGCCGCTAATGCTGAGAAACGCAGCTTGTTAACGTAATTTTTTCCTTCTTTGGTAACTTCGGGGAAGTACATGGAAGAAGAAGCGTCAATAATAATTTGACAACGCAAATTGGTTTCTTCTTCGTAGCGTTTGATGAATAGCTTATCCGTTCTGGCGTATACTTTCCAGTCGATATTTTTAGTCGATTCCCCCTGGTTATAAAGGCGGTGTTCCGCAAATTCAACAGAAAAGCCGTGAAAGGGGCTTTTGTGCAATCCGATGATGAAACCCTCGACTACTTGCCGGGCCAATAACTCCAGGTTTCCAATATTTCTAAGGTCGTAATTCTCTTGTATATTCATTTTGACGGATTAAACGTGTTGTGGGTTAGTCGAGTTAAATGGGTTTACGTGTTGTGAGTAAAGAGGTTGTGTGTCGGGATAAAAGGTTGATCGTGATCTTTTAACGGAGGTAAGTTAGGTTAAGCGTTCAGGTGAGTGTGATTGCGGTTGGAAGAAAAGAGTGTAATACTGATCCGTTAATATACGAAAAACCCTCACTTCGCATAGAGGCAAGGGTTTTTCTTATGGAAACGCTAAGATTATATTACTTATGCTCTGATAGTTTTGACTCAAGGACAGCTTTAGGCACTGCACCTACTACTTTATCAACGATCTCCCCGCCTTTAAAAAATAAAATGGTGGGGATACTGCGAATATTATATTTCATGGAAAGTTCAGGATTTTCATCCACATTGACTTTACCAACGTTTACGCCTTGATTTTCGTTTGCCAATTCTTCGATGATTGGAGAGATCATTTTACAAGGGCCACACCATTCTGCCCAAAAATCAACAATTGTAAGTTCTGCTCCTTCTACCTTGGTTTCGAAGTTTGAATCGGTGAATTCTACTACCATATTTGCTTAGTTTAAATGATGTTAAATTTCAATTCTAAGTTGCAAACAACAACGATTTGGAAATAGTTGCAAATTATTGTGCTGTTGTTTGATTAAATCGTCGTTGTGGGGACGAAACCGCGATGGACGCTTTGCCGAGTTAGCGAGTTTGAGTTTCGATCAATTGGGTGCGCAGGCGATTGACTTGGATATATTCTACCGCCGGGATCAGACGCGCTCTTCGAAAAAGGGTTATTTTAGTTCGCTTTGACGTGGGTTATCTTGAATCTTTTCGCAAAATCGAATCGTTGACCTTGCCATATCATTGAATCTGCGGCAAAATTGACCAACCAATAACTATCATCATCTTCACCTGAATCACTGTCGAGAAAAAGCTCTCCTTGTGGTGTGAATGACCATTTACCCGTATTTTTACCGTAGGGTTGTCCACCGCTTTCGAAAGTAGAATCACCTTTAAAAATAATGTAGCGGTCATCTTCGGGATTGTGTTGTGCCGTTACGTCTTTTTTATTATCGAATACTTGTCCCATTCTCCATTTACCTATGATAGTTGAGGAAGTAGAGTAGGGGAGGCTACACTGGAAAAGGAAAATAATTGGAAGAAGAATACTTTTTACTTTTTGCATGTAGTTTGACGTTTGGACTTTTGACGCTAGACGCTAGACGCTAGACGCTACAGGCTGGCCAGAAATGATCCAATCTGCTAAATTTTTGAAATTTAGTAGATT
>CAZHNG010000030.1:0-29407 GCA_964533785.1 uncultured Saprospiraceae bacterium | reverse complement strand
AATGATACGGCACCACCGAGCCATTTAGGAAAAATGGAGATTAAAAAACCCGCGCAGGCAGCAAAAGTCAGGCTGCGCTAAGTTCATCTTTTGCTGCCTGCGCTCGCATTTGTGAAATGGGACGAAAATGGTAAATTTAGAGTCTGGCACGTCACGTAGCCGGGCCGTTAGTGGCCATTCAAAAAAGGAACTAACAAATAGAATAAACTGTTATGTAATAAAATAGAAAGAGATGGTAATAGAAATATCAGATAGAATTACAAAAAAAGCTGGAATCACAGAAGAGGAATTGCTGCTAAAAATTGCAATTGAATTATTTAAAGAAGAAAAGGTGACTCTAGCAGAAGCGAGCGAAATTGCAGGTCTACATCAAATACAATTTCAAAAAGAATTAGCAAAAAGAAAAATTCCCATTCATTACGGAGTGGATGAACTGGAAGAGGATTTAAAAACACTTTCCAGAATTAAATTCTAATCTTAGATGGTTGTTATCAGTGACACTTCTCCAATAGCAAATTTAATTCAAATAAATCGCCTAATACTACTCAACCAACTCTTTGATTCTATAATTGTCCCACCTAGTGTACATTCCGAAATATTAAAATTAGAAGATTTTGGGTTTACTTTAAATATTTATAGAGAAGCTCATTGGATAACTGTCAAAGCACCTACAGACAAAGACAAAGTGGATCAATTAAAAACAGAAATTGATCAAGGAGAATCAGAAGCTATCGCGCTTGCCGAAGAATTAAATGCGCAATTATTAATTATTGACGAAAGGCTAGGAACCAATATTGCCAAAGAAAGGGGACTCAATACAATTGGTTTATTGGGATTGCTAATAAAAGCAAAAGATAAATCTATAATTGATGCTATCAAGCCTATTTTAGAAGAATTAGAAAATGTAGGTTTCTGGATGGGGAAAAGATTAAAAGCCAGGGTTTTAGAAATAGTAAATGAGTAATTATAGAACGGCCACTAACACCCGCTAGACGCCCAGCCTTCGCATGCGCTGCGGCCGATCGGCTAGCGTAACGTTGGGCGAAATTTGAATATAAAAAAGGTCGTCTGAAAAGATGATAAAAACTAACCTAAAAAATTATGCCTGAATTTGAATGGGACGAGGCCAAAAATCGGAAGAATACAGAAAAGCACAAAGTGGATTTTGAGGAGGCGAAGACAGTCTTTGACGACCCCCATGCGATTGAGTTTGAGGCGAGTCGAAACGGAGAATATCGCATTATTAGGATAGGCAAGACTGCAACTAAATTTATCCTTTTAGTTGTTTATACTATTATAGGTCTGGTTGTACGGCTGATATCGGCCCGCCAAGCCAACAAAGATGAGAGAAATCTTTATATTGAAGAAAAGTTTAAAAAACAGGATGATGGAAGTTCTAACGGTTAAGGAAGCTGTAGAAAGAGTCAATAAGGGTGGCAATTTGAAAGGAGTTGTTTTGGATGAGAGCACCATTAAGCAGGTCAATGTACGAGATGCGATGGTATTATCAAGAGGAGGTATAGTTATTCCAGAAGGGAACATTTATTATGATGATAATGAAATCGAATATGATGAAGATATAGATGAATTGGTGATTACGAGTGGGATAGTAAAGCTATCATGGGAAGAAAAGGCAAAAAGAGCTAAAGAATATAGTGAGAGATTGAAGGAAGGAAAAGAAGTCATGATTGATCTTTCGACTCAAAAACCGGAGATAGACGATTGGATAGCAAAAAACAAAAAGAAACTAGAATCCGTGTTAAGGCCAATTGTCGTAAATCTATTCAATGCGGAAAAAGTAATCAAAGAATAGAAAAGTTTGCCCAACGAATGCAAATGCCGTCCATACCTCGCAAAAGCTCGGCCCGTTGCACATGCCACCGTTAGTGCCAACTTCTTTTAGATAAAAAATGGAATGAGATATTTTAACAGATTTGTGATACTGCAATTGATGTTGATTTGGTTTGTATCATGTTCTAAAAAGAGTTATTTGATTATTGAAAATCCAGCAATAAAAAAATGAAACTACATTCCACCAACTACGAGAACACCTTCATTGAGATCGCCGAAGACTGTCCCGTAAATGAAGGTCAGGAACCACCAACAAAGGGCGATAAAAAATCGATAGCAAATTATCAATACGAAATGCTGATCGATAATCCGTACCAATACAGTTCTGACGATGTGTTTTTCACCGTATTCGCCACTCGTAAAGAATTGGATGAAAAAAACTGGAAAGAAGAACGGCAAAAGTTCTTTTCAAAAGGCCGCCCTTGTTTCAGAGCTTCCCCGCTTACCAAAAGATACGGCTGGGGGGTTCATAGCGATGAAAATGGAAAAGTAGCGATTTACGGGGCCGAGACGGAGGAATATAAAAACCTGGTTGCCGACCATTCTATCAAGAAGGTAAAAGCAATGAAATCAAAACGGTAAAATATTTGCATTCGGAATTGTGAATAGCCCACACACAAATCACTCGTCGCCAATCTCATACAGTCTGAAATCTGGCATCTTATTTACTTTTCCATCAACGCCATTACCCCATTTCTGTACCGCTTCATTTTAACCCGTGCGGCGTCCTCGAGCGGTAAAAATGCCTGGGGTCGTGTAAAATATTCATCGACCGGGAGCACTATAAATGATTTTTTTCCATTGGCTTTGGTGTGAATATATCGCCAGACGGTTTTGTACCCACAATCATTGAGGATCGTATGACCGGAAGCAGGATCTTTTATCAATTCAACTTCCAGTAGGATGCCCCCGTCAGTATGAGGCCGCCGTTGGTTGGAAATAAAATTACCCAGAGAATAAGCAACGGGCACCTTTCTACCCTCAGGATCAGTATACCATTTGATGGGTTGTACGACGTGCGGGTGCGCACCTACGATCAGATCCGTCCCCCAGTTGATCATTTGTTTTGCTAAACTTTCTTGTTCTTTATTGTACTGCTGCCTGTACTCATTTCCCCAGTGCATAGCGACGATAATAAAATCCGGTTGCATGGCTTTGGTAAGTTCAAGGTCTTGCTTTATTTGGGCTTCGTCAATCGTATTAACGATCATCGGTGGTTTAGTGGCAATTCCGTTCGTACTGTAGGTATAGTTTAAAAAGGCTATTTTAAACCCGTTTTTGTAAACGATGAGGGGGTAATAGGCTTCCCTTTCGGCAGCACTCTGGAAAGATCCCGTCTGGTAAAAGCCGTATTTGTAGAGGGTATTGATCGTTTGAAAGACGCCCAACCGGCCGGCATCATTGGAGTGGTTATTGGCAGTTAACAACAGATTGAACCCGGCATGCCTCAGGGCTACCGCCAGTGCATCAGGACTTTTGAATAACGGATATCCGCTATAAGGAGGTTGGCCCGGCAAGGTAACTTCCAGGTTGGCGACCGCAATATCAGCGGCACTAATGACCGGACGGATGTATTCAAAACATTCGGTATAATCATAGTGCATGTTCTCTACAATTTCCGCCGCCTGTATTTGGGGGCCGTGCCCCATGATATCCCCCGCAAAAACCAGTTTTAACCGCCTGACTTCCGCTACCTGCTCTGAGGGCTCCGGTATAATCGCATCGATCGAGGCGACCGTTCCCGGCGGAGCGATCACAAGAGTTGTTATGATTTGCAGGATTGTGAAAAGCATGACTGTGGGTTGTTAATTGGTTATGGGGTTATTTGAAATTGCGTTGACGTTGCATCGTACAAGCAGATTCCCAAGATACTGGGTAATCGCGAAAAAAAGTAGTGGGAAATAGTCTATTCAACAGCAGCCAAGGGTTCTTCGATCAAAACCGCTGATTTCATTCTCGCCTCCAACCACTTTCTTGATCGATGGATCTCACCATTGAGGTGTTGCTCTACGACCAGGCTGGCAATTGGTGCAGCAAAGCTTGCGCCGAATCCCGCATTTTCAACGTAAACCGCAATCGCTATCTGAGGATTTTCTTTGGGCGCAAAACCAAAAAATATGGAGTGGTCTTTCTTGTTCCTTCGGTTGTTCTCTGCTGTTCCGGTTTTGCCGCAGAAGGAGATGTCCGGTATTCTCGCTATCCTTGCGGTGCCGGCCAGAACCACTTGTTCCATACCATCAACGACTGGACCAAAATGTTCCGCATCGATCCCCAGCGATTTCCGCTCGGCGGACCAATCGATTTCGTTTACCGTTTCACTTCCTGGTTCGCGGTAGCCCGTGACCAGGTGTGGGGTAATGTAATAACCTTTGTTGCCAATCGCTGCTGCTGCATTCGCCAATTGAAGATTCGTCATTTCCAATTCTCCCTGTCCAATTCCGAGCGACCGGATCCATATCGATTTCCATCCGTTTATTTCCTCTTTATATACTTCATCGTAATATTTCGAATCGGGTACATTACCACTGTTTTCACGTGGGAGATCGATCCCTAGTTTTTTTCCCATCCCAAACCTGGACAAATACACATTGAAAGAATCCAACCCCACCCCAGGGTTTTGCGTACTCCCTATTTGGTCGACAAACTCTTTAAAAACGGTGACAAAATAGGTATTACAAGAATGCTGAATACCCTTAGCCACACTGGTACAGGTAGGATGCAGATGACAGCCCGTTAACTTTTTTCCGCCCAGGTAATAGGCTCCCGCACAGCGAACGGTCTTATTAGGGGTGATAATGCCTTCGTTTAAGGCTATTAAGGCCACCATAGGTTTAAATAACGAACCCGGCGGATACTGAGCCATGATCGCCCGGTCATAAAAAGGGAGGTTGGGATCCTGGCTTAGCTTGGAAAACTCCTCACCCCTGTTTTCGGAAATCACCAGGCGGTTGGGATCGTAAGTAGGCGCACTGACCATAGTAAGGATCTCCCCGGTACCCGGTTCAATAGCAACAATTGCGCCCCGCTTATTTTGCATCAATTCTTCGGCGTATTTTTGGAGATCCAGATCAATGGATACCAAAAGGTCCTTTCCGGCAACCGGGTTGATATCTGATTTTCCTTTATTAAATTCCCCTACTTCACGCCCCAAATTGTCTTTCAGTGTTAACTGTTTTCCTTTGATGCCCCTCATGAACGGTTCGAACTCCTTTTCCAAGCCGCTGTCGCCAACATAATCCCCGGGTGCATAGACGTATGCGTTTTCTGCATCTTTGGCTTTTTGCCGGGATCTTTTGATCTCATCGCTGTTTACTTCCCGCGTATATCCCAAAAGATTAGCGGCGTTTTTATGCGGATACCCCCTGGTAATCCTTCTTTTAACAAAAAAACCCGGAAACTCGTACAAACTTTCCTGAAAAGTTGCGTAGGTTTCTACCGAAAGTTTGTCCATAAAAACAAAAGGAACGGATTTGGAATACTGCGGGCTGCTCCAATTGGGGTTTAACCTTTCATCAAATTCTTTACGTCCGATCCCCAACAACCGACAGAATTTGTCGACGTCCATTTTATCCTGTTCGACCTGATTATAGATCACCATCAGGTCGTAAATGAGGTTGTTGTATACCAGTAGGTCACCGTCGCGATCGTACATCAATCCGCGAGCCGGATAAAGTACATTTTCACTGATGGCGGTAGCTCTCGCCCGTGCTTCGTATTCTTTACTTACGATTTGCAGGTAAAAAGCCTTCCCCAGCAGGAGTAGCGCTGCTCCAACGAATACAATTTGAATGGTTAACTGTCTGTCTCTATATGCGTCTGACACGTCCTCTTCTGTTTTTATTACTAGTAATAGATGCAACAAACATGATGATCATTATAAAGATAAACGATCCGATCCAACTCAAGATTATTTTTAATAAAGTATTAAAAAAATAGGCGAAACTAAAGGCTTCAACAAAAAAGTAGAACAGCAGGTGGATGAACATCAAAATGGCCGTGTATACGGCAAACCAGTTAACGCCCATGGTTTGTATATTCAGTGTCGCGTTCAAAGGGTATTTTTCGGGAGGTTCCATACTGGATAGAACCATGAGGCGGGTAAATGCCGTAAAAACTAAAGCGCTGGCGTGAATCCCCGGTGAATCGTAAAACATATCTACCATGATCCCCATGCCGAAGGCCAGCACCAGTTGTAACCAACGCAGGGTATTGGTGGGAAGTAAAAAAATAAAAAGCGGATATACAAAGATATGCACGTAATCCTGGGATCCCCAGCCAAACTTGAATTCCTTGAGGATCAATACCTGGAAGAAAAGCAAAAGTATAAACCGCAATATATTATTCGCAATTGTTCCCATATTATCTAAAAGTTGTAAGTATTAGACTGTTGGCACAACATTTCAAGTAGCTGATAATCAACTAAATAAAGCTCTCCAAGGTGATCGCCCCACTCAAGACTATCTACTGATTACCAAAGAGTTGCTGTTACCCCGTCTAGCGTCAAAAGTCTAAATAAATGGCAGGATGCAATTTACTTTAACCCCTTCTCGATGGTGCTCAATTCATCCTGCATCAAATTTGTTACAACGATGACATTTTTAATGTCGAAAAAATCATGGAAAAGCTGAACCCTTATGTCCAGATCTATTTTCTTTGGCGAGATGGTTTTCCTTTGAATAGCACCAATGGGAATGCCTTCCGGAAACATATTCGAGAAACCACTGGTGATGACGGTATCTCCTTCCTCGATGGTTTCGTAATTGGGAATACCGTCCAATAGCATATAGCGGCTATCTTTACCATCCCATCTCAATGATCCATGTACCGACCGGTGTTTAATTGCCGCACTTATTCTCGCATCCGTATGCAATACTGACATTACCACCGAATGGTACTGCCCAACATTACGGACAATTCCGACGATACCCTCCCTGCTGATAACACCACTGTGTGCTTGGATATCCTGTTCTTTGCCCTTGTCAATAGTTAGGGTGTTTTTGGTGCCGACCACCGTTTTACTGATCACCCCCGCCGGCGTATAAACATACTTTTGGCGCAGAGTATCATTAATCACCGTGTCTGGTGTATAACTGATGTTGTATATGGAATGATCTAACAGGCTTCTCAAGCGGGCATTTTCTGCTTCGAGGTCTTCTATCCGGTCGTTCAACCGCATATAGTCCCGGACTTCGTCCGTGCGGCGGTAAATAGCCCCGGTGAAGTTATTGGCAGAACTAAAAAAGAGTTTACCCTGGCGTTCGTTGAGCTGAATGATCAGCAGAAAGCAAACCACTTCCAGTAAAAGAAATACCCAAACGGTACTTGATCTTAGAATCAATTGGAAGAGATTCTGCAGCATTATTCAAAATTCTTTTTGTCCTTAGACATTTTTTCTATCAATCAAGAAGGAAAAGCGGTCAGTGTTCTTCAACGCAATTCCCGTTCCTCTAACTACGGCTCTAAGGGGGTCATCGGCAATGTGGACGGGCAGTTGGGTTCTATCAGAAATACGTTTGTCCAAACCTCTTAATAAAGCACCGCCTCCTGTAAGGTATAATCCTGTTCGGTAAATATCGGAAGCCAGTTCCGGAGGGGTAGATTCCAGGGCTTTCAATATGGCATCTTCAATCTTGGCAATGGATTTGTCAATGGCCTGGGCAACCTCCTGGTAGGATACCTTTATTTGTTTGGGAATGCCCGTCATTAAATCCCGTCCGTTAACAGCATAATCCTCCGGAGGCTCTTCCAGTTCGGGAAGTGCGGAACCTACGTGAATCTTTATTTGTTCCGCCGTACGTTCTCCGATAAGGATGTTATGTTTTCGCTTGATATGGTTTATGATATCATTCGTTAATTCGTCTCCGGCCGTTCTGATAGATTGATCCGTTACAATTCCCGAAAGGGCAATCACCGCAATTTCGGTAGTTCCCCCTCCAATGTCGATGATCATATTACCTACCGGTTCTTCGACATCCAGTCCGATCCCCAGGGCTGCTGCCATCGGCTCGTAGATCAGGTAAGTCTCTTTGGCATCAACGTGATCAGCGGAATCGAATACGGCACGTTTTTCTACTTCCGTGATCCCCGAAGGAATACAGATAACCATTTTCAGGTGAGAAAACAAGCGTTTACGCGTCCCGATGAGATTGATCAGGCCTTTGATCATATTTTCCGCAGCCTGAAAGTCTGCTATAACACCATCTTTCAGCGGACGGATGGTTTTTATGTCCTCATGCGTCTTCTCGTGCATTTGCATGGCCTTCTTGCCTACGGCAATTGTTTCGCCGGTCTTCCGGTTAATCGCAACAATAGATGGCTCATCCACCACTATTTCGCCATCCTGGATGATCAGGGTATTCGCAGTACCCAGATCAATAGCCAGTTCTTGTTTGAAAAAACTAAATAGGCCCATTAAATCTGTTTATGTCGATCAAAAACAATTTAGGTTTAAATCAGAAAAAGCCATCACACCCTACCGTATTCTCCTAATTTAAACTATTTACAAAACCTAAAGTTACAATTTTGATCAATAATACATTATATACAAAAGAAAAGAAAAAAATCAATTTCCCACAATCACCTGCCACATTTGTTCCTGATTTAAATACCGCCGGGCCAAAACTTGCAGATCTTCTGCTTCTGTTTGTTGCACCTCTTTGATCATTTCCGTAAAACGCTCTAAGGGTAACTGTTCGATTATCAGGTTCCGGACGACTTCCGATGCGTTGAATGGCCCGTCAACAGTGGTTAAATAAGTACCCAGCAAATAATTTTTGACCATCTCCAATTCTTCTTCATCGATCAATTCTTGTTGTAAACGGTCAATCTCTTTCCATATTTCCCTTAGGGTAGGATCAACAAAATCATTTCCGACTTCTGCCGCTACATAAAGGTAACCATCGTGAACAAAATTGTCCAACATGGAAAAAATATTGTACGTATATCCCTTTTCTTCCCGAATATTGGTCATTAACCGGGAGCCAAAATATCCTCCCAGTACGGTATTCAGTACGGAAAGCCGGTGAAAATCAGGATGACTCTGGGGGAACAATTTTTGGCCGATGCGGATGGAAGTCTGCACCGAGTCTTTTTGTTGAATAAAGACAGTTCGGGGTTCTGATAAATTCTCTGTTGCCGGGAATTGCACTTTTTGCGGCTGCCCGACCGGTAAACGACTGAAACAATCATTGATTTGGGTAATCATATCGCCGTTGGTTTTACCGCTCAAAAATATTGTACAATTGGCGGCGGTATAGCAACGATTATGGTGTTCCAAAAGATCCGCTTTTTGAAGTGCCTGGTATTTGGCCACTGAACTGTTATACCCGTAAGGATGGTGAGACCCAAAAATAAATTCAGTGATCTTACGGTAGGCTAAGATTTCATTTTTGGCCAGATCGATACGTAGTTTATTTTGGCTCCTCGATTGATAAGCTTCCAACTCCTGATCAGAAAAAAGAGGGGCGGAAATAACCTGATAAACGACCGGTAAAAGGGTTGGAAAGTGTTTGGAAAGTGTATATAGAACGATGTTTCCCGTATCCATTTGGAAGGGGTAATTGAGGGCACTGCCGTAATAGTCGAGCATATCGGCAAGGCTTGCACCGGATAACTCTGCGGTACCTTCTCTTAACAAGTTACAGGTTGCTTTGGCCGCTAATTGTTTCCTTTCAAATGGCCGGCCGGCGTGAAAGACAACTTCTAATTTTACAACATCTTGTGTCCCCATGGGTATTTCGTACAAAACAATACCATTATCCAGTCTGTGGGATATAACATCAGGTAATTTAATGGAGTCAATACGTTTTATAGCAGGAGCCTTCTTTCGATCAATCATCAATACTACTTAAAGTTTAAGAACATACAGTTTTCAACTAGACTTTTGACGCTAGACTCTAGAAGTTAGACTAAAAAACTTAACTAATTGACAATCAGGGAAATTATTTATTCTGAAAAATTGATATCCATCGAATATCAGCGATTTGTTGTCTAAAATCTAGCGTCTAGTGTCTAGCGTCAAAAGTCCATTTTCAAGAAAACTCAAAATTAATTCTTTCGTTTCTTAATTTTGGCATTTACAAAGCACATAAAATGAGCATCAGCGATCACTGGCGGATTTGGATTGATACCGGCGGAACTTTTACCGATTGTATAGCTACCAGTCCTGCCGGCAATACTACGAGAATTAAAGTACTAAGCACGAGTTGTTTAAGGGGTAAGATCTACGACAAAATAAGCCCTAAATTGTTTCAATTTCAACACAAATGGCTGATCCCTAAGGGAAAATTCAATGGTTTTGACTTCCGGTTGTTGAACGAACAACAAAATGACTGCAAAGTAGTGAACATTGACTGGCAAAAACGCACGATCCAATTAACGGAAGATTTACTGTTTGAGCACGAAGTGGATTTTGAAATTACCAGCAATGAAGAAGCCCCGGTCCTGGCAGCGAGATTAGCCACCCAAACTGCTCTCAACGAAGAACTCCCACCGATAGATATGCGTCTGGGCTTTACCAAAGGGACTAACGCCCTGCTTGAACGCAAAGGAGCAAAGGTAACCTTGCTGGTCACCAAAGGGTTTAAAGACCTGCTGCTGATAGGCACTCAGCAACGTCCCCATTTATTTCAACTGAATATTCCTGATGCTGAAAAGATCTACGACCAGATTATTGAAGTTGAAGAAAGGGTAGATGCCAGGGGTGAAATTATTATTCCAGTACAAAACCTGGAAGAAGTAGTTTCCAAAGTGCGCAATGAAGTAATCGCAATTGCACTGATGCACTCCTACAAAAACCCGGTACATGAACAACAACTAAAAGAAGCACTTTCGGTTGCCGGAAAATCCTCCATTTCTCTTTCCAGCGAAATTAGTCCGGTCATAAAAATCCTGCCCCGTACCCAAACGACTTTGATCAATGCTTATTTGTTGCCTGTTTTACAAGATTACCTTTTCAACATCGCCAAAAAACTACCTGGAGGGCGGCTCAACATCATGACCAGTGCGGGCGGGTTGACGAATGCAGCATTATTCCATCCCAAAGATAGTTTGCTAAGCGGTCCTGCGGGAGGGGTAGTAGGTGCTGCCCGTATTGCTAAATCTCACGGATTTCAAAAGGTGCTCACCCTGGACATGGGAGGGACAAGCACGGATACGGCCCGGTTCAGCAAAAAATACGACTACCGGTTTACGACTGAAATTGACGGTATTGAACTGTCCATACCTTCTCTGTCAATAGAGACGGTTGCTGCCGGTGGTGGTTCAATTTGTTATTTTCAGGATGGCCGGTTGCAGGTAGGCCCGCAAAGTGCTGGTGCCAAACCAGGTCCTGCTTGCTATGGTGCCGGCGGCCCTTTAACCATTACGGACGTAAATTTGCTATTGGGTAAACTGGATCCTTCGGCGATGGGCATCCCGATCCACATGGCAGCAGCTAAAAAAGCCCTGCTGGATTTGAAAAATGAAATCCAGGAGCATACGCAACAAGACTATACACCAATCGAACTGCTTAAAGGGTTCGAATTGATCGCTAATCAAAAAATGGCGGCCGCTATCCGAAAGATCTCCGTAGCCAAAGGCTTCGACCCCAAAGAATATGCCTTGTTAGCTTTTGGAGGAGCCGGAGGATTGCACGCCTGCCAAATTGCCGAAAGACTGGAAATCGATAAAGTGATCCTCCCCTACGACGGCGGACTATTGAGTGCTTACGGAATAGGTAAAGCAGCAATAGAAAAAATGGCTGAACTCCAGGTGAATAAGGCATTAACTGATTGCCGGGAGAATTTAAAGAACTGGTTTGCAGATCTGACCGCAAAAGCAAAACGGGATCTTGAGCAGGCTGGCGTCTCCTTCAAAGAGTCCGTCCAACAAGAAAACCTGCTGTTTTTAAGATTCCAGGGGCAAAGTCATACCCTGGAAATACCCTTCAATGCAGCGATAAACGTTGAAGAACAATTTAAAACAGATTACCTGCAACTGTTCGGTCATTATCCGGACAACCATACCCTTGAAGTGGAGAGTATCAAAGTGATCGTTTCGGCAGGCGCTGACCCTATGTCTCCGGGTGTTCTTCCACAACGAAAATGCGATACCTGGCCCAGCAAAAAAATCACGGCTATACATGAGCCTCAAGCTTTGATCAATGTATATTACTGGCCGAACCTTGCGGAAGGTGCAACCATCAAAGGGCCCGCAGTCTTGGTCAATGACGCCTCTACCGCCTTTGTCGATAATGGCTGGGAATTAACGGTAAGTACTGCTAAAGATGCTATTGTAGAAAAGAAAGCACGTCGAGATACGGAAAATACCAATTTAAAAGAAGCGGTCGAGTTAGAGTTATTCACGAATCGCCTGACGGCTGTTGCAGAAGAAATGGGAACCCAGTTGCAACGCACGGCTTTTTCCGTGAATATAAAAGAACGGCTGGATTTTTCCTGTGCCATTTTGGATGCAGATGCTCGCTTATTGGTGAACGCACCTCATATTCCGGTCCACCTGGGTAGTTTAGGCGTTTGTGCCCGGTTGGTGAGAGAAAAATTAGACCTGGAAGAAGGCGATGTTGTCATTACCAATCACCCAAAATACGGAGGATCTCATTTGCCCGATATTACCTTATTAAGTGCGGTCTTTCACGACGGCGAAAGAATAGGGTACGTCATCAACAGGGCGCATCACGCCGAGTTGGGCGGTACCCGGCCCGGGTCAATGCCTCCCGAAGCCACCACCCTCGAAGAAGAAGGAGTGGTAATCCCGCCGACTTATTTGATTAAAAATGGAAAAGCAAACTGGGAACAGATCAACCTGCTTTTATCACAAGCCAAATACCCTACCCGCGCGTTAATGGAAAATATTGCGGACATCAATGCTGCATTAGCTGCCTTACAAACAGGAATTCAGGGGCTAACCACTACCGTCGATGTATACGGCCTTGAAAAAGTCCGGTATTATATGCAGCTTATCCAAAACATTTCTACCCAAAAATTGCGCACCGCTTTGGAAAAACTCGAATCAAAGGTATACAAAGCGGATGAATCCTTGGACGACGGCTCCGTAATTCAGGTGAAAATTTCCATACAAAAAGAACGACTGGTCTTTGATTTTTCGGGTACATCCGGTGTTCACGCCAATAATCTCAATGCTAATCCTTCAATCGTCCATAGCGCTATTGTTTACGTGCTCAGACTATTGTGTAAAGAGGATATACCCTTGAACGATGGCTTAATGGAACAAGTAAAGATCGTAATGCCCGAATCTTTTCTTAATCCCAAATTCGAAGATAACCCTGAACTATGCCCGGCAGTGGTGGGAGGCAATACGGAGGTCAGTCAACGATTAGTAGACACGCTGCTGAAAGCATTCGAACTGGCTGCCTGCAGTCAAGGCACAATGAACAATTTACTTTTTGGCAATGATACCTTTGGTTATTACGAAACAATAGGTGGAGGAGTAGGTGCCGGCGAAGGGTTTAACGGCAGATCAGCTGTTCATCAGCACATGACGAATACCAGGATTACCGACGCGGAGGAACTGGAACTGCGTTTTCCAGTGCAGCTTCGCCGTTTTGAAATCAGGGAAAAGTCAGGAGGAGAAGGACAATGGAGTGGTGGTGATGGCATTGTAAGAGAAATGGAATTCTTAGCACCCGTTTCGGTAACCATACTAGGCCAGCACCGGAAAGTTGCTCCCTACGGCATGAAAGGAGGCGGCCCCGGAAAAACCGGCGATCAATATATCGAAAGAACGAATGGTTGGAGAGAATACATAAGCGGCTCCGAAAGCCTGGAGGCGGAAAAAGGAGATAGAATCATTATCAAAACACCGGGCGGTGGAGGATGGGGGATGGAGATTGAAGGGGAGACAGAGCAATGAAAATGGAGAAGCTCCAAATCAAAGCAGCGACCTTGCTCAGAGCAAGGTCGCTGCTTTGATTTCTAACCACAAAAAGAAAACATCTCTTTGCTAATGTGGCTTGAAAATTAATTATATTTCAGCCCATTAACGATCCATCAAAATGAAGAACCACCGTCTTTTTTTATTAATGTTGTTTTGTTGCTATCTCCCACAACACTTCATTGCTCAAGATGCTATTAAGGCCGACATTGAACCAGGATCATCCGAACCCGTTGATTTAGTAGAGCCACTGGTAGATGCAGCTAATTCCCGCTGGTTCTTCTTTAATTCTGCAACCCGCCCCTTTGGCATGGTTAACCTGAGTCCGGACATGATCATCAATGGTGCCTGGAACTCAGGCTACCGCTACAACCAAGATACGATACGTTGTTTTAGTCATATCCACGCCTGGCAATTATCCGGCATTCCCGTTTTACCCACTACCGGAGACTTTAAAGGACACCTTGGAGCAGATACCTATGGTTCCAGTTATACGCATGAGCAAGAAACCGTAAAGGCGGGATACCACCAGGTGTTTTTAAATGACTACGGCATTAATGCCGAATTGACCGCTACTACCAGGGTAGGTTTTCACCGCTATACTTTTCCGAAAGCCGAAAAAAGTCATATCCACCTTGATTTTTCAACCTTTCTTGGTCCTTCCGATACGCAAAGCGGTTATGCAAAAAAAGTCAGTAATACCGAAGTGGAAGGTTATGCTCTGATGGCTCCCACCCGCCGCAGACCCAAAGCTACTTACGTATATTATGTGCTACAATTCGATCAACCTTTCGAATCTTTTGGTGCCTGGGAAAATGGCCGGTTACTGAACGGAGTAGAACAGATCGAGGGTGAAAAGACCGGAACCTACGTGAGTTTTTCGACCCAAAAAGACGAGCAAAGGCTTCTGAAGGTGGGCATTTCCTACGTCAACATAGCGCAGGCTCGGCTGAATATTCAAGAGGAATTACCACACTGGGACTTCGACCAAACCGTATCCGAAGCTCGCGAAGAATGGAACGACTGGCTAGGCAGGATCGAGGTCGAAGGTGGCACGACAGAGGAACGAAAGCGCTTTTATACCGACCTGTGGCATGCTTTGCAGGGCCGGCGCATTATCAGTGATGTAAACGGTAAGTACTGCGATATGACGGGCGATCAACCCCGAACGGGACAAATTCCGCTAGACGAAGAGGGAAATCCCCAATTCAACCACTACAATTCCGATAGCTTCTGGGGTGCACAATGGACTTTAAATACGCTGTGGCACTTAGTCTATCCGGAGGTGAGCCAGGGTTTTGTCAATTCTATGCTGTTGATGTACAAAGATGGCGGTTTGATACCGAGAGGGCCATCCGGAGGAAATTATACTTATGTCATGACCGGTGCATCTTCAACGCCATTTATCGTCAGTGCTTATATGAAAGGCATTCGCGGGTTTGATCATGATCTGGCTTATGAGGGAATGTTAAAAAACCACTCCGAACAAGGGATCATGGCCAAAGCCGGTTATGAACACCATACCTGGACCGGCGGAGGAATGTCCTATTACTTGGAAAGGGGCTATATCCCACATCCACTGCCCGTCAGGGGTCGCGGCTTCCATGAAGACGGCTCCGGACAAACACTGGAAAATGCTTATCAGGATTGGACGCTGGCGCAAATGGCCAAAGCCTTAAAAAAGGAAGACGATCATAACCGGTTACTCAAAAGGGCAGGCAACTATAATAACTTGTGGCACCAAGATCTGGGCTGGATGTGGGTACGCCGGGAAAGCGGGGAATGGGCAGAGCCGTTCGATGTACTGCAATACGATAATGGTTGGGTGGAAGGCAATGCCGCCCAATTCACCTGGTGGGTTCCACATGATGTACAAGGACTGATCAACCTTTTCGGAAGCAGGGAGCAGTTTACCCAAAAACTGAATACTTCTTTCCAATCGGGTATTGCTCACCAATTTGTAACCCTTGATGGTGCTTCCCGGGAAGAAACCCGGCTAAATCGACGTACCTTTATCAATTATGGCAACCAACCGTGCATGCAAATGGCCTACCTCTTCAATTACTCGGGAGCCCCTTGGCTGACTCAGCACTGGAACCGGGAGATCATCGAAAATGTATATAGTGGTATTTCGCCGCAAGCAGGCTATTTCGGCGATGAAGATCAGGGTTTAATGGGGGCTTTAGCAGTGTTGATGAAAATGGGGTTATTTTCCGTAAGAGGAGGTTGCAGCACACAACCCGTATACGAATTGGCTAGCCCGATCTTTGATAAGATCACCATCCATTTAAATCCGGATTTCTATACTGGCGATGGGGAGTTTGTCATTGAAACCAGCAATAATAGCAAAGCAAACAGGTATATTCAGTCTGCCCAATTGGATGGAAAAGTGTTGAACCAACCCTGGTTTTACCACAAAGACCTGGTAGACGGTGGAAAGCTAGTACTGGACTTAGGCGCGGAACCTAATAAAGATTGGGGCAGCGGAGAAAACGTGGCGCCTCCTTCTATGAGCCGTGAGAAATAATCAATAAGCCTTGGCGCTGATTAATCAACAATAATTGAAAACCCAATGTCAAATTCTCATTTAATAAACATTGTCCCCGTCTTACCCTCCCAGGATATTGGCCGGGACATCAAATGGTATCAGGAAAAAACGGGTTTTGAACCTGTCTTTGGAGATGATATGTATGCGGGTCTGCAACGGGAACATTTGTTCCTGCATCTGCAATGGCACGCCGATACGGAAGATGACCCTTTACTGGGCGGCTCGGTCATCCGGATCTTTGTAGAGGGTATCCGTACCTATTTTGAAGAATTTGTGGAACGTGGTACGGTACCCAAAGACAAACTCAGAATGAATACCCCCTGGGGCACCCATGAGTTTGGGTTTTATGATCTGAACAAAAACGCCATATTTATCGTAGAGGATGTTTAAATACTTGTATGTCGGCTGAAGTCTCGCTCGTTAAGCAATAACCTCTTTTATCAATTCACCTTCCGTGTCGGTCAATCTAAAGGGCCTTCCCTGAAAATCATAGGTCAGTTTCTCGTGATCAAAACCAAGTTGGTGTAATATGGTAGCCTGAATGTCGTAAACGGATTGTCTTCCACTGATGGCATTAAAACCAATTTCGTCCGTTTCACCGTGCGTATAACCTCCTTTGACGCCTCCACCGGCCATCCACATCGTAAAAGCATCAGGGTGATGATCCCTGCCCTTCCATTTCAGATCCACCCCATTGCGATTTTCCTGCATGGGGGTACGTCCAAACTCACCGCCCCAGACAACTAAGGTTTCTTCAAGTAAACCTCTCTGCTTTAAATCCAGGATAAGAGCAGTGATGGACTTATCCGTTTGCCGGCATTTGTTGATCAAGCCAATGTCTAAAGCACCGTCGGAACTGGTTCCGTGGGTATCCCAGCCCCAGTCGAATAATTGCACAAACCGTACACCTTTTTCAACAAGCTTGCGGGCCAATAGTACATTATTGGCAAAGGAAGCTTTTCCGGGCTGGGTGCCATACATTTCGTGAATGTATTGGGGTTCATCTTCAATATTCATTACCTCTGGCACGGATATTTGCATCCGGTAAGCCATCTCATACTGTGCGATACGGGTCAGTGTTTCCGGATCTCCGATTTCTTCGTGGGTTAGCCGGTTGACTTTATTGATCGCATCGATGGAAGCGCGCCGGAGGTCCCGGTTCATACCATCAGGATCGCTCAAGAATAAAACCGGATCACCTTTAGACCGGCAATGCACTCCTTGGTAGACAGAGGGTAAAAAGCCGCTACCCCATACTTGTTTTCCTGCATCGGGATTACTGCCACCTGATGTCAACACCACAAAACCAGGTAAATTACTGTTTTCACTACCTAAGCCATAAGTTACCCAACTTCCCATACTCGGACGACCTAGCCTTGGACTACCCGTGTGCATGAGCATCTGGGCCGGGGCGTGGTTGAATTGATCCGTATGAATGCCTTTTAAGAAACAGATTTCATCTGCTATTGAGGACAAATGGGGTAAATAATCGGATATCCAGGCCCCGGAATCACCCCGTTGTTTAAATTGAGCCTGCGGCCCCAGTAGTTTAGGGACTCCCCGGATGAAAGCAAATTTCTTTCCTTCTAATAAAGAAGGCGGACATGCCTGACCATTTAATTTCGCTAATTCGGGCTTGAAATCAAACAATTCCAACTGCGAAGGAGCACCTGCCATGTGTAAATAAATGACCGCTTTCGCTTTTGCCGCAAAATGGGGGAACCTGGGAGCCAAGGGCTGATTCGGATCGATTAAGTCGGCTATATTAATCCCCCTTTCTTCTTTTGAACCGCAACTACCTAAAAATGAGCCCAATGCTAATGCGCCAAGACTCAAACCTGCATTTTTCAAAAATAATCTCCTCGTATTTAACTCCATTTTTTTATGAAGCCATTCTTTCGGTAATTGATGATCTCTTTGGCTCATGATCTATTTTATCTTTTTATGTAAATTGTTTTTTGTCTTCAAATCACCTTGTCAAGAATTCATCCAAATTCATGATAGCATTTGCCACTACAACCATGGCAGCCGTTTCACTGACTTCGTTTGGATTAACTTCCACCTTACCGACCATTTTTTCAGCTTCGGTAGGAGCATTTTCAAAATCATCGTAGGCTTTCTGGTAAAGCGTTTTCAACACTTGCAATTTTGAATTTTCAATCGCTTGTCCGATCGCCAGTTGATAACCGGCTTGGATACGTTGCTCAATGCTTGTTCCTCCTGATTTTTCCATTCTTTTTGCCAGGTGTTGCGCCGCTTCCACGTAAACGGGATCATTTAAAGTAACCAGTGCTTGCAAAGGTGTATTCGTCCGGATCCTTCTTGCCACGCATACCTGGCGTGGTGCTACATCGAAAGTCTCAAAAGAAGGATATGGAGTGGAGCGCTTCATAAAAGTATAAATAGCGCGCCGATGGGCATCTTCGCCTTCATCTTTTTCCCACCGCTGATTGTTGTACGGCGTTTGCCATAAGTTTTTTGGCTGATAAGGCATCACTGGCGGGCCGTACATCTCAGGATTGAGCAGACCACTGACGACTAATGCCTGGTCTCGTATCTGTTCCGCACTCAATCTCACTCTTGGCCCGCGGGTATAAAATTTATTATAGGGATCGGCATCCAACTTTTCCTGGCTTGCTGTCGATGACTGCCTGTAGGTTGCGGAAAGTACCATCAGGCGCAGCATCTTTTTAGTGCTCCATTGAAAGTCGTTCATAAATTTCCAGGATAGCCAGTCCAATAATTGAGGATGAGTAGGTGGAATACCCTGGGTACCAAAATCTTCGAGGGTTTCTGCTAAGCCCATTCCAAATAATTGTTCCCAATATCGATTGACGATGGTCCTGGCGGTTAGTGGATTGGAGGGGTCGGTCAGCCACTGGGCCAAACCCAACCTGTTTTTCGGTGCATCAGATGGTAAGGGTTCAAAAATATCGGGAACTTTTGGTTCTACCTTATCCGTTTTTGTCGTCCAGTTCCCACGGTCGAAGATGTGCGTTTCACGTTCCCAATAGTCTGGATTTTCGACCATGATCAGGGTCGTCGGCGTTTTCGCCTTCATCAGGTTCCAAAAATCCTTTTGTTTATCGGCAAATTGGGGATCTCCCTTTCCGGGAAACGGTGAGGTGAAGTGGAACCAGTCGACCTGGAAGGTCATCCGGTCAGGGTCTTTGAGATTCGGGTTGTAATAATTGAAGTATAAATCGTGAATGCCTTGCGTTTCTTCCAAAGATAATTCAAAGAATTCATCTTTCCACTTTGTATTCGGCAATACCGTTGCGATCAATTTTTTGCCGTTGGGTTTATCCAGGTATATAGTAAATTGTCCGTCCGGTAATCCTGTTTTGGCTTTAAAAATTAACCGGTTCTTCCCCGTCAGGTCTAAGTCGCCCAGTCGCGCCCAGCCATTTTGGCGAAAGCCCAGATATTTGGTATCGTAGAGCTCTGAATTGATGAAGCTGTCTGTTTCAATCGAGTAGATTGTGGGTTGCCAGGTTTTGATGAACGTTTTAATGTCTTCCGCTCTCTCCGGCGATTCTACTTCGGCCACCCAATTTTCCAGCGATTCCAGTTTAGCTAGCTCTTCATCAGAGAACCGGCGTAATAGCGGATAATCCATGTGTGTATCGCTGTCGCGCGTGTTGTTAAGGAAGGCCATGAATTCGTAATAATCGTCATGGAAAAATGGATCATAAGGATGCCCGTGGCATTGGACACAGGCAAAGGTAGTACCCAGAATAGCTTCCCAGGTGGTATTGACCCGGTCGACCACTGCTGCAACCCGAAACTCTTCATTGTCGGTTCCCCCTTCGTCATTAGTAGTGGTATTACGGTGAAAACCAGTGGCGATGTATTGATCATCTGTCGGATTGGGTAACAGATCGCCGGCAATTTGTTCGGTGATAAACTGGTCGTAGGGCAAATCCTTATTGAAGGCTCTGATCACGTAATCCCGGTACTCCCAAATATTGCGGCTAAAATCCCGTTCAAAGCCTTTGCTGTCAGCATAGCGAGCCAGGTCTAACCACATGCTGGCCCAGCGTTCTCCAAAATGCGGAGAAGCTAATAAAGAATCAACTAATGCCGGATAGCTGATCGGGTTTTCGTTATCCAGAAACTTTTCAGCCAGTGACTTTGGAGCAGGCAAACCGGTGAGGTCAAGGCTGACTCTGCGCAAAAGAGCCGGTTTGTCAGCTTCTGAATTCGGAGCTAAACCCGCCGGTTTCATTTTTTCGAGGATAAACTGGTCAATCTCGTTGTTTGCCCACCGGCCTTCGTCCTTTTTACCGACGTAGCCTAGAGCAACCGGAACACTTTCGGGAATATCCGGCTTTACTACGGTTTCATAAGCCCAGTGCGTGCCCCATTCAGCGCCTTGATCGATCCATTTTTTTAATAGTTGAATTTCTTCTTTTGGTAAGGGGGCGGCTTCGTAAGGCATCCGCTCTTCCGGATCATCAATTAACAATCGGCGGATCATTTCACTTGCGTTGGCATCGCCGGGTATGATAGTCGGATGACCGGAATCAGAGGGCTGCATGGCCAATTCCCGGGTCAATAAGTTAAAGCCTCCGCTTTGCTTGACGCCCCCGTGGCAGGAAATGCATCGTTTGTTAAGGATAGGCTTGATCTGGGCGTTATAATCCACTGGGGGTTCTGATTCACAGGAAGTAAAAAATAATGTTCCCGCTACAATAGCAGCCATTGCTGCGAACACTGTTATGGAAAACTTATGGTTGGTGAGCATGATAGATGCCTTTTAGCTTACAAATTTAAGGAAATTCTTGTTTTTGGAATAGGGCACGCCATCTCTCTTACAGAAAGAGAATGCCAGGTAATATTTTTACGAAAGTTTCAAACCTATGAATTTCGCTTGATTTTTGAACGACAAGGAAAAAAGAAACGAGCTATAGTCTTAACTACATTTCTATAAAAGAAAAATTGCTCCCCCAAAACGGAATAGCAATTATGGAAACGACAACCCGATGCCCTAAAAGTTCCGGGATCTTACGCCTTATGTATGATTTCGTTTCACATATTATAAATATAGCTTTTTCTGTTAGCAAAAGCAAGGCTAAAGGCACATTGTAAAACTTTTAATTCTTTTTAAGAAAAACTCATTAAGGGTTCTGTCCTAACTCATAATTTATAGGAAAAGCCCGGCAACTTTGCTTCTTCATGAAGCATTCAAAGCGCGGTATTTAACCGACTGCCAATAGAGGAAACCCAAGGCTACGATACAAATAAAAATTCCCAAAAATTCACGTGTTAATTCAATGTGAGGTTCCGTAGCTTTCATAGATCCGGTAATGGTTGGAGCTCCCATATTCAGCCAATCCATAAAATCCGGAATTAGCCGTATGAATTCAATGATGAAAATGGCCATTCCGGCTAGTATAACCCACCGGCGAAACCATCCGAAAGCAGCAAAAAGTGCCAGCACCCCTACAAAAGCATATAATCCAACCCACTTCAATGGATCCGGATCGTTGAATTGAACAACAGCAAATACAATAAAAAGAATGGCAATAATGATGTTAGCTATTTTCATACTTTACAGACTTGTGTGATCAAGATAAAAAATATTTTTTGCCCTTTTCAGAGCAGGCCTTCATAAAACCTCCCTCTTACTCATACCTTGTCCCTCCGTAACCTATTCAAACCGTTTTATCCGTCTAATTCGTTGCCCCGTTCAATGATGCCGGAAAATAAAATTTTGGTGTACTAAAATAAATGCAAATCGCTTTTCAACTTTTCTTCGCTCACCTTGGCCAGGGTGGCGGCTTTTGATAGCGAAATGACTTCTTCCGCTATAGCTTTGTGGAGTAATTGTTCAAACCTGCCGGATTTTTCTTCCCCTTTGAACTTTCCAAGCCCGGGTTTTCCAGGATCTACCAAGCGTGTTTTCATGAATTTTCTAAAACGGTTGCTGATAGAAATAGGAATGACTCCCAATGTAGCGGCTCTTTCTATAATATTAGCCATTGGAATCCCATAGTATTCCTTGATCTTGATCAATTCCTGGACAGAAATGCTTTTACGGCGCAGCCCTACTTCTTCCAGAAAAGCGGGTTTTGGTAGTAAAAACGCATTAGCAAAATAGCTCGCCATTTCACTATTAACACAGGTGTGTTCCAATAACAAAAATGCCAACTCCCGAAGAACAACGACCCGCATTTTCAGATTACTCAGGGAATGATCAAGGACAATGACGGGAATAGCACTATTGACCAGGGCAAGGAGCCCATCGAAAGTACCGGCTAACTGATCGGTTTCCAGTACTTTAATATGTTCATTTTCCAATAATTCGACCGTATTGTGAATGGGTTGTAGTCCAACCTGCCAGTAATGTCTTAATTTAAGGACGGCGTTCTCTATATCTTCGGGAGTTTGAACCGTTTCTTTCTTTAAAACATTCTCAAAATGAGTATTGATGCCCAGAATGTTTTCCAACTCCAGGTAGGGCTCTACAAAATCGATTACTTCCGCCTGGATAGTTTCTTCTTCTTTCTTTCCCAATAAATGACCAGGCCTGAATTTTACCTCTTTTAATGTGATGTTGATCGGTCGAAAAAAATATTCCTTCTCTATTTCTAAAACTGCCGCCAAAAGATCCAGCACTTTATCATCCGGTAGCATCTTCCCTTGTTCGTATTTACTGATGGCCTGCTTACTAATCTTATTGTTTAACAGATTAGCCAACTGTTCCATACTCAATCCTCTACGGAGGCGAATACTTTTTAGTCTTTGTGCAAATGTTCGTTTCATACGGTTGGTTGACAGTCCTGTAAAAATACATATAAAAATCAACCAAAACACATTTTACTCTTTCCGGAGTAATTATGAGTCCTTTTTATATTTTTAGGCGCCTGAAAATCGTTTTGTTGAATGAATAATTAAGAATTAATTTAATTTGTTAATTTTAGCGTCCATAAATTTTCAACTCCATGCTAGTCCAGGATTTTACGGAAGACAAGGAAGTTTTACTCATTATCAATGAGTTGCAAAAAATCAAAGCGGCGTATCCCGAGAAGTTTAATTTTTCCGATGTTGTAGATAATGAAGGGAACCAATATGTTGACCTGGTGCAAGAAGGTGGCGGCGTATTGGGCATTGCACTTTTGGGCTATACCTATGTCATGGAACAACTAGGTATAAGGTTTCTTAAACTAGCGGGTACTTCTGCCGGTGCGATCAATACCGTTTTGATTGCTGCTGCCGGCAAGCCTTCCGAAGCCAAGTCCGTCAAAATTATT
The DNA here is from genome assembly GCA_964533785.1 of uncultured Saprospiraceae bacterium. Taxonomy (GTDB): domain Bacteria; phylum Bacteroidota; class Bacteroidia; order Chitinophagales; family Saprospiraceae; genus JANQRV01. The sequence continues at coordinate 5,863 of CAZHNG010000030.1, read as the reverse complement.
GAGCATGTTGCCAATACCAATTTTTATGATTTTGTGGATGGTGACAGTGATGCTAAAAACTTTATTGAAGCTTTTAACCGGAGTGCCGGCACCTTGACCATGGTTTACCGGGGGGTACAAATTCTGGATAATCTAAAAGAAGACCTGGGGCTCAACCCCGGAAGAAGATTCTTTGAATGGCTAAAGGATATTATTTGTGGTTTCGGCATTGATTCTACGGAAGATTTGAACAACCAGTTGTGGGATCTTCCCGAAGAGGTGCACAATATCATGGGGCAAAGGTCTCCTCGCTATCATAAGAGCTGGCCCATTGCCATCATTGCTGCCGATATTACTACCGAAACCAAGGTTAGTTTCCCTGATATGGCTGGATTGTATTTCCACAATCCGGAGGAAATCAATCCTGCCTATTACGTGAGGGCTTCTATGTCGGTGCCGATTTTCTTTTCTCCTTTAAAAATTGTAGAGATCCCAGACACTCCTAAGCACAAGTTGGCCTGGAAAGAACTGACCAATTACATCGGGCCGCACCCGGAAAAAGTCTATTTTGTGGATGGTGGGGTAATGTCAAATTTTCCCATCGATGTCTTTCACGTCCACGACCGTGTTCCCCAGCGCCCTACTTTTGGGGTTAAATTAGGATTAGACCGGGACAAGATCAACGAAGTCGACAAAATGAATTACATGAGATTGATCGGTGCTACCTTTAATGCGGCAAGAAACATCAGAGATAATGACTTCATCAACAGTAACCCTGATTATCAAAAGCTTGTAGCACATATTGATACGGGACATCACAACTGGCTGAATTTTGATCTGTCTGATGAGGATAAACTTGATCTATTCAGAAGAGGAGCTCAAAGAGCTGCGGAGTTTTTAGTGACCTTTGACTGGAGAGGCTATCAGGAATTACGCAGAAATAAGCTGTTCTCCATTGCCAGCAAAATTCTGGGTAAGGATACTTCCTACTTCAGGAACAAACTGGATCGTGCCGGAAAATTGCGTTCTATGTACGCAGATGATGAAAAAACCAAAACTTTGATCACCCGCTTACAATTTTTAGAAGTCTTGGGTAGAAAGATCAGAATTCTGTGGCTGGATGATAGTACCGAAAATGATAAGGACGTAATTGAGCTGGTGGAGTCAATCGGTAGTGATATTGAATACGCCGGAAACTCTGAAGAGGCAACAGAGTTATTGAAAAAAAATAATTTTGATTACGATCTGATCATCTCAGATATTAAGCGGGGCGGGGTCAATAATGAGGGAATTGAATTTTTGAAAAAACTTCACGAGGGTTACGAGACCGACATTCCTCCTACCATTTTTTACATCACCGATTTTAAGCCGGAGCTGGGTACACCTCCCTACGCCTTTGGCATCACAAACTCTCCGATCGAACTTATACACCTGGTTGCTGATATTATTCAGCGGGATCATGCTTAAATGAAGATGGAAGATGCCAGATACCAGAGGTATGTGACTCTTGAACTTTGGTTATGTATGGATTTGATCATTCGTTGAGCTGTTTTTCAGTAGAATTAACCTCAAAGTATGAAATCGGTACTTACCTCAAGAGCAATTAGCGTACAAGCATAACTTCGCCGCTTAGTTTTTCTGTTTTTCCGGCAGCCAGATCTATTTCAGCCTGCCAAATGTAGAGCCCGGCATTTAGTTCTTTGCCTTTGCAAGTACCGTCCCAGCCCAATAGTTCATAGTTAGCAAAAGCATTCTGTCGTTGAAAAACCATATTTCCCCAGCGGTCAAAAATTTGCAAAGTACGAATTACGTAATCACTCCTACCTTGCAAGTAGAAACTGTCGTTGTGTCCATCGTTATTGGGGCTAAAAGCTGTTGGGGAATACATGGCAAAAGGGTGGACGGTAATTTGTAAAGTATCGGTGGTGGTACAGCCTTTTTCATTGCTCACTTCCAGACTTAACCAGGTACTTGAATGAGGAGTTATGGTAGCAGAAGTACAGGTCGTACAACTCAAATCATTCCTGCCCTTTGGCTCTGACCAAAAAAAATACTTTATCGGGCTTTCCGAGTGGATGATGGGGTCTGAATGAAACGATTCGCCAATTTCCAAGTCTTTGTCTTTACCAAGTTCTAAATATAACTGTTCCTCCTTAACCCAAATGCTGTTGGTGGACTCTTGACATCCGGAGTTTACCGTTAATTGATAACGGCCTGTGTTCTTTACCGTAATGAAAGGACTCTTCTCTCCCGTATTCCAATGATAGGACTCCATGCCCGGGAGTGCAGGATCTAGTACCATACTATCTCCTTTGCACAGGAAAGCTGTTTCTTTTCCAAAATCCACTTGTAAGTTTCTGACCTCGTAGCCGGTAGGATCGTTAAAGACAGGGGTAATCGGATCATCAGAAAGGATAGTGGCGCTATACTCAACTTCGCGGAGAAAAACGTTTTTCAAAAAGGCCTGGTTTTGGAATTGACCTACCGGGGCCTTCTCACTTACTTTAACTTCTACTATAATGGTATCCACGCCAATCGGAATTACCAGATCTTGTACAGATAGTACATTGCTTCCCACGCCGGAGGTAATTTTCCCTTCGAATGGGTTTTTAAGTACCTTGGTGATGGACATCCATTCGGGAAGGGTATCAAAAAGCTGAATTTCATATTGTTCAAAGGGGCTTCTATTGATAATTACAAGTTGAATTTCAGTCTTTGTACAAGGGAAAAGCGTAGCCGGTGAAATAATATTCAATAGGTCAACGGTATAAGGGCAAGAACAGCCGTCTTGATTAGCTTCAAGTCCAAGGTTTTGTCCTATTTTTATTACGCCGGTTGCTGTATCGAATTGCAACAGGGTTCTGGAAGTTACGCGCCTGGTTGTAGATCCCACACCATAAAGATCTCCGTAATTATCAAAAAATATAGAAGGAACATTGCCTAATACGGTAGAAGATATTGGAAACGTAGTGTTATCGATAAGTTGCTTTTCGATATCAATGGTTATGAGCCGGTGGTGTTTATGATTGAAGCCATAAAGGATATGGGTGGTAGGATGAAAGGCTATATCTACACAGGCAATGGATTCGCTGTTGTCATTGGTGTAAATAGGAATCATTTCAGTGGGAAATTCCGGATCATTTAAGTCAACCCGTGCCAGAAGGTTACCTGGTTCGTTAATGCTGAACCCCAGTAATACAAGATACCTGCCGTCCGGTGAAATATCTCCGGCCACAAAGGTCAGGTTGGTCGGTAAAGGCAATTCCCTTAGTCTGGTCAGATTATAGTCCCCGTCAATTCTACATAATACGTAAGGGGATTCCAATAAAAGACCGTAAATAAGGTTATCGCTTGGCCGGTAGCAAATCGCATTAATCCTGGACTCAGGAAAGAATCCTAGTTCTTGAATGTCCATCGTCAGTTTTTGCTTATCAAGGTTCAACTCTTGCAAAACACTTCCTCTTCTTTCTTCTACTACCCTGTATAGCTTACCATCACACTCAAAAGGTAATTGAGTATACGATAAGACAGGACAGGACAGGCAAATGACCCAGGTCATCGCTAACCAAATATAATCTGTCATTTTTTAAAATTCTTAATACAATCAATAAAGTCGCATTACTATATTAAGAATTTTATTTCAAAAAAACACAAAAAAGTTTAGACAAATAATAATAAAAAGTCACGTTTTCATCCGCCTCTTTTTAGCGTTGCTTGCCTATCTTAGAAAATTGAAAAGTTGGTGGTTTACTCACTTATTAGACTTTTGACGTTAGAAGCTAGAAGTAATTCATAGTCAATTAACTATTTCAATATAATATTAATTTTCTCTGACCGACTCTAGAGACTGACAGCGTCCCGACACGAGGGCCCACCTGGGCAGCAAGCACGAGATTAACGAAGCTTGCCGCAAAAAGAGTCGCTCACAAAATGATGGATTTATTGTTTTATCATTACTTAACAGGAGAAATTTTGCTTTTTCAGTGCAAAAGCAATGATCAAATAAAAAAATTTACTACTTTTACACTCCCTCGCGTTACTTCTAAATGTTTTTACGTCCTAAGTATGAAAATATTTAAAAGGAAATTAAAGTAAAATCTTTAGGCTCTTAATATGGCATGTTTTTTGAGGAAATAAGGGACGTATACTCACCGATCATAAGTACACAAATTAAAAGATTACAATTTCCCTTCTATCCGGTAATAACCATTTACCTGTTAGGGCTTACGTCAATTTATCCTCTATTCGCTATTGCAAACACTGTCTCAAAATCTTTGCCTCGTTTAAGTACATGATAAACCTGTTAAGTACAACTTGGTCAAAGATGAAAAAAACGACTTCATCAGCATACTGACAATGCGTTAGTGTTTGCCCTGCGAATTATTGCCTAAAACCAATAAAAAAATTAATAAGGGGGAACTTTCGCTAGTGGCAGGGGTTAGATGGCGTACTTCTCTGAATGCAGGAAAGTAATCCATCCATCTGCCCCCCACTAGTTTTTAACACGAATTTTCTATTGATTTTTCTCCCAAAAAGATAATACCCTGGAACCATAAAAGAATTTAATAAGGGGGAACTTTCGCTAGTGGTCAGGGTTAGGTGGTGCGCTTTGCTGAAAGCAGCGGAGCAAAACATCCACCTGACTCCCGCTAGTTTTTAACACGAATTTTCTATTGATTTTTCTCCCAAAAAGATAATACCCTGGAACCATAAAAGAATTTAATAAGGGGGAACTTTCGCTAGTGATCGGGGTTAGGTGGTGCGCTTCGCTAAAAGCAGTGGAGTAATTCATCCATCTCCCCTCACTAGTTTTTTTCAAAAATAGAAAGTACCTTCCAAGAAGATTTTCCAATTTTTACACTTAATCATTTCCAAAATGCCGTGTATGCACGGATTGCAAAAACTATGATACAATAACAAGGTGTTTCCTGCAAAGGAACACCTTGTATTTTTTTCAGACTAAAATTTATCTCTTAAATAATAAGGAAGCATTTTCCGCCAGGTCACCCAATCATGGGGCATATCAGGTCCCCATATATCCAATTCATGAGGTACTCCTTTACTGGAAAGGACGGCAGATAAAGCGCGGGAAGCATCAGGGTTCTCATATGGCCCGGATCCGCAGACGATATGGATATGAGGGCTTTTACGCATATGAGATAACCAGTAGTCGTCATTCATATGGTATAAATACTGCATAGGAGAATTGAAATAAACATCTTGGTCGTGGTAGCCATCGGTGTAATAAGCAAGTTCATAGATCCCGCTCATGGCAATCATGCCAGAAATAACATCGGGACGTTGGAAAAACAGATTAGCACTATGCAGCGCGCCCAGGGAAGCTCCTGAGGTAAACACGGGGGTATTTGGGCTCGTCATTTGCTTAATGAATGGAATAACTTCTTTAATAACGTAATTGTTGTATTGTACGTGGCGAATGGATTTATGTCGGGGGTGCATGTTTCGGTTCAACCAGCTTTCGTTATTAATGCTGTTGATAGAAAACACTTTGAATTTACCGGAATTGATACTGTCGCTAATCACGTCGATCATATGAAACCGTTCGTACTCTAAATAATCTGCCCCCGCAGTAGGCAGTAACAACAAAGCATCGCCATAGTACCCGTAAACGACAATGTCCATGTGCTTATTTAGGGATGGGCTGTACCAGGAATGAATTTCACGTCTCATTGTATATTGATTCTTTAAAATTAAATTGGAATGGAGCATCAATATACAAAGAAAGTCTTACCTAAGGTTAGGAAGACTTTCAGAAAACGCACTCTTTATAATAGACTTGTTCGGAGAGGCCATCAAACGGCTACAAGTGGCAAATTTTATACTGCACTTCGTTAAAAAGCCTCGCCGATGCTTAGGCATCGCC